>NZ_CAJLUB010000110.1 GCF_905209685.1 uncultured Veillonella sp. | reverse complement strand
AATATTTTTGACACGAGGGGATCAAAATGGAAAAGAAATTAGATTTGTCCAAATCTGTATATGATTTGGTAAAAGAATATCCTGAAGTAACAGAGATTATGAAAAGCTTAGGGTTCAGTGAAATCACTAATAAAGTGATGTTGAACTCTGTTGGTAAAATCATGACCATTCCTAAAGGGGCTAAAATGAAAGGCGTATCCATGATCGATATCGTGAGCGCATTTATGAAAGCTGGCTTTACCTTGGAAGGTGAAATGCCAAACCTACATGGTGATGCGGAATCTGCTAAGGCTACTTCAGTAGAAGCAGATAAAGCTGCTGATAACACAGTGGAATCTAACAGCAGTGAAAATGCAGAGACTCAAGTAGACGATACTGTTACAGATAGCGAACGTGTAGAGCAATTGAAAGGCTTCTTGAAACGTTTAGGCACTGGCGAAGAGCTTGGTTCTGTTCGTGAAGATTTTGCAAGCCAATTCAAGCATGTTGAGGCTAGTGAAATCATGAAAGCTGAACAAGGTCTTATGCGCGAAGGTACACCTTTAGAAGAGGTACAACAATTATGCGACCTTCACTCTGCATTGTTCCATGGTTCTACTATTCATGAACAAATGGATGCTGAACATGCTAAGGTAGAGGCTGTTCTAGAGGCTCAAGAAAAGAGCAAGAGCGTAGTAATATTGGTAGAAACTGTAGGTCATCCGCTCAACCAATTAACAGAGGAAAATAAAGCCCTTGATGAGTTGATTGAGTCTATCCGTCCTAAAGTAGCAGATAAAACAGCAACTATCGATGATGTAAATACAGTGCGCCAAGTATCTGTTCACTATGCTAAAAAAGGCGACTTATTATATCCAAAATTGAAAGTAGATTATGCAATCGGTGGTCCATCCATGGTTATGTGGACTGTTGATGGCGATATCCGCGACCAATTGGGCGATTTAGCAAAATCTAGTCAAAGTGTAGACGACTGGTATAGACGTTTTGACGAGCTTCTTACACGTGCTCAAGAAATGATCTACAAAGAACAAAATATCTTGTTCCCAATCTGTGCAGAAAACTTCAGCAAAGAAGAATGGTATCAAATCTACAAAGATACAGCACAGTATGAAGATATCCTTGGTGTAAAACGTATTGCATGGTCAGAGGCTGATGCAGCATTAGCTACACAAACTACAAAACAAAGTGGTGATGATAATGCTATTGGTTTAATTGGTGGCACATTAACTGTAGATCAACTCGATGCTATGCTCAACACAATGCCAATGGAAGTAACCTTCGTTGACCATGAAGATATCAACCGCTACTTCAACGATGGTGAAAAGGTATTTAAACGTCCTACTACAGCTATCGGTCGTGATGTGTATTCCTGCCATCCACCAAAGGTTGAACCAATTGTACGCGGTATTATCGATTCCTTCCGTAAAGGTGACCGCGATAATGTGGCTGTATGGCTTGAAAAACAAGGCCGTCCATTCTATGTAAACTACATGGCTGTACGCGATCAAAACAATAACTATATTGGTACATTAGAACTCGTACAAGACATGCAATTTGCAAAGGAACATTTCGGTAGAATTAAATAAGAACCAATATAATACTTAGGTAATATGGTGAAACTATAATATAAAGAGGCTGCTCTAACATTGAATGATGCTAGAGCAGCCTCTTTTATTTGCACGAAATGAATTCTCTAATATGATTAATGTATTTCGTGAATTAATGTATTTCCTGATAAGAGGTATCCATTAAGGGTGTATGTGCTTGATTATATTATGGGTAGCAGTCTTAATGTTTTCAAGGCTAGTCGCCAAGTTAAGTCGCACAAAGGTGGCGTAATCTTCGCCTCCAAACCATTCGCCAAAGCTTGGTGCGATGTGGCATTTATTTTCGAATAGGTCATGCATATCTTCCGCCTTTACATAGGCGCCAAAATCAATCCAAGCCAAATAGGTGCCATCCATAGGGCTGATACGGATGTGTGGCAATGCCGTACGAAGTTCTCGGCACAGATATTCATAGTTTTCCCGAATGACAGCGAGTACATCTGCGAGCCATGCTTCCGCCTCTGGATGCGTGTAGGCTGCGGTGATGGCCGCTTCCGCAATAACGTCCGAGTCTGTGTGGTACACATGAGCTTTATAGGCGTTGAATTGGCTTCGTAGTTGTTCGTTAGGAATGATAACCTCTGCGTGGTGCAAGCTAGCCATATTGAACGACTTAGACAGGGAGGACATTGCAATCATATTATCCGCATAGGCCCCTTTACTTACTGTCAAGGTTGATGTGAATTCCGTTGGTCCCGTAATCAGGTCTTGATGAATCTCATCACTTATAATGAGCACATGGTGCCGTTGGCAGATGCTGAATAATCGATCCATTTCCTGTTCCGTCCATACGTGGCCGACAGGATTGTGCGGATTGCAGTGAATGAACAGTTTCACATCGTGCTTGGTAATCGCTGATTCAAAGGCTTCGTAATCGACGGTGTAGCGATTATCTTCAGTGCGATTCATAGGAATAGAGATAATTTGACGTTGGGCATCGCTGGCGCTTGTATCAAAGGCGCCATATACAGGACTTAGAACGGCGATGGCGTCATTGGTTTTGGTAAAAGCCCCAATACACCACATAATCCCTGTAATGACATTGGGCGCGCTCGTGAGCCATTCTTGCTTAAGACTACAGTTATGCCGATGTTTGTACCAGCTCATGACTGCCTCTATATAATCCGGATTTGTCATGGTGTAACCTAGAGGATTGGCTTTCACATAGTTACAAATGGCCTCTTGAATGCACTGAGGGGGCATAAAGTCCATATCGGCCACCCATAGTGGTAATAGGTCAGTACGGCTGAATTTTAAATGCTCGCCATCCCATTTGCGGGAATGAGAACCGCGGCGATCGATATAGTATGTTTTAGTAAAGTCTACTGTGTTCATAGTGAACCTCTTACATTCTGTTAGATTCATGAGGAGTTTATATATTATCAGTATACATGCATAGATATATATGTAAATATACACTTAAGAATTGCTGTTACCTTACCATTCGTTTCTATGCAATCCTTGCATGAATAGGGGCTATATTCGTATACAAAAGGTACTTTATTTGCTTGACTGTTGGGACTTTCACAATTTAGAATATACTATAGAATAGTGTGTGTCTGACCAGTGACCACACGTCTATCGAATGGTTACAAAAGATAAATCTTAGCAGCATGTGGCGACATCCCTATGTGAGAGGGCTCATCGGATTGTTCAGGTACATGCAACGCTGTATAAGTATAGTACTGGATCCTTGTTAGGAGGCATGTGCCATGAGTAACGAATTAAAACCACTACATTTTGATGCGGATTATACAATGGAGGAAGCGCTCGCTGAGGCGAAACGTTGTCTAAATTGTCCAAAACCATTGTGCCGTATGGGTTGCCCTATTGAAAACGAAATTCCACGTTTCATCCAAGCTATTGCGCACGGTAACTTCGGTTTAGCCAACGATATCTTGGCAGAACGTACAAACTTGCCATCCATTTGTGGTCGCGTATGTCCACGCGAAAACCAATGTGAAGGTAACTGTATCATGAACAAGGCGAAAAAACCGCCTATCAATATCGGTAAATTGGAACGCTTTGCTGCTGATTTTGAAAGCATCAATGAACTTCGCAAACCTAAGAAGATTAAACAAGATCTTGGTAAGGTTGCTGTTGTAGGTTCTGGTCCTGCAGGCTTGTCCGTAGCAGGTGATATCGCTAAACTTGGTTACGAGGTAACTGTATTCGAAGGTCAATCTGAACCAGGTGGCGTACTTTTATTCGGTATTCCAGAATTCCGTTTGTCTAAATCCGTTGTACGTCGTGAAATCGCTCGTCTTGAAGGTTTAGGCGTTAAATTCGTATGTAATACATTTATCGGTCAAGATAAAACATTGGATGAACTCTTCGCAGAAGGTTTTGACTCCATCTTTATCGGTACTGGTACACATATTCCTCAAGAAGTACGCATGGAAAATGATGAAGTGCATGGTGTATTCCAAGCAATGTACTTGTTGACGAATGTACAATTAGTGGAAAATGGCGAGCTTGATGCAGAGCAAATCCCTGTTAAAAAAGGCGACCGTGTTATCATCATCGGCGGTGGTAACGTAGCGATGGATGCGGCTCGTACATGCGTACGTTTAGGCTGTGAATCCGTTACTGTAGCATACCGTCGTAGCCAAGAACAAATGCCAGCATTGTTGTCTGAATACGAAGAAGCTCGTGCTGAAGGCGTTCAATTCCAATGGTTTGCTTCTCCAGTTGGCGTAGAAGGTAAAGATAAGGTAGAAGGCTTCAAATATGAAGTGATGGCTCTTAACGAAGATGGTGCAGGCATCCACGGTACTGGTAAGTTCCAAGTTATGCCTGTAGATAAAATCATCATCGCTGCTGGTCATAAACCAAATGCTCGTCTTATCGGCGAAGGGAATAATCTAAAAGTAGACGAAAAAGGGTACATCATTACATCTGAAGATCCATATGGTATGACTAACCGTGATGGTGTGTTCGCTGGTGGTGACGTTGTACATAAACCGGCTACTGTAGTATTGGCAATGCGCGAAGCTAAAAAAGCTGTTGATGGCATGGTTAAATACATGGAAATCAAAAAAGCTCAAGAAAGTGCTAACCAATAATCCTATATCTAATAATGATATGGCAATATTACTATTCAAGTGTATTCATAATGAATGGATAATGTATAGAAACTATATAAATCTAGATATTATCTATGCTGGTTGGTGTAATATAGTACATGTTTAGTACTAATTATCTCTATATATACAATAATTACACGAATTGTTGAAAACATACAGAACGTAATATGCGTAGAAAAAAGCCTTACTAGAACTAATTGATACATTAGTTTTTAGTAAGGCTTTTGTGTTATTACTTTTCAACTGCTACTAGGCAGTCAACCTACGATATGGGTATAGTAAAGGCATAACCATGTGTTGAGTGTGAAAGTAGATAGAGGTTGCTATGAATTCTATCCTATGTTGTCATGATATACAGATCCGACAAGAGGTCCACAAACTAGGTGTGTTGATTTTGCTTTGGCGTAGACAATTGGGCATGACGCAGTATCAGTTGGCAGATAAGTCAGGTCTAGCCCAATCTTATATCAGTGATCTTGAAAGTGGTGCTATCGATCCGCGATGGTCCACTATTTATAGAGTTGTATCTGGATTAGGGCAGATGAGCGTACAAGATTTTCTAAATGGGCCACAAACCATTAGAACCCTAAGGATTCATTGATGATAATAATCTCCATGGTTTGCATGTTGTGCATCTTTTTATAGTAGATTGTTAAGGCGTTGCAAATGCGATCCGGTGAGCCACAGTCATAACATTTTTCTTCTAATTTGGCACAAGGGTTGAGGGAGCTTTTCTTATTTTTTTTGCTGTTTAGCGGTGCTGCTACATTTCGTGCTCGATAAATAGCAGATGCTAAGTCAGGGGTAATCTTGTTAACTCCTAGCACAAAGAACACCTCTTGGGAACCAAAAAGAGAAGCTGCCACACGATTGCCTGTGCCATCGATGTTGACCATCTCACCTGTTTGAGACAATGCATTTACAGAGGTGAGAAATACATCGCGCCCCATGGTTCGTAATGCAGTGTCGCGGAAGCTTTCACCAGGAAGGGGACGTTGGATATCTGTTATATCATCGTTGACCTCGGATAAAGCATCATGTACATTGAGCTCTAATAAGGTGCGGGAATCGCCGATAGCCACTCGTTTGTTCTGAATACGAGACTGTAAATAATCAACAGCTTCAGTGCCTGTTTTAAAGTAATGAACTACGAAATTATTGCGCTCTAAAGCCTTAATCGTTTTCTCTATATCGATGGGAGCATCATTGATTTGGGAATTGATAACTGCGTTGATTGTTGTTTCTGTATTAGCCATAAGTCCTCCAAAAGTAGTTGTCTTAATTAGAACGTTAAAATTTGTGTCCTTACTGTTATTAAGCGGTTTATTACTATAATTGTAACGTTTTATATGGGGAGTATTCAACTCGCTGTTAATGGTAATGTTATGAAAATTAGAATAATAGGCTTAGAAAATAAATTTTACTTTTACCTATAGGTTGAATTTGCTATAATAATAGTATTGATATGGCATAAAGCCAATGTTAAGGAGGCAAAAATCGTGGATTTAATTCAAAAATTAAAAGACCA
>NZ_CAJLUB010000109.1 GCF_905209685.1 uncultured Veillonella sp. | reverse complement strand
CACAGGGATATGAGAATCATGTCCTTTGCATAACTTTTACTAGATTATAGTATCACAGAGAATTAAAAAATTCAATACGGTTCAATAGTAAATTTCATAAATTCTATAAATTCAACATAACGCCCTTACTGCCTAAAACAAAAAGAAAACGGCCCGTATATCGAGCCGTTTTGTAAGACCTATAAAACTTTGAAAATTTTATTAGATCTATTAGCGTTTGAAGTTTGTAGACAACATGGCACCAATTACTTTTTCTAATTTGCTATTAGAAAGATCTGGGCCTTTGTAGAGTGTTAAGAGTACATCATTAGAGTTATCTTGTTTAGACACCATCATAACACCGCTACCACGAGCACCATTATCATCGTAATCTTTTGCTACAATAACGAGGTTCAAATAGTGGTCTTTCATGTATGTGTACACTTTGCTTGTACGTGCAGAGGAACCAATCATTTTAGCCATGCTCATGCCACGGTTAAATACGATTGCATTAGCATTGTGTGGGTTTGCCGCTAATTGTTGTTTTTCATCATCATTTAGTGGCATGAGGTTTACCATGAGGGAATCACCCATTTTACCACGGAACATAGCTGGCATTGTTTCCCTTACGTCTTCAGGAATGCCTGTGTCCGCAGTCAATTTCAACTCTTTAGGAACCGTCATATATAGAACGCCCTTGCTGTTGCGGCCTACCTCTGTTGTACTGAGGTCTACAGCGCTAAGCATAATGGAGTCTTTAATAGTAGCTACTTGGTTTGCCAATGGCTTTTCAGGAATGCCACGGCTTGCCAATTGTACATCACCAGACTTAGTTTTTTTCAACGTTTCTACATTCCAGTTAGCCCCTTTTTTGTCGGCGTCGCTAGCTTCTGTGAAAGCATTCGCTCCATCTTTTGTACCTACATACACATAAGTTTGAGCTGGGATAATTGTATCTGGTGCACCAGTTTTATTGAAAGCAGCACCATATACTACATTAGGGATCACAGAGGAACCAATTTGTAAGTTGTTATTAGTTTGGCTTTCCACATCAAAGTTGATATTGCCAGTGAAGGTCATATCAGGACCATGATTGATGACTACTACATCCCCTGCTTGAGGAATGACAACAGGACCTACAGGACCCGCCATAGCTACCCCCGCCATAGAGACACTAAGGCAAGCTGTTAATAATGCACGTTTCAAAATAGATTGTTTCATAGATATACTCTCATTTCTCTATAGTGACATAATCAGATAGGCTAGTTAATATTTCAATGGCTAATGGTTTTGTAGATGGTGTACAGCGCAACATGCACCGCCCACTCGTATCTACAGAGGTCATAACACCTAAATATTCATAGCCTTCAATGATGCGATTGATATAGTTTGTATGCTTCGGCTCAAGATGAAAGAACACATACGCCTCTTCCCCAGAGGTCTCTAGATCTGGTACATCGGGAAATGCACCGATAGATTTACTCGGTTCTAATGGTGTACCACGCATAATTACTCCGCTTTAGGTTTGCACTCACGACGCATCATGGAGTACGGTTCAAGTGGTGTATCCATGTAAATACGCACTTTCATTTGAGCATGTGGAGCTACATCGATTGGGTTACCATCTTCATCTGTCATTTTTTTAATTACAGTCTCAACAAGCTCACCCTTAGGTTGGCAGAATTCTACTTTATCGCCTACCTTGAAGTTATTACGTTGTTCAAGATCAACGTATTTTTCTTCTTCGTTATAACCCAAAACTAAACCGATGAAATCATGGCTTTGCGTATTTGTAGATTTACCATAGTTTTGAGCAGTTTCGTCAGGACGGCCTTCTGCAAAGCCATCTGTATATGGACGGTGAGAAATCTTTTCTAATTCTGCAATCCATTCTGGACGAACATACCAATCTTTACCTTCTTTAAGGTATGTATCGATAGCTGTACGGTAAACCTTTGCTACTGTTGCACAGTAGTGGACGGATTTCATACGGCCTTCGATTTTAAGGCTGTCGATGCCAGCTTCATATAAGTCTGGAATACGGTGAATCAAGCACAAATCTTTAGAGTTAAAAATATATGTACCATGCTCATCTTCTTCAATCGGATAGTATTCA
Source organism: uncultured Veillonella sp. (assembly GCF_905209685.1). Lineage (GTDB taxonomy): Bacteria > Bacillota > Negativicutes > Veillonellales > Veillonellaceae > Veillonella. The sequence continues at coordinate 4,178 of NZ_CAJLUB010000109.1, read as the reverse complement.
CCAGGTCTGTTAGATTCAACCAGGGAGTATTTCCAACGGCAAGATTGAGAACATTGCCCACGGTTCGCATCGCGGTTGCCTGTCATATAGTTAGATAATAGGCAACGACCAGAGTAAGAAATACACATGGAACCATGTACGAAGGATTCAATTTCGATATCTACATTGTCCTTCATTTCTTTAAGGTCAGCCAAGGACACTTCACGAGCTGCTACTACACGTGTAGCGCCCAATTCTTTCCACATTTGAACTGTGTGCCAGTTTGTTGTAGACGCTTGTGTACTTACGTGAAGTTCAAGGCCTGGAGCAACGCGTTTAGCAAGGCTGAAGATACCCATATCGGCAACGATAATCGCATCAACACCGATACTTTCAAGGAATTTCAAATAATCCTCTAAACCCTCAAAGTCCTCATTGTGAGGAATGATGTTACATGTAACATGGATTTTTTTACCATGCGCATGTACGAACTCTACAGCTTCCTTTAATTCCTCGTCGGAGAAATTAGAGTTACCTGCGCGCAAGCCAAAACGTTTGCCTGCACAATATACAGCATCCGCACCATAGCGAATAGCCATTTTAAGCTTGTCCATATTACCGGCTGGACAAAGCAATTCCATAAAATGTTCTGCCATTATTTGTTGTGCCCTTTCCACACACTCACACTCATACCATCACCCATTGGATAGATGGTGGTGTTAAACAATTCTTTATTTTCAACATATGTTAAGTATTCTTTTAACCGTTTTACGATAGTCTTAAACCGTTTTGGTGGCTCCTTATCGCCTCTTACATAGCCTCTAAAAAGTACATTATCTGCAAGGATAACGCCTCCTTCTTTCACATGAGGCAAAATGAGTTCTAATTGTTTAAGATATTGCCCTTTAGGACCATCTAAAAATACTAGATCATATTCACCGGTGAGTTCCGTTAAGACTTGAGACGCATCGCCTTTCAGCAATGTAATTGTATCGGCATAATCAGATTGGTTAATATAATATTTCGCCATTTCGTAACGCACATCATCTAGTTCAATAGATGTAATATGTCCCTCCTCTTCGTCGAGTAGCGGAGCCATCAACAAAGCAGAGTAACCAATGGCGGTGCCCACCTCTAACACAGAGGTGGGCCGGTACAAACCTATTAATTCTTCAAAGAGATGAACCTCAGATTCTCGTAGAATCGGTACATCATTAATCATCGCGTAAATACGCTGTTCATTTAAAATATCATTTAATGTCATGAAAGTAGATTCAATCTCCTACATTATTTATTGCTATTACCACTAGGAACTACCAACGTAGAACGATCCACAGATTCAGCTGGCTTTACTTCAATATGAGGTACTTGTTGTGTACTTGGTACAACATTTTGCATAGATTCTGGAGCAGGTGTTGTAGTTGGCACATAAGAGTTAGAACTAGATGATTGAGTTGCTGGTGCAGATTGAGCTGGTGCTTGTGGAGCTGGTGTTGGTGCTGGAATTTCAGCAGCTGGAACCGTTGTTGGTGTATATTTGTACGTAGGTTCCACATTAACATATTGAGAATCTGCTTCCACCGCTTCTTCAGAGCTGTAATTGTAGTTAGGCTCTGTCGTTGCCACAGCCACGTCATAGTTAGGACCAGCTTGTACTGCGGCCTCTGTATTAGAGGAAGTAGCTGTATCATTACCATAAATTTTATGAACCGCCGCTAAATGTTCTTCGTATGTTTTAGAGAAGTGGTTATGCCCCTCTTTATCAGCTACAAAGTATAAGTAATCAGTATCTTCAGAATGCAATACTGCATCTAATGCCTTTTTACCAGGGTTAGCAATTGGTCCTGGTGGCAAACCTTTAGACACATATGTATTGTACGGACTTTGCAATTGTGTATCACCAATTGTTACATCTTCCTTAGCATAACCTAGTACGTAGGAAATAGTCGCATCAGATTGCAATGGAATACCGTGTGCTAAACGCTTTTTAAATACCCCTGCAATTGTTGGGCGATCTGCATCAAACAAAGATTCACGTTCCACTATAGATGCTAAGGTTACAAAGTCATGAATACTCATATGTTGAGCTTGAATTTGTTTCTTCACAGCTGGTGTGAGGTAACGATTCATTTCGTCAGCCATCATTTGAATGACCTCTCGTGGCGTTGCACCTACTGGAATTTCATAAGTACTTGGGAATAAGAAGCCTTCCACAGGATATGTAGCTGGTCTTGTGCCCTTCATGTATGGGTATGGTACAAAGGTTTTAGCTTCCGCTAAGAAGTCCTTTGCTTTCATGATTTGATTTTTTTCTAGAACGATAGCAATATCCCCAACGGTATATCCTTCAGGAATGGTAACACGAATAGATTCTACATGACCTTCTTGTAATAAAGAAATGAGTTCGCGCACAGTTACCTTATTAGGAATTTGGTAGTGACCAGTTTGAAGTTTATCATTAGTACCGCTCAAATATAACCAAAGCTTAAAACCTTGCGTAGTTCGAATGAGACCTCGTTCATAGAGCATATCAGCAATTTCAGTGCCAGTCTGCCCCTTTTCAATGACAAGTACCTGACTACCATCATCTTGTGCAAAGGTATTTGGCACTAAATAAATTGCACCAAGACCACCTGCGATGATTAATACGCCTACAATAATAAGGATTAAAATATATCTTAAGGCTTTTCTCACGATGTTGAGTTCCTTTCTGTAACATAACAGTATTTATCACTTTATTATACCATAAAGTCTATATTTCCCCTACATTTAAGGACATTATCTTATTATCGTCCCCAATTATGTTATATATCAATTATAGCCATCTCTTATGCTACTAGTATGAAAGGAAAATATATAGATATAATTCACCTTCTATTATAAAGCTTTTATGTATATCAAATAAAAATAGCGCATTGTCCTAAGACAACACGCTAGATTTACAAGGAAGTCGACTACTCGCCATCTTCCATTTCTTCATACAATTTTACTAGAGTTTCAAAGTTATCGTCATCTTCATCTAAAGGTACGTATTCTTCTACGCCTTCTTCATTTTTTTCGATGCGAGCCAAGATCATGTATGTATCATCTTGACCTTCATGGTCAGCCTCTTCATCTTGTACATGTACAAGAACAGCATATTCTTGGCCTTCATGGCTCAAAATAATATCCTCTGTGAAATACTGTTTGTTACCGTTTTCATCTTCGAATTCCAAGTAATATACTTCGCCTTCAAAATTTTGGTCAACCATCGGAAACCCTCCTTAAGAAAAATACTTATTTATTAAACTGCAAGCGATCTAAATATCCTTGCAAAATTACAACCGCTGCCATTTTATCAATAACGGACTTACGTTTTTTACGACTCACGTCAGCTGCAATGAGTTGGCGTTCAGCCATAACAGTAGATAACCGCTCATCCCAATATGTAACAGGTAAATCGATGACCTCTTTCATCTTTTCGACAAATTCTTCGGTCTTTTCAGCCCGTTCACCTTTTGTACCATTCATATTTTTCGGCATACCTACTACAAGTTCGTGTACTTCATATTCAGTAATGAGTTCTTGTAAGCGGTTAAAGTCTTTTTCAAGAGATGTTCTACGAATGGTTTCAATACCTTGTGCTGTCATGAGCAGTGCATCACTACAGGCAATGCCGATAGTACGGCTGCCCACATCTAATGACATAATTCTCATTATAGTTGTTTTGCCTTTGCGTATTCTTTCAACAATTCCTCAATCAAGTCATCCCGTTCTAAACGGCGGATATCAGAACGCGCATTATTATAGCTTGTAATGTACGCTGGATCACCAGAGATTAGATAGCCTAAAATTTGATTGATTGGATTGTAACCTTTTTCTTGAATAGATTGATAAACACGAGTGAGAACCTCTTCAGCTGTCATCGGCTCATCGTCTACTTTACGGAATAACATAGTTTCATCAGAAACCTTCATCGTATCCCTCCTTTTTATTACATTGGCAGGTTTCACTGTAAAAGTGAAACCTCGCCTCCTATTATACTTGAATTAAAGCTACAAAGTCAGTAACTTTTTATGCATTATAAAATTTTTCTATAACAGATACAAGTATAATTATAAAATTATATGCCTATTGTAACATAGATGTTAAAGCTTCACCACCAGCTTTTAATGCATCCATCAATTTAGCTGGTTCTTTACCGCCTGCTTGAGCCATAT
>NZ_CAJLUB010000108.1 GCF_905209685.1 uncultured Veillonella sp. | reverse complement strand
AACGCTTAATAGCATAACAATACAGACTAAGGACTCTCTTTGGAGGGTCCTTTTTGGGTTATAGGACAAAAAGTGTTGCTGTTAATGCCGATGGAGCTAGTTAAATACTGGCTCTATCGGCATTTTATCTTTTTGAGTAACTTTTACATATAGGACAAAAAGTGTTGCTAAAAAGTCTGAACCCCCTTGATTTTACTGACTCAAATAAGGTTTTATCTTTCTAGAAAGATATATTTTTTAGAAGGAGTATAATTATGAAACTAGTCAGATGCCCTAGTTGTGGTTTCGTTTGTAAGAAAAATGGTAAAACAAATGCGGGTTCTCAACGTTGGTATTGTAATCAATGTTCTTGCTCATTCACAAATAAAGTGAATAAAACTAACAATAATTTACAGATGTTTTTGGATTGGTTATTTGGTAAACACACACAGTTAGATATGGCTGGTGATGGCCGTTCATTTCGGAGAAAAACATCACAGTTTTGGGAGCTTTGGCCGTTACCACCAAAAGTTGAATCATCAAGTAGCGTAGCATTTGTTGATGGTATTTATTTAGCTAGAAATGCTTGCATTTTAATCTGTTGTAATGAGACGCATGTCTTAGGATGGTATGTTTGTAGATATGAACACTCTAAGGCTTGGGAGGCTTTATTACGACGTATTTCATCACCTACAGTAGTTGTATCCGATGGTGGTACCGGCTTTCAAAAGGCATTAAAAAAAGTTTGGCCGAAAGCCAAACTACAAAGATGCTTATTTCACGCATTTCAACAAGTAAAACGCTATACAACAATACGTCCTAAAACGATTGCTGGCTGTGAATTATATGGAATTGCAAGGGATTTATTAACGATACACACGCAAGATCATGCTGTGAAGTGGGTACAAAACGTTATGTCATGGAAAGTACGACATAGAGTATTTCTATCAGAAATAACCGTTGATGAAAATGGTACGATACGACCAAAACACGAACGACTTATAAAAGCAGAAAATTCCTTAGTTAAATTAATCAATAAAAGATGTTTGTTTACTTACTTAGATACATCGTTGAAATGTACCTGTCCAGCTACTAATAATCGTATAGAAGGTGGCGTAAATGCTCAGTTACGCGCTATGTTACGTAATCATAGAGGAATGTCTATTGAAAGACGAATAAAAGCGGTGTTCTGGTGGTGCTATATGCACTCACCGAACCCGCTTTCTAATGCAGAAATACTTAAGGTTATGCCGACCAACAAGAGTATTTCTGATATATATCATACCATACATGAACAATCTAGGTTAGAAGCCTCTATTCCAACTTGGGGTGATGCTATTGTTTGGAGTGATTTGCATAATTATGATCGCCTATTTACCAATCTTTGGGACTGAAATAGCAACACTTTTTGTCCTATAACCCAAACATCAGCTAATAGAAAAAGGCTATCGAATCAACATCGATAGCCTTTTATGTTTATATCATTAGTTTATATCATTATTTATGAATTTTTTTAGCTATGTCACCAATGATTTCAGGTGTTGTTCTACAGCAACCACCTATTATCTCTGCCCCAGCATTACGCCATACATCAACATAATCTACAAATGATGCAGGGTCGCCATACCAGGTCTTAGTTTCACTATCATAGCTTTCACCAAGATTAGGATATACAGCAATCGGTTTATCCGTAACAGTCCGAATATCCTTAATCAAGGACTCTACGTATTCCGGCTTAGTACAGTTGACACCAATACCAGTTATAGGTCTAACCTTGTCGATCATCTCCGCGCATTTAATGATGGTTTCACCACTAGAAACATGATGTCCATCTTTACAAGAAAAGGCAATCCATCCTGGAATTCCTCTCGATGTGTATGGGTCAGACATGGCGCGAGCAATGGCAATGGCTTCGTCATAAGACGGGATAGTTTCAAAGGATAATATATCCGGGTTTTCTTCACAGAATAATGCTAACCGAGGAATATGGAATACTTCGAGATATTCAGTTTGCACATCAGGATATCCACGGTACTCAGATCCATCCGCCAAAAATGCACCATATGGCCCTACAGAAGCCGCCACTAATGGTTTAGGCAATGCACCTTCAGAAAAATATCTAACCCCATCTGGAGTCTCTTCACCAAGTGTAATCCCCCGCAATGTAAGTGCTCCAGTCGCCTTAGCCTCTAAAAACTCATTGCGAGCTTGTACAGCTAAACGAACGGATAATTTAACGAGCTCTATGGCCTCTTCCGTACCATAACCTAATCCTTTAAAGCCAGCTACCGTTGCTTGATATCCAGAACTTTGAATGATATCTGCCCCGGCCGCCAAGTACGAGATATGTATTTTTTTGATGATATCTGGTTGGTCCATAAGAATCTTAGCAGACCATAATTTATGCTGAAGATTACAGCCGTAACGCTCTAACTCTGATCCTAACCCACCATCTAAAACGAGGGCGCCCTTCTCTTTAATTATATCTAAAAATGCACGTCGTTTAGCCATCATATCACCCATTCTATACTACCTCATATCATTTGAGGTTTACTAAACGTATTATAACAAATAATACGCTTAGGTTCTATCTACAAACTATTTTAAATCCTCTGCAGGTGGCTCTTTACCAAACCATTTTTTATAAATCTCTGCATATTTGCCATTGGCTTTAATCTTAGCCAAACCATCGTTAACTTTATTAAGAAGCTCTGTATTGCCTTTCTTCACAGCAATACCAAGTGGTGCCGCATCATAGTCCTCTCCAGTGACCTTTGCGATACCTTTACCCTTTCCATTAACATAATATTCGTTTACCGGCGTATCATTAATAACGACATCAACGCCTCGATTTTGCAATTCTAAGAAAGCATCAACAATGATATTAAATTGGCGTACATCTGCATTAGGAATCTTGCTAGCAATTTCTGCCCCTGTAGACCCGATAGATACACCAATGCGTTTGCCTTCTAGATCCTTAAAGCTATTAATATTTGTGTTATCTATATTAACAACGAGACCATTACCTGCAATGTAGTATGGTTTGCTAAAATCTACAGATTTAGCACGGTCTTCAGAAATGGTCATATCTGAAATAGCTATGTCGATGGTATTACTTTGTAATGCTGGTAACAGTGCATCAAAGTTCAAGTTTTGAATATCTGCTTCAATGCCCTCTTCTTTTGCAATAGCATTGATAATATCAACATCAAAACCAGCTATCTTGCCGCTATCTTTATCTTTAAAACCAAATGGTGCATAGGTCGCATCAGTACCAACGCGCCATGTTTTTTGACTCGTGCCTGTATTGCCACAACCAGCTATAAACAAGCTACTAGCAAGTGTAAAAGCTCCTAACAGAGCTGCGATTTTCTTAAATTTCATAATTGCCTCTACTTAACCCTGTTTACTTAGAAACAGGAGTTCTCTTTAATCAACTATTATATCTATACTTACATTATGAGCATAATAAAAATAATACCTATAAAGGTATTCTAGTATAATCATAACATTCGATATAGTTAGGGTCAATTAATCCGACTATATCAATAGGTATTATATTAATATAGTTTTTAGTTATACCGAAGAAATTATTATAGATATAGCAATAAAACTAGAATTAATAATAAAAAGACTGCCTTTACCAAGAAAATAAAAACTCGGTAAAGGCGGTCACCCACAAAGCAGAAAAAAACAGCAACTTTTTTATGAAGTTGCTGTTTTTGTTTATATAATTTTATAAAGCAGTAATAAAAGTTAAACCACCTAATATCACGCCCGCTGCATTAGGAACGATGAGGATCCAGTCTTTTTTAGGTTCTTTTGTCCAACCATACATTACCCAAATTAAACAAGAAACTGCTGCGAATAGTGGTTGGAATGGTTGAGCTGGTGCTCCGTTTAAGTTAGCGATAATTTGTGGAATATATGCAATAAAAACAAAGATCCCAATAATAGCTCCAATAGATCCGACAAAGCGATTAATTTTTTGTTTAGTAGACATATAATACCTCCTAGTTTTTTGTTGTCTCATAAAGAAAAGATACTGTCAATAATTATGTGTAAACACTCAAGTAGAGTTACGGAGTTTTAATCAAATAAGCTTTCAAGTGTGTCAGAACATTAGCCAACTCCTTTATGGATTCGTTGACTTTGCTTGACCCTGTTTACTTAGAAACAGAAGTCTCTTTAATCAACTATTATATCTATACTTACATATAAGAATATAATACTATAATACCTCTAGAGGTATTATAGTATTATGATAACATTCGATATAGTTGATGTCAATTAATCTAACTATATAAATGATAACATTCGATATAATTGATATCAATTAATCTAACTATATAAATAGGTTTTACATCCACATAGTTTCTAGCTATATCAAAAAATTTTCTTGCTATATAAAAAAACCGCCTTTACCAAGAAAACAAAAACTCGGTAAAGGCGGTCACCCACAAAGCAGAAAACGCCTAAGGATTTTTACTCAAATAAAACACTCACATGCTTAAAGATATATCTTACTCATTATTTAGCTTTTTTAGCTTTTACGTACATAGCTACTTTGTACAAGAATACACAGAGTAACAAGTACATTACGATACTGAGGTATGTTGCTTCCGGTGTTTCAACCCAGTCTTGAGCGAATACATCAATGCCGGCAATACGAAGTACGGCACTGAATAAAGAACCAATAGCACCACCAGCTACGAGACCAGATGCAATTGTGCTACCTTTGGAGAAGCGAAGATCTGCCAATTCTTTATCTTTTGTACTGTTTTGTACGAAGTATGCAATCAAACCACCGATAAGTAATGGTGTGTTGATTTCCATTGGCAAGTAAGTACCAAGGGCAAATGCCAATGGTGGAACTTTTACCATCCACAAGATGATTGCGAATAATGCACCAGCCATATATAGAGGCCATTGAGCACTACCGCCAGTCATCATCGGCTCAATGATAGCAGCCATAGCATTCGCTTGTGGCGCATTTAATGCATGGTCCCCTACGAAGCCATATGCATCGTTTAAGAGGATCATAACGCCGACAGAAAGTACGGCACAAAGAATGGTACCAACGATTTGCCATTGTTCCATTTTCTTAGGTGTAGCACCTGTCATGTGTGCTACTTTAAGTTCAGACATGAAGTTACCAGCCATACCGATGGTTGTACCAATGAAGGATGCCATCATGAGGACTGCAATCATACCTACTTTACCAGTCATGCCTGCAGCTGTTAAGCATACAGCAGAAATGATAATCATGAAGATTGTCATACCAGATACTGGTTCTGTACCTGTATAAGCGATGGAGCTAATACCTACTACAGATAATAGGAAGGACATGATAAGAACGATTAAGAATGCTACGATTGTTTGACCGAAGCTTTCAGCATACATAAAGTGGAAGTATGCTGCGAATAGAACTGTACATAACAAGATGCCAGCGCCAATCCAAGATGTAGGCACGTCGCGTTGTGTACGAAGCAAGTTAACATCTACAGTTTTGGAACTGAAAATATCAAGCACTGCATTTTTAACAACACTAGCTACGACTTTGGACATATTGAGCAAGCCGATGATACCTGCCATAGCAAGCATACCGATACCAATATGGCGAACATAGTCTAAGAATACTTTACGAATAGGAGCTTCTGCAAGCGGAACTGCATGACCATTGATTTGCATGATATGTTCCGGAGCTAAATAGTATACGATTGGAATACATACGAACCAAGAGAAGAAGGAACCAGCTGCGATAATAGCCGCATACCGTAAGCCTGTGAAGTAACCAAGGCCAAGCAACGCAGCATCTGTATCTACAGCAGCATTTAACTTAGTAGAATCTGCTAGCGCAGAACCCCATTTAAATGCAGTAGTACGGATAACCTCTTCCCACCAGCCAAGGCTGTTAAGAATAAAGTCATATACAAGAGCGATAAGACCAGAACCAAGCATGAGTTTCGCTTTGCTACCTTCATTACTCATTAGTACTTCAGCAGCAGCACGACCACTTGGAAACGGATACACATAGTGCATTTCCTCAACGAAGTAGCGACGGAACATAACGCATAATAGAACACCAAGTACGCCACCAAGGATGATAGGAATCGCCATTTGTACGAAGGATACATCTGTAACATTCCAAATGTATAGAGCTGGCAAGAAGAACATCGCACCAGCTAATGTGTTCGTACTAGAACTAGCGATAGCCTGAATGTGAACCGTTTCGGCAAAAGCATTTTGCCGTTTCAAAATAACTGCTGTACCCATAGCAAGTACAGATACTGGAGCAAAGGCATCTACTGTTTGACCAATTTTCAAACATA
>NZ_CAJLUB010000107.1 GCF_905209685.1 uncultured Veillonella sp. | reverse complement strand
AAATCATTCCAACCTTGGCAGAACTTGTAGGTCGTCCTGGTCAAACCTATGAAGCCATGGTACCAAGCTTGTTTACACAAGAGAAATTTGTCTTTAACCATAGACTCTATCTAGATAACAATGGAAAAGTTATGGAACAAGGCACAAATATGCCTCAAGCCTATGGTGATGTGATTAAGAACATGCGCGAACTCGCAGCATGGCGTATCAAACATGGGGATAGTATTCAATAATTTTTGTATACGATACATATGGTAGATATCATATTTGTATCTACCATATGTATCTACATAGTAAATTAACGGGATTTGTAAGTTAAAGGATGATCTATGAGCACTGTGACGGCTATTATCTTAGCTCGCAACGAAGAAAAACATATTGTAGATTGTATTAAAAGTATTCAATTTGCTGATGAAATATTAGTTATTGATGATGGAAGTACAGATCAAACGGTACCTCTTGCTACTAACTTGGGGGCTAAAGTTATACCACATCCTCTGAATGGAGATTGGTCACAACAACGGAGATTTGGTATATCTCAAGCGCATTCTGAATGGATTCTATTTATAGATTCGGATGAGCGTGTATCTCCTCAATTAGCAAAATCAATTCAAGAATCTATTAAAGGAGAGCCAAAGGCTTATTGGCTACGAAGATATAATTTATTCCATCACAATCCAGCTACTCATGGTGTGGTGAGACCTGATAAGGTGTTACGATTGATGCCTCGAGAGGGAGCCACTGTGGAAGGTGCTGTTCATGAAGCCTTTATCAGTCCGTATCCACAAGATACATTAGAGGGAAAATTGTATCACTATACGTATGATAACTGGCATCAGTTCTTTGAAAAGTTCAATAAATATACTACAGCAGCGGCCAACAAGTACAAGGCACAAGGGAAGTCTTGTAGTTTTTTAGGGGATATTATATTGCGTCCAACATGGGCATTTTTTAAGATATATATTTTGCAAGGCGGCATATTAGATGGAAAAATAGGTTTTCTATTATCTATTTACCATATGATGTACACCATGACGAAATATGTAAAATTATATTATTTAAATAAATCGAATGGGCAATTATAATTGGTGATTTAGTATAGTAGATTGCTATGGGGAATTATTGTTCTTAAAGTAGATATGGAAGTATAAATGAGTGAACAATTTTTTCTATCCCTACAACAAAATATAAAATTAATGCTTTGGGCTCCTATATTGAGCACCATCTTTCGAATTGTATTTATGATTGTGTATAATCCCTACCCCACATGGAAGGGGCGCTGGAAATCTGTAGTAGATTCATTGCGTTACGGCTTCTGGTGGGGCATGGATTTTGATGCTTATGTATTCTTACTACCCTTAGTTTTGGTAACACTCCCTGGACTATGGTTTGAAGGATACCATCAAATAGAGGATTCCTTACGATTGGTGGGGCTAACGATTTATTCCTGTGTTCTGTACGCAGCCTTTGCAGGAAAAATGATCTTCTACAAGCATTTCCATGATACGTACAACTACATGGTTCATTATGCAAATCATGCAGAGAAACATAATTTGATTGATGTATTCTTTAATCAAGATAGAGGCATTCTTGTCATCTTAGGATTGATTCCTATTACATTTATATCCTGGTACATGGGAGATTTCTTCTTGTCCTTGCCATCAATACCGTATCCAAACATCGAAGGAACATGGCCTACGGTAGCTTGGAATATAGGACTTGTGGCTGCCTCTGTGTTAGGTTTCTATTGGTTCCGCTATGGTGGCACCTTATCTCATGATGATAAACCAGAATGGGATACGATTCCTACAGTGGTAAAAGAGGATATATTCTTTGCTCGTGCAACAGTGCCAGATCTATGTGCTTTAGAAACGGTACTCAAACATCCGCTACGTGATGAATATACAGCATCACCTGAGGATATTGATGACGCCATACACCGTATTGTTCCTGACAAATACAAAGATTCCTGGCAGGATTTGAGCACACCACTTCATGCATTTAAGCGCGTTGCATCAGGTCCTCGTATTGATAAACCGCAGCATATTTTCTTTATTGTTGGTGAAAGTATCCCTCAATGGTCTCTTGATGAACCTTATAAGGATCTCAATATTTGTCCTGGTTTATGGGATTTTAAAGATAATCCTCATACGGCACAAGTACCTAATTTCTTGCCTGCTGGTAATGTGTCTCGTCCATCCATTGTAAGTCTATTATCCGGCATCTATGATGCGGGTATGGAAATCAACGAACGGGAAGCCTTTTGGCATGAGCCGTTGCCGACCTCTTTGGCAGCTCAAATGAAGCGATTAGGCTATGATACGATTTATTGGTATGGTGGTAATGCGTCGTATGGCAACTTTAATCACTTTGGTAATGCTCAAGGCTTTGACCGCGTAGAAAGCGCTTCTGTGTTCTGTGGTCCCGATGCTCCTAAAACGTGGGTAGGCGTCTATGACCATGTCTTTTTAGAACATATTGAACAGGAAATCAAATCGTTAGAACATCCTACATTCCATTTTATTTATACTACATCCAATCATGGTCCTTATAAAATGGAGGATTCCTTATTAGATTATGATCCTGAAAAGGTCATGCCGAACCTTGGTGATGATCTAAAATCCAACAAGAAACGCAATAAAGAATTGGCTACCTATCGCTATAGTGATAAGGCAATTTTTAACTTTGTACGTGCTATGAAAGAGGCTTTTCCTAATAGTTTATTCGTTGTCACCGGTGACCACTCGAATCTATTTGGCGCTTTGAATAATACATCCTTAATCCAACGGGATTATACCTTGCGCGACACATTCTGTACCGTAGGACTATTGCAACATCCTGCTTTCACTAAGGACAGTATTACAGCGCCCATTGGCACGCATATGAGCCTCATGCCTACGATCATTGAAGCCATTGCACCAAAGGGTTTTGAATATTATTCCATTGTGCCGTCCTTGTTTGATAAACAGCCCGATACGTTAGTTACGCCATACCAGTGGATTACGCCGCATATGATGGGCGATGTACGTATGGATTATGGTGAAAGTAACACACCGTCTTATAAACCGGTTGAGCCAATTCGTCCCATTGATAATCATGAGGACGATGCGCGAGATTGGACATTGTTGACCATGTGGCTTATTAATCATGAAGACAGTATGAATGAGTCGTAGTATAATTAAACAATGATATCTATTGATGTATATGTAACCAGTATTTCGTATACATCAATAGATGCTACTATATGTGTATTGATCTGTGTATGATAGGAGGAACCTATGTCTATAATCAATGTTGTAGGCGCCAAAATTTGGGGTGGCGGTGAACAATATGTATATGATATTTGTAAGCAATTACAACAACGACATAGGACTGCCTATATCTTAGTGGACCAATCGAATGAAGATATGCAATCTCGGTATGCCCAAGTGGGCCATGTGATGACTGCCAATCTCTATACCTTAAAGGGTTTTCTATCTGTTAATGCCGTGGCTAAACAGATGAAAGAACAGGGGATTAATACGATTGTATGCCACTCCGGTAAATATATCTTATTCTGTATTGCTCTTAAGCAGTTAACAGGTGCTAAATTGGTATTTATAAAGCATAATCTTGTACCTGGTAAAACAGATATATATCATAGATGGATCAATGCACAAGTAGATGCCTTTGTTTGTGTGTCTAAACTTGTTTATGACGATCTTATGACGCCTGCTATTAAGGATACTAGCAAATACCATGTTGTATATAATGGTATTGATCCGAACCGATTCCAGTCCTTTTCAGATGCTGTTCCCATGAAATATAAGGTTAGAACCTTTGGCTATAGTGCGCGTATAACAGAGCGTAAAGGGTTATACTTGATTTTAGAGGCTCTTGAACAAATCCATAAAAAGAATCCTGTAGTACGCTTGATTATATCTGGTGCTGGCACAGAGGATCAAATTAAAAAGCTGAAAAACTATATTGATGATCATCAAATGGATTCATATGTAGATTTTATTGGCTTTACTCGTGATATTGAAGGTTTATATAGATCGATAGATTGTTTATTATTACCAACTATTACACGTGAAGCTTTTGGTCTCGTAATTTGTGAAGCCATGTATTGTGGTGTACCTGTTATTACAAGTGGTTCAGGAGCACAACGAGAGATTATTGATCATGGCAGTTCTGGATTTATTGTAGATCCTTTAAATAAGCATAGCTTACAACAAACTATGGAATATATTATGAGTGATTCTGTTGATTTACCAAATATCATCACTCATGCACGGCAGGTTGTGGAGGAACGATTTATCGTTACTCGCGTTGCAGATGAATTAATTTCGATTATAGATAATTTACAATCCACTAATCATTGATAATATAATTTATCAGTTTATAAAAGCGGATAGGAGCATAAGATGGGATATTTACAAACACAATGGCAGCGAGGTCGTAAGATTTACGGCAAGCGTAGTTGGAGGGAAACACGTCGTACATTCCTTCATACAATGCGCTCCATACGCAATAAAAAGGAAATAGAGGAGTTAGAAAACTATTTTGCTAACTATATGCCTGATACCTCTTTATTAGACCGCCAAGTAGGTTTATTTGAGTTGATGACGCGATACTTTTTGTTTAAAAGCTCAACACCACAGGAACGATTAGAGGCTATCATTAATCATTTTGATTATTTGAAAGATGTATTTACAGATGAAGCAATTCGTGAAATGTACTCTGTAGATCCAGATAATATTTATGACGATGTGAGTCGTATGAATCGTGGTTTTATTGTATGGGAATCAGAAGACCTTGATATGGTCGCTCGCTTATACTATGGACCAGGTCAACGAAAAGAAGGTTTTTTGACCTTGTTACTAACATTGGGCAAACAAGGTGTATACCATGCTAACTTCCGTTTTGGGAAAGGCTTTAATGGGGAGCCTGCCATGTGGATAGGCACTATTCAAGGTTATAAAGATGGTCTTGATAATGCTAAAACAGTTACTAAAAAGATGTTTGGGTATCGCCCGAAAAACTTTATTATGTTCCTCTTGCGTCATATAGCAGCCATTTGTAAGGTAGAATCTATCTATGCTGTATCTGATGAAGGTTTCTATGCTAATACACACTTAGTTCGCGGTCATCGTGCTAAAGTTGCAGAGCTAGATCCATTATGGGAGGAATCTGGTGGTGTAGTATGCAGCGATGAACGGTTTTTCAAAATTCCATTGGAGGAATACCGAAAACCAATCGAGGAAATTAAGTCACAAAAACGTAGTCAATATCGTAAACGCTATGATTTACTCGATCAATATGAGCAAGAAATACAAGACCATGTAAAACCATTATTACGAGTAAAATAGACATCTATAAAGTAAAAGAGTTGTTAATATAATGAAAATTAGATTGTAACTATTTAGGGATAAAGGGGGTAGTATGCAATCTTGGATACTTAAGAATTCGGAGATGGTACTGACAGTACTCATTTCACTTATGATATGTACGACACGGTCCTCTATGGCATTGGGAAATTTATTATATGGTCTCATTATATTGATGACCTTAATAACTTGTTGGTATAGACGACATGAAATCTCTGTACCACAATCGATACGCCAATATGGGTGGGCTTATTTAGGCATGCTACTATGCGTATTGCCGTCTGCATTAATTAGTACAGATATAGTGGTAACTACCAAATATTTCTTTAATATTTGGGTTTGGAAGGTATTAATCATCGTACCAATCCTGTTATGTATTAAAAGTTCTCCCAAATTATACACCATATTATCAGTGTTTTTTATATATATGGGCATTGATGCTTTATCTGCCTTTGTACAATATTTACTAGGATATAATGTAGGTCCAGGAGGTCGTGCAGGTGGCGTTATTTATGGATCTATTATGGGATTAGCTATGTTGTTAACATTAGCTTTTCCATTAGCTTTAATTGCCATCTATGATACAAGATTTCCTTCGTATGTAAGAAAATCAGCTATATTTTCTTTATTTGGTATGTTATTGGGAATGTGGGGGAATCAAAGCCGAGGTTCCTGGTTATTTAATGGTATTAACGGCGTACTTATAACATTGCGCTATTGCTTTGTTAATATTCGCTATATATTAGTACTATTTGTGACTGTTGTAGGCATAGGATATGCATTTACTAGTAATCAATCTTATATGGAGCGTTTAGAAAGTACTTTTAATATAACTACTGATGGTTCAAATTTAGGCCGTATTTATGTATGGGAAGCAGATAAGCATATGATTATGGACCACCCTGTAACAGGTGTTGGTCCTGGATTATGGCAAAAAACATATCGAGAGC
>NZ_CAJLUB010000106.1 GCF_905209685.1 uncultured Veillonella sp. | reverse complement strand
TACTACGGGCTTATAGCCCGTGAGCAAACCACCCGTTTTACGGGTGGTTCTGATTATTTATTTGTAATCTGTTAGTTATACTAGTGTATTGTAATGAAATTAAATAATGTATATATTATAGATGATATCCTTTTGTTGAAAATTATATAGAACTATAGGGAAAATTAAAATATAAAATACAGTAAGGTTCTTTGTTACTGGCATGATTCTCACTACCTAGGAGAAATTTATATGGATACGGAAGTACAAAATGCACTTATACAATTGGAAAAACTTACAGATTTATACTTAGTTATATTTGGTGAAAATTCTTTAGATAGGGTTATTTATATGGATCCTCTTTATGGTTATGAGCTATCTGAAATAAAAAAAGGAATTGATGCTTTAGCAACTGCAATTGATAATAATAAGCCCATTGAACAAATACCAAAAAAAATATATGACGAATTGATATTTTAAGCTTTCTACTATCTCTTCTTCTGATTGAGCTGCAATAGCTATGATGAGGTTATTTGGTATGTAATGTTTTATATATTATAGACAATAAAGATGTAATAGCTTATGATTGCTATATAATAATTTTTCTCATTAGGAGGTACCCAATGGCAGTAGATGTTTCTAGAACACAAGATGTATATAAAGATGCAGGCCAAAGTGTTAACTTTACAACCTTATTATTAAATCGCAAAGATCGTGACGCAGAACTTGAAGTTATCCAAGATATGGCAGACCGTATCCAAGCCATTAAACGTTCTGTTAGTATTCGTGCGAATGGTGAAGGTTTAGGCATTGCCTTTGGTTTTAGCCGTAAAGCATGGGATTATTTATTCCCTAATGCACCGGTACCAAAAGAGTTAGAAGATTTCCAAGGTATTAAAGGGGATAAACAAGACGTACCAGCTGTAGCAGCAGATTTATTCTTACATGTGCGTTCTAATGATGAATCCGTTACATATACGGTAGTAGATCAAATTATGGAGTTCTTACGTCCTATTACATCTGTAGTAGATGAAACTCATGGTTTCCACTATGAACAAGGTCGTGCTATCATCGATTTCGTTGATGGTACTGAAAACCCTGTTGGTCAAGAGGCTGTTGAGTGGGGTGTTATTGGCGATGAAGATCCTGAATTCACTAATGGTTCTTATGCATTTGCTCAAAAATATGAACATGATCTTGATGCATGGCGTGCACTTCCTACGGAAATGCAAGAAAAATTCATTGGCCGTCGTAAATTCAGTGATATTGAATTAGAAGATGATGAAAAAGATCCAGCAGCTCATAATGTAGTGGCTCAAGATAATCGCGATGATGAAGAACATAAAATCGTTCGTATGAACGTACCGTTTGCTCAACCTGGACAAGGTGTACGTGGCACATACTTTATCGGTTATGCTCGTTACTGGGATGTAACTAAAACAATGCTTACTAATATGTTTACGCAAAACGATAAATTGCTTGATTATTCCAAACCTATTACAGGTATGCTTTTCTTCATTCCATCCCTTGATACATTGGATGCTATTGCAGAAGGCGAGTTATAATCGACATAGCTATTTGATGTATATTTTTATAGTTCGTGATGCTCTATTTTGTTAGCAGTAAACAATTCGAGTAAAAATATCATTTAATTCTATAGAAGCGCTCCTTTTAGGGGCGCTTTTATGCTATAATAAATCTATTAAACTCGTAAAATCCATTGTAGTTATGAATGAGGTATTCCATGAATTATACTAGCACCCGCGGTACCGTTGCGGTAAATGAAACATATGCATTGTTGCACGGCTTAGCAGAGGATGGTGGTTTATATGTACCATCTTTATTCCCTACAAACTGCTTAACTTACAATGATGTGAAAGATAAAAACTATCAAGAGGTAGCAGCTGTTGTATTATCCAAGTTGTTCCCATGTTTCTCAGAAGCTCATTTAAAAGAAATGATCAACTCTGCATACAGTGATGCTAATTTCAGCACTCGTGATATTGCACCGTTACATTCCTTATTAGAAAAGGTTTCTGTCCTAGAATTATTCCATGGCCGTACACAAGCTTTCAAAGATATGGCATTGTCTTTATTCCCATATCTATTAGTAGCGGCAAAAGAGGCTGAAGGTGAGAAAAAAGAGGTTCTTATCTTAACGGCTACATCTGGTGATACAGGTAAAGCTGCCCTTGAAGGCTTTAAAGATGTACCTGGTACTCACATTCAAGTATTTTACCCAACTGATGGCGTAAGTCCAATGCAAGCTGAGCAAATGCAAAAGCAAGAAGGGGACAACGTTAATGTTACTGCGATTCACGGTAACTTCGACGATGCGCAACAATTCTTGAAACGCTTATTCGTTGATAAAGATACTGCAGAAGAGGTTGCTGCAAAAGGTGTTATGTTCTCTAGTGCGAACTCTATTAACATTGGTCGCTTGGCACCTCAAGTGGTGTACTATGTGAATGCCTATGCAGAACTTGTTGCACAAGGCGCCATTCATGAAGATGAAGCATTCAACGTTGTGGTGCCAACTGGTAACTTCGGTAATATTTTAGCTGCTTATTATGCTAAAAAAATGGGTATTCCTATTGGTAAATTGATTTGTGCATCTAACCAAAATAACGTGCTTACTGATTTCTTTGAAAGTGGTACATACGATATGAACCGCCCATTCTATACAACGATTTCTCCGTCTATGGATATTCTTGAGTCTTCCAACTTTGAACGTTTCTTATACTATATCTCTGGTGAGGATAGTGAACGCACAGCTGGTTGGATGAAAGATCTTAAATCTACAGGTAAATTGACTGTAAACGAAGAAGAATTCAACCGCGTTAAAGCTAATTTTGCAGGTGCTTATGTAGATGACGAAGAAACAAAAGCCATCATTGAGCAAGTGTACAACTCCTATGGTTATGTAATGGATCCTCATACAGCGGTAGCTATGGGTGCATACATGAAGGAATTAGAGAAACACCCAGAAGATGGTGCGCGTCATACAATTATTGCATCTACTGCACATCCATTTAAATTCCCTACAGCTATTTGTGAAGCTTTAGATATTAAAGTTGGTGATACACCGTATGAAAGCTTAGATAATATTTCTGCTGTAACGGGTGTAGCATTCCCTAAACAATTGGAAGCATTGAAATCTAAACCATTGCGTTTCACAAAAGCAATCGATAAAGAGAATATGAAACAAGAAATTCTTGATTTTGTAGATACATTCTCTAAATAATAGGATGCCGCCTTTCGCTAGAAGGGCGGCATATATTTTGGTTTTATATATTCCGTATCTCCTGTATAATAGATTGCTAAGATAGATAATACAGGGATAGTAACTATTTAGTTGTACTATAGTGTATTTGTATAGGGAGGTAGTATGGCTAAAAAAGGTCTTATGTATGCATTATTGTCGGCACTCTTATTGAGTACGATGAATTTATTTGTAAAGATGCTAGGCTCTAACATTCCATCTGGGGAAATTGCCTTTTTCCGTGGTTTATTTGGAACCATAGCTGTTCTCATCGTTATGTATACCCGAGGTATCCGATTCTCGAAAGAGGATAGAGGACATCTTGTTATGCGTGGCTTATATGGCGGCTTTGGTATGGTATGTAATTTTATTGCTTTAGTGCATCTAAAGTTATCCGATGCGACGATTTTATTTCAAACATCAGGTATATTCGTACTGATTTTTAGTGCCTTATTTCTTAAAGAACGAGTGCCTAAAGGGGCAGGAAAATGGCTACTCTTGATCTTTGTAGCCGTTATGGTTATGGTAAATCCATTTAGTTTTACTGGCTTTACATGGTTTGCCTTGGTGGCTATTTTAGGGGCTGCTCTATCTGCAGCTGCGTATACGACCATTCGCCTTATATCTAAGAGAGGTAAACATAGTAATTTCGAAATTATGGCTTATTTCATGATTACAGGTATGATTGCAGGTCTCGTTACAACTGATAAGCTCGTTATGCCACAAGGAACAGATTGGCTTATCATCTTGGCGATTGGTGGTATTAGTGTAGTGGCTCAGTTCTTCTTGACTGGTGCCTTTGTTACAACTAACGCTGTAGTGGCACAATTCTTACAATATGTTGGTGTATTCATCAGTTCCTTCTATGGCTTCTTGTTCTTTGGTGAAAGCTTATCTATTGAAACGATAGGCGCTGGTGTGGCGATGTTCGTATCTTCTGTTATGTTGGCTCGCCTCAAAGAACAAAGTGGACCTTTACAAGAAGGAAAGGTGATAGAGGATAAAATTAAATAATTGTCGAATCTATACAATAATAGACGTTGTATGACAGTAGAGGTGCTAATCACATTCGTGATTGGCACCTTTTAACATGGTGCGAAAAGTACGCATAAATACTGATTTATTACAATTTTAGATTGACCTATGAAAAACTATATTAAATAAATTCGAAAAACTACATCGAAAAATATTGACATCTCTTCATCTTTCCTTTATGATTAGTACAGTTATTAACGCATTCTCAATTAAGTGTATCTAGGAGTAGTGAGAAATGAAAGAATTTTTGAACGATTTTAAAGCTTTTGCATTCAAAGGTAACATGATGGACCTAGCTATTGGTATGATTATTGGGGCTGCTTTCACAGCGTTGGTTAACTCCGTTGTAAGCAACTTGTTCATGCCTATTATCAGCTTGTTCACAGGCGGTATTGATTTCAGTAACTTGTACTTGCCATTAAATGCTGCATCTAAAGATGCATTCATGGCTGGTGCTGATATTAATACAGCTCGTGCAGTTGGTTCTGTATTGCCATACGGTACATTCATTACTGATTTGATTCAATTCTTAATCTTGGCGTTCGTTGTATTCTTGATGGTTCGCGCATTAGCTAAAATGATGAAAAACGCGAAAGAAGAAGAAGCTGCTGAAGCACCTACAACTAAAGAATGTCAATTCTGTAAAACAGAAATTCACATTGATGCAGTTAAATGTCCTAACTGTACAGCAGATTTGAAATAATTCAAATTTAAAGCTACATAAAAGGAGTAAGGCCTAGGCCTTACTCCTTTTTGTTGTATTACGCCAGCTTTCTAGTATAAAATATAAGTATATAATAGAAATATATGATATTAACTTTAACGCGAAATTCTTGGGCGTGTATTATAAGACGTTTTTGGAGGACTTATACATATGGAAAAAAAACCTCTAGTTGTTGTAAACGGTTTAGTCCGTAAAGATGCAATTGCTTATTTAAAAGAGCACGTAGATGTGCGCCAATGGACTGAAAAGACTGTAATGCCTCGTGAGACATTAAAGGAATGGCTCGTTGATGCGGATGGTTTGTGGTGTGTTCGCCCTTTAGATGTAGACGGTGATCTTGTAAAAAATGCACCTAATTTAAAGGTTATTGCTCAAGCAGCTGTGGGTTATGATAATGTAAAAATTGATGAATTAACGGCAGCAGGTATTCCTTATGGCAATACGCCAGGTGTTCTTAATGAAACCGTAGCAGAGCTTGCTTTTACATTAATTGCCACTGCTAGTCGTCGTATTCTGGAAAATGCTAATTTCGTAAAAGAAGGACGTTGGGCTCAAAGACCATCTAATATTAAAGGTTTTGATTTGAGTCGCCGTACCCTTGGTATTATTGGGATGGGGGCTATTGGTGTATCTATTTCTCGTCGTGCTCGTGCATTCGGTATGACTGTGGTATACCATAATCGTAATCAGCGTATTGATGACAAGATTCATAAAACTACGTATATGGAATTAGATGACTTATTAGCTACTAGTGATGTAGTTTGTGTGATGGCTCCACTAACAGATGAAACATATCACATGTGTGATGAAGCATTCTTCAAAAAAATGAAGAATACTGCATTGTTTGTTAATGTTGGCCGTGGACCTATCGTTGATACAGATGCTTTGATTAGTGCCTTAAAAACAGGTGAAATTGATTACGCAGCACTTGACGTAACTGATCCAGAGCCATTGCCAGCAGATCATCCATTATTGGATGTTGAGAACTGTCTTATCGTACCACATATTGGTTCTTATACTGATCGTACGCGTTATGATATGTCTATTTTGACAGCTGACAATATTATTGCTGGCGTTCATAAGAAACCATTAAAGACCTGTGTTAATGAAGAAGTTAACTATAAGAAACCAGAAATGGATGTAGAGTCTGCTTTAGAAGAGCTTAAAAAAGCTGGTATAGACTTAGCTGATTTCGACTAATATCACAAGACCTCAAAAGATATGCGGTATTATGCAAAATATGGTAAAATAAAAGAATATTTATCCTATGGAGGTTAGAACGTTGGAACATAAAGATATTGAAAAAACTGTAGCTCCTGAAGAAGTTGTATCTGTTAACTTTATCGAAGCTATCATCAACAAAGATAATGAAACTGGTAAATACGGTGGACGCGTATTAACTCGTTTCCCGCCAGAACCAAATGGTTACTTACACATTGGTCATGCTAAATCTATCTGCCTTAACTTTG
>NZ_CAJLUB010000105.1 GCF_905209685.1 uncultured Veillonella sp. | reverse complement strand
TTGTTCGCTACGGTTTGGGCGAAGGCATTGAAAAACGCCAAGATGACTTCGTAGCTGAAGTAATGGCATCTGTTGGTAAATAATTAAGAAATAATAAGAGAACACCGTACAGTGTTCTCTTATTTTGCAATAGAGGAGTAAACACATGGCAAAGAGAAACTTTAGACGTATTGTTTTGAAGTTGAGTGGTGAAGCATTAGCGGGTGAACAAGGTTTTGGTATTAACCCTGATGTTGTTGAAGAATTTGCAAAAGAAATTGCTGCTTTAGCAAAATCCACTGATTTAGAAATCGCAATTGTTGTTGGTGGCGGTAACTTGTGGAGAGGGTTAGCTGGTAGTAACCAAGGTATGGATCGTGCTACAGCTGACTATATGGGTATGCTAGCAACAGTAATGAACTCCTTAGCATTGCAAGATGCATTAGAACAAGCAGGCGTAGACACTCGTGTTCAAACTGCTATCGAAATGCAAGAAATTGCAGAACCTTATATTCGTCGTCGTGCAATTCGTCACTTAGAGAAAAAACGTATCGTTATCTTCGGTGCAGGTCTTGGTAAACCATACTTCTCTACAGACACAACAGCTGCATTGCGCGCTGCTGAAATTGAAGCAGATGCAATTTTGATGGCGAAGAAGTTTGCTGACGGTGTATATGATTCTGATCCTAAAACGAATCCTAATGCCGTTAAATTTGATGAATTAACATATAATGATATCATCACAAAAGAATTAAAGGTTATGGATGCAACATCCACAACTTTATGTAAAGATAATAATATCCCTATTATTGTATTTAGCATGGACATTCCTGGTAACATTACAAAAGCCGCTAAAGGTGAAGAGATTGGTACCATAGTTCGAGGAGAATAATTCAAATGGAAATTAAAGAATTGTTACAACAAGCAGAAGAACGCATGAATAAGTCTATTGAGGCTTTAAAACATGAATTCGCATCTATTCGTACAGGCCGTGCTAGTGTAGCATTGCTTGATAAAGTAATGGTTGATTATTATGGTAGCCCTACTCCAATTAACCAAGTTGCGAATATCTCTGTACCTGAGCCTCGCATGATTGTAATTGCACCTTGGGATAAAACTATGATTGGTGCCATTGAAAAGGCAATTTTACAATCCGATCTTGGTTTAAACCCAGGTAATGATGGTGCTCAAATTCGTTTAACTATTCCTCAATTAACTGAGGAGCGCCGTAAAGAAATCGTTAAGGTTGTTCATAAAAAAGCTGAAGATGCTAAAGTTGCAGTACGTAACATTCGTCGTGATGTAAATGATGCATTGAAAAAAGAAGAAAAAGCTAAAACAATTACTGAAGATGATGCTAAAGACGGTTTAGATCAAATCCAAAAACTTACAGATGCTAAAATTAAGCAGATTGATGAGTTAAAAGCAGTAAAAGAAAAGGACGTATTAGAAGTATAATGTTAGATTCTAATAGCCTTATTGGAATGCCATGGCAGCTTGCAAAGTCTCGTTTGCAGGCTGCCCATATTCCTTTTAAGGTAATGATTGGGGGATCCTTTAATCGCTTTTTTGATATTGCCGATAAAGGACTTTATGTAGCACGTATTACCAAGGTTGATGAGTGTTTACATATACTAGTGTATAGACCAATGATTGCCAGCGACTTCGGAAATTCTATCGAGGTAGACTATGCTAAAGAAATTATTTAACCGTAAACCATCTGATACGCCTGATATTGATAGTAATGCGATACCAAAACACGTTGCTATTATTATGGATGGCAATGGTCGTTGGGCTAAACGAAGAGGGATGCCACGATCTATGGGGCATCGTGCAGGAGCCGACGTATTAAAGCAGATTGTTATTGCTGCAGATGAGATTGGAATTAGAGCTCTTACGGTATATGGTTTCTCCACAGAGAACTGGAAGCGTCCTGAACAGGAAGTTTCTTTACTTATGGCTCTCATAAAAGAATACTTAAACAATAATGTTAAGTATATGCATGAACATAATGTACGCATTCGCTTTATTGGATATATTAGTGCTCTTTCTGATGAGCTTCAAAAGATTATTCGCGATGCAGAATTATTAACTCAGAATAATACAGGCCTTACCTTACAGTTAGCTATAAACTATGGTGGGCGTGATGAAATAGTAAGAACTATCCGCAACATTACAAACTCTGTTGCAGATGGAACTATAACTACAGACGATATTACAGAAGACTATGTTAGCTCCCAACTTTTCACGAAGGAGTTTAGTGATGTAGACTTATTAATTCGTCCAAGTAGTGATTTTAGAATTAGTAACTTTTTATTGTGGCAGCTAGCTTATGCTGAATTCTGGTTTACTGATTTACATTGGCCGGATTTCACTAAAGAAACATTATTGGAAGCTGTTGCAGCATATCAAAAACGAGAACGCCGATTTGGTGGCTTACGTGATGAGGAATAAAAAATGTTAAAAACACGTGTTATAACCGCTGTTATAGGTTTTATTATTGCCTTAGGGGCCATTACATTAGGCGGATCTGTGTATGATGTTCTTATTACATTATTAGCTCTATTGGGATGGCGTGAGTTTGTTTTACTAGGTAAAGCTAAACATGTGCGAATGTCCATTTTATGGGGGTATATTAGTATTTTATTATTGATGATTGCCTTTGCATGTCATCAGTATATTTTAGCAATTGCTATATTAGTATTGAGTTTATCAGCCAATTATATGTTATGTACATTTGGTGAAAATAAATACTCTTTAGCTAGCGTTTCTTTTAGTGTCTTTGGTTTATTATATGTTGGTATTGGCATGATTTCTTTGCTCATGATTCGTCATGATTCTATTTACATGTCTTTATCAATGCCTTTTGAACTACATAACTGGGGAACAATTACACTTTGGTTATTATTGTTTACTACGTGGGCTAGTGATACTTTTGCATACTTTGCAGGTCGTGCCTTTGGTAAACATAAAATTGTTCCATCCATTAGTCCTAATAAAACATTAGAAGGTTTTATTGGTGGCTTTATTGGCTGTATTATTACAGGTGCTGTATTTTCGTATATCGTGGGTATTCCATGGTGGACTGGTATTCATGTTGGTATGATTAGCGGTATACTTGCACCATTAGGTGATTTATTTGAATCAAAGATTAAACGATTATGTAATGTGAAAGATTCTGGTACCTTATTACCAGGTCATGGCGGTGTATTAGATCGGTTTGATAGCTTATTATTTACGGCACCTATTACATTGATTTATATATTACTATTCTCGTTCTAATCTAATAGAGGTAAGCTTATGAAATACCTAAGTATTATTGGCAGTACTGGCTCAATCGGTACACAGACACTAGATGTGGTGTCTCAACATCCAGATCAATTCAAGGTGGTTGCCTTAGTGGCACATCATAATATTGACCTCTTAGAAAAACAAATTAAAGAATATCAGCCGTTAGTAGCCGGTCTAGTTGATGAAAGTGCTTTTAAAGAGCTACAAGGACGCTATACAGGTCCTACAAAACTTGTGGGCGGTAAGGAAGCACTCATAGCTGCTGCTACGATTCAAGAAGCGACTATGGTTGTAACTGCTATTGTTGGTGCTGCAGGTATTGAACCTACTGTAGAGGCTATAAAGAAACGTAAGACTATAGGTCTAGCTAATAAGGAAACATTAGTTGCTGGTGGACCATTGATTACATCTTTGGCTAAGGAGTATGGCGTACAAATTCTACCTATTGATAGTGAACATAGCGCAATATTCCAGTGTTTAGAAGGTCAAAATCGCGAGAATGTTGATTCCCTAATTGTTACCGCTTCTGGTGGTCCTTTACGCACTTGGGATTCTGATAAAATTCAAACTGCCACAGCTGCTGATTGCCTACGTCATCCAACTTGGAATATGGGTAACAAGATTACGATTGACTCTGCATCTCT
This sequence comes from uncultured Veillonella sp., assembly GCF_905209685.1. GTDB lineage: Bacteria > Bacillota > Negativicutes > Veillonellales > Veillonellaceae > Veillonella. The sequence goes on along the minus strand of NZ_CAJLUB010000105.1, from coordinate 2,614 downwards.
ATTTAATAAAGGGTTAGAAGTAATTGAAGCTCATTGGCTATTTGGTTTTGATTTTGATCATATTGACGTAGTGGTACATCCACAAAGCATTGTTCATTCAATGATACGAATGAAAGATGGGGCCATCTTAGCACAAATGGGGAATCCCGATATGAGGGAGCCTATTCAGTATGCTTTGACATATCCTAAACGTGAAACTTTACATATGAATCATCTAGATTTTTCAAAGGCTTTACAATTAGAATTCTTGCCTCCTCGATATGATGATTTCCCGGCTCTTCGTCTTGCTTATGACGTAGGACGATCAAGCGGTTTTAAACCAGCTGTGTTTAATGCTGCAAATGAAACTGCAGTTTATGCATTTTTAGATGATAAAATCGCCTTTGGTGATATTTATAAAGTCGTCACATCAGTCCTTGAATCTATGGGACCTGAAGATGACTTTACATTAGACAATTTATTGGCCATCGATAGATGGGCTCGAGAAAAGGCCACATCATTGATGGTATAGGAGTATATATGACAACGGCATTAGCCACAATATTTGTATTTGGTTTAATCGTGTTTATTCATGAATTAGGCCATTTTGTTACAGCAAAAATGTCAGGTATGCAAGTAGACGAATTTGCCATTGGTTTTGGACCTGCCATATTCAAGGTTCAAAGAGGGGAAACATTATACTCGATTCGTATCATTCCTCTTGGTGGATTTAATCGTATTGCAGGTATGACACCTGACGAGCCTCTTAATGAGCGCTCATTTTATACTAAACCTGCATGGAAGAAATTTATTGTTATTTCTGCAGGTGCTGTATTTAACTTTTTATTGGCCATAGTTTTATTCTTTGGTCTCAATGCAACAGTAGGTAATCTCACGTATACAAATGATCCTGTTATCGGTAATATCATCCCAGGTAGCGCTGCTGAACAGGCACATTTACAATCTAACGATAGAATTCTTACCATCGATGGTAAAAAAATCTCTACATGGGATGAAATCCGTCCTAGCCTACAAGGTACTGCCAATCATGGTGTTACTGTTGTAGTAGATAGAGAAGGGGAAACTGTAGAAACTACAGTGATTCCAAAAATGGAACAGGATAGTCCTAAAATTGGTATTTATCCTAGTTATACTCGAGAAACTTATAGTATTGGAGAATCTTTTAGTTTAGCCGTTACTCGCACAGGTCAAACAATTGTTGCTATGTTAAGTGGCTTATATGATATGATTCGAGGCACACAGGCAGCAGAGCTATCTGGCCCTGTAGGGATTTCACAAATGGCTGGTACTATTGCACAATCTGGCTTTGCGCCACTATTAAGTTTTGCAGCATTTTTAAGTATTAACTTAGGGGTTATTAATCTTTTGCCATTACCTGTATTAGATGGTGGTCATTTAATTATTATTTTGGCTGAAGCTATCACAGGTCGTAAGTTACCTGCTAAGGCACTTATGTATATTCAAATGGTTGGTGTTGCTTTGATGGTAGCATTATTCTTATATGTAACAACTCAGGATATATTCCGATTACTATAAGATAGATGGGAGATTACAATGATTGTACGTAAACCAACAAATGGTATCTATGTAGGTACAGTTAAAATAGGTGATTATGCACCGGTAAGCATTCAATCTATGATTACCACTGATCCGGTTCACACGGAAAAGGCTATTGCTGAAATAAATCGCTTAGCTGAGGCTGGTTGTGAATTAGTACGTGTTGCAGTACCTACAATGGCATCTGCAAAAGCTTTAAAAGCAGTTCGTGCTGGTATCGATATTCCTTTAATTGCTGATATTCATTTCGACTATAAATTAGCTTTAGAAGCTATTGAGAATAATGTTGATGGATTGCGTATTAACCCAGGAAATATTGGCGGAGAGGATAAAGTATTAGCTGTTATTGAAAAAGCTAAACCTAAACAAATTCCAATTCGTATAGGTGTCAATGCTGGTTCTTTACCAAAGCATATCCTCGATGCTCATGGTGGTCATCCTACAGCAGATGGCATGGTAGAGACTGCATTAGAACATGTGCGAATTCTTGAAAAGCTCGACTATCGCCAAATGAAATTATCCATTAAAGCAACGGAAGTTCCTTTAATGGTAGAAGCCTATCGCAAGTTATCCGATAAGATTCCTTACCCTTTGCATTTAGGTGTTACTGAGGCTGGGACGATAAAACAAGGTACCATTAAGTCTGCTATGGGCATTGGTGCTTTATTATTAGACGGTATTGGTGATACATTACGGGTATCTTTAACGGGTGACCCAATACATGAAATAGAAGTAGGCCGAAGTATTTTAAGTAACTTGGGATTACGCAACTTTGGTGCTACAATGATTTCCTGCCCTACATGTGGCCGATGTCAAGTCAATCTGTTTGACATGGCGGGAATTGTAGAGGAGCGCTTAGCATCTATAAAAGCACCGATTAAAGTTGCTGTTATGGGATGTGTTGTAAATGGGCCCGGTGAGGCTCGTGAAGCTGATTTTGGTATTGCTGGTGGTAATGGTCAAGGTATTGTTTTCCGAAAGGGTGAAGTTATCAAGACTGTACCAGAAGCTGAATTAGTAGATACATTATTTAGAGAAATTGATCAATATTTAGAAA
>NZ_CAJLUB010000104.1 GCF_905209685.1 uncultured Veillonella sp. | reverse complement strand
CTGCTACATTGATTTCTTGCGGTTGGGACCCAGGCATGTTCTCTTTACAACGTGTATATGCTGAAAGCATCTTACCTCAAGGTAAATCTTATACATTCTGGGGCCGTGGCGTTTCCCAAGGTCACTCCGATGCTATCCGTCGTATTGATGGTGTTCTTGATGCTCGTCAATACACTGTTCCTAAAGAACAATACCTTGAAGCTATCCGTAATGGTGAAACTCCAGACGTTGATGGCTACAAAGGTCACCTTCGTGAGTGCTATGTAGTGGCTGCTCCTGATGCTGACAAAGCTAAAATTGAAAACGAAATCAAAACTATGGAAAACTACTTCGTAGGTTATGAAACTGTAGTAAACTTCATTTCTCAAGAAGAACTTGATCGCGACCATAAAGGTATTCCACATGGTGGCTTCGTTCTTCGCTCTGGTGAAAGCACTGACGGCACACGTCATGTTGTTGAGTATTCCTTAAAACTTGACTCCAACCCTGAATTCACTGGCTCTGCACTTGTTGCTTATGCACGTGGTATCTACCGCCTTGCTAAACACGGCGGTACAGGTTGCTATACTGTATTCGATATTCCACCAGCTTGGATCTCCACTCATTCCGCTGAAGAATTACGAGCGCACTCTCTATAAGACACAAAATAAAATCCCACACTAGTGTGTGGGATTTTATCTACTTCTATGGTATACTACTTAGAAGAAGTGAGGCGTAGATGTTTTCCGGCGTCAGCTCTCACATCTCTTACTAGTTTGAAAATGTGGCCTGACGACAAAAGGGTCCTTTTCAAAGCCCTGCTACATAAAAGCTAACCTGAGTTAGAAGTCAATTATCTTGCTGCTATGATAATGGTAGCAACTAACATACCAAAAGCTATCATTAAAGATAAAACTTCGTAGGTCTTCATGCTATCACCGCCAATCCTCGAGAAATTGGCAAGACCTGACACATCTAGAGGCCTCGACATCAATATATAATTTGTCGATTTCTATGTAAAGGGATTTAGTGACACTACTAGTCACCAATGTGACTAATGGTGTCACTTTTTTAGTACAAATTTATAGCATCTATATGATATAATATTTATTTGATAGAGTTTCTACGGAAGCTTTCACAAAGAACGAAATCAATTAGTTAATAAAAGGTGGTACCATGAGCACAAATTTAGAAGTAGGCATCGTAGGCCTTCCAAATGTTGGTAAAAGTACATTATTCAACGCCATTACTAAAGCGGGCGCTGAAGCTGCCAACTATCCATTCTGTACAATTGAGCCAAACGTAGGTGTCGTTGATGTTCCAGATAATCGTTTAGCTGTATTGGCTGAAATGTTTGGTTCTAAACGCATCCTTCCTGCTGCTATGCGCTTCGTAGATATTGCAGGCCTTGTAGAAGGTGCGTCCAAAGGCGAAGGTTTAGGTAATAAATTCCTTAGCCATATCCGCCAAGTAGACGCTATTGCTCAAGTCATTCGTTGTTTCGATGACCCTAACATCACTCACGTTTCTGGCTCTATCGATCCAATTCGTGATATTGAAATCATCAACACTGAGCTCTGCCTTGCAGACCTTGAATCCGTGGAAAAACGTAAACAACGTATTGAAAAAATCGCTAAATCCGGCGACAAAGATGCGCGTGCGGAGTTACCATTGCTGGAACGCATCATCGAAGGTTTAGGTGAAGCAAAACCAGTTCGTGCACAAGGTCTCGAAGAAGAAGAATTAGAAATGATCAAAGAGTTAACATTGCTTACAGCAAAACCATCTCTTTATGTAGCTAACATTTCTGAAGACGAAGTATCTGATTACTCTTCCAACGAATATGTAAAACGTGTTGAGGAATATGCAAAAAACGAAGGAGCTGGCATCGTTGTTGTGTCCGCTCGTATCGAGTCCGAAATTGCAGAGTTATCCGAAGAAGAATCTGCCGCATTCCTCGAAGATCTTGGTCTTGAAGAATCTGGCTTAACAAAACTTATCAAAGCAAGTTATGCACTCTTAGGTCTTATCAACTACTTCACTGCTGGCGAAATGGAAGCTCGTGCTTGGACAATTGTAAATGGCACAAAAGCGCCTCAAGCAGCTGGTAAAATTCACTCCGATATCGAAAAAGGCTTCATCCGTGCTGAAATCGTATCCTTCGCTGACTTACAAGCTTGCGGCAGCCAAAATGCGGCTAAAGAAAAAGGTCTTGTACGCCTAGAAGGCAAAGACTACGTTATGAAAGACGGCGATGTAACACACTTCCGCTTCAACGTATAATACAAATTAATAACAAAAAACCAGTAAATCGAACGATTTACTGGTTTTTTTAATGCTACAAAATAGCTTTTATTTAATTTTATTTGTCATCATTGCCCAATGCATTTTTAAGGCCACTAATCGCACCTTCTACAGCATCTTTAGCATCATCTGCAGTCTTTTTGATATCATTAACAACACTATCAGCAGCATCTTTTACTTTTGCTACTGTATTCTCAACAGCGCCTTCTGCTTGCATTTGTTTGTCATCAGTTAATTTGCCTGCATTTTCTTTTACTGCACCTTTAACTTGATCTAATTTATCTTCTAATGCCATAATTGTGACTCCTTTCATGTAAAATCACGTTTAACCATATAAAATCTACTGTTACAAGTAGAGGGCTATCCTTTTTTTCCGAAGAAAAATGAGACTACAGCAACAACAATGACTGCACCCAATACAGATGGAATTAAGGACATTCCTGCTAAGCTAGGACCCCAGGTACCAAATAGGGACTGACCTACGGACGAGCCAATTAAACCAGCAACAACGTTAGCGATAATGCCCATTGCACCGCCTTTGTTAGTGATGGCACCAGCTAGGAACCCAATAAAACCACCAACAATAATTGACCATAACATATAATCACTCCTTCCTATTTAATCATAATATTCATAAATCCTATCAAATAATACAGTATTTATAAATATTTTAGAATTCTTGTATATTTATAATATAGCATTCAATTCTAAAGATTAAATGAAGAATTTCGATTTAGTTCTACATATATAATCTACTCAACTACTGTTACAATTTCATCCATTGTACGACGTGTTTTATTGCGATGTGGTTCTTCATCACGGTAACCAAAGGCAGCCATTACAGCAATGCCAAAGTGTTTAGTATCGAACAGGCCAAGTTCATCACCTAAGAGTGCGGTCATGTCATCTTGATTGAAGCCTTCTAATGGACAAGAATCTAAGCCTTCATACGCCGCCATAGTCATCATATTCGCCATAACGATATACGCTTGTTTTGAAGCCCAGTCAAAAGCAGCACGTTCAGACTCAAAGGTTTTAAAGTCACTTGTAGTAAATTGAGCATATTTCTCACGGTATGCTGCATCAACTTCAGCAGGTAATTGTTTAACCTCTTCTTGAATATGACGAATATATGGAGAATCGAATTCAAGATCAACTTTTTTACGCGCCAAGAAAACTACTACATGACTAGCTTCAAGACCTGCTAAAATCCCCCAGCCATGAGCTTTCATTTTTTCGCGAATTTCTGGATTTTGAATCACCAACAATTGGTAAGCCTCAAAGCCAAGGGATGTAGGAGACAAACGTGCCGCATTAAGAATAGCATTCCAGTCTTCTTCAGAGATTTTCTTATTGCTATCAAACTTTTTACATGCATAACGATAGGTCATAGCATATTCTAAATCGTTACGATCCAATTTTGGAGCGGTTAATTTTACATTTTCTATTTCATACTTGCTCATATATACCTCCATAATGATAAAAAATATCATATATCTATAGTATCATAGTTAGCCGTTAAATTATATAAGGATCCAAATTTTAATAAAAAACAAGAAAAAGCCTAGACGATGTCTAGGCTTTATATGGTACAGCTAGCTCACCTTTTTCATACCAAAAGAGACCAGATGTACTAATCTTATGTTCTTTTAAAATAGTCTGAACCTGCTCTACAATACTTGGATCTATTTGCACAGATAAACCACACATATCGTAAAGCTCGGGAGGTGTAGCCATCAATTGATGAGGCACCTCTAATTCTGTTAATATCTTGTCTGCTTTATCGCCAAAATAATAGGACGTAAAGACGACTAACAATTTTTTATTTTCCAAGGCCTCACCTCCTACCACAGCATATACCATTACATTGTTTAACATTGACGATCCGTTTAAAGCTAAAACATCCCCTCTAAACCTGTCAGTTAAAATACTAGTGCCAAGAATTATAACTTAACTACATTCTCCCCAAGAATAGAGTCCGTAATAGCGTACATATTTGTAATACTACCTACACCAAGCTCTTCTTTTACGCCAAAGTAATCGAGACAAATGCCACATGCTGCGATTTCAACACCTGCGTCAGCTAGCTTTTTAATATTTTCCAAATGAACAGAATCCTTAGTTACCATCTTAACACTGCTATTAATAAAATAGATCTTAGATGGTTTTACATCAGCTTCTACCATGCACACCCAGAAGGTTTTCATCAGATTTCTACCGAGCTCTTCACTACCTTCACCGAGATAATCTTTTGTCATCAAGATAACTCGGTTACCATAGTTCATCGGTTCGCAACTCGCTTCTGTAACAGGATTTGCATTTGGCGTCATAGTGAGGTAGAAATCCTTACCATCTTTGCGGATTGCCACACCATAACCACGAGACTTGCCAAACTTTTCTACATTATCGCGACTCACTTCATTATCTACAATAGTAGTAATAACGGCATCTGGATTCGCATCGCTAACCTTCTTAGTTTCAATCACAGGTTTTGGACACAAGCTACCACGTACATCTACAGTTAATTCATTTGTATTGCTCATCATACACCTCTATATTATATACATTATATGTTTTGTAAAAGTATTACCTATCAGCTATCAGCTATCAGCTATCAGCTATCAGCTATCAGCTAATGATATTGTAATTAAATATTGATTGCCAATAGTAGAAACCCTATTTTTTATAAATCTATTCTGTAACACGTACTGCTAGGCCACTGAAACTTTCAACAGTACCAACAATACTAGCACAGTCAATGCCAGATTCGTGTAAGGCCTCAACCAATTTATTACCTTCACTAGCAGGCACGGAGAAGAGTAAGCCACCCGAGGTTTGGGGATCAAAGAGAATATCTGTCCATACAGGGTCCAAAGCCTGATCTACTTGAACGTCTGTTATAGCTTTTCGATTCCCATAGGATGCAGCTGGTACTAATCCCATTTGAGCCGCTTCGATGACATCATCAAAGAGAGGAATGTCGTAAGCCTTAATATGTATTGTCACATCGGAGGCACTAGCCATTTCTACTGAGTGCCCCATTAGACTAAAGCCTGTTACGTCTGTACAAGCATGGATGGTAAAGTTGTGAGCCACCTCTGCTCCCACCCGATTTAACGTACTCATGCTAGTGACGGCCTGTTCAGTACCTACAGGAAACAAATCACCTTTTAGAGCATTATTCATAATCCCTGTACCAATTCGCTTAGTTAATATCAGCACATCCCCTACTTGAGCCCCTTTATTTTTCCAAATTCGATTTGGATTCACTTGCCCTGTTACAGACATACCGAAGATAGGCTCTTTATTTTCAATGCTGTGACCACCTACGATGGCAGCACCAGATTCAGCCACGATGGATCCCGCTCCGTTTAATACATCTGTTAATACACCTTGTTCAACAAGAGGCACAGGGAACCCCACAATGTTCATAGCCGTTAACGGTATTCCGCCCATAGCATACACATCACTCAACGCATTAGCCGCAGCAATCTTCCCAAATAAAACAGGATCATTAACCATAGGCGTAAAGAAATCCAATGTTTGTACTAATGCTAATGTATCTGAAAGTTTATATACCCCTGCATCGTCAGCACCTGTCATATCTGCCAGTACGTGTTCATTGGTAACAGGTGTCACCGCTTTTAATACACGATTTAATATATGAGGCCCAATCTTACACGCACAGCCCCCACTTGTTACGTAATCAGTGAGTCGTACCATCCGTCCTCCTTATTCATTCTCGGGCAATCGAGATACGATTTTCTTAACTGCCTTTTCAAATTTCGGGCGCGGCATCAATAGTTGATGACCACAACCATTACATACGATGAGAAAGTCTGTGCCAATCCGCTTAACTTCCCATTCATCACTGCCACAGGGATGTGACTTTTTCATTTTCACCACATCGCCTATATAATATCTAACAAATGCCATAGCGCCTCCTTTTACATCGTTCAGTATTTATATACTTATTATACAAAAAATACCATGTTCTATAAACATATCAGAATTCTATAGTTATATAGTTATTTTATGGGGAGTTATTAGTATATTTAACGAAAAGATTATTAATACGTAATCAATAATGATTTTTCATTTAGTTATCATTCTCAATATCAAAATAGACTTATTTTATAAATCCCATACTATTCTGCCTTTAAGAAACCGCATTTTTACTACATTGATAATATTTATCATTTAGAAAATTTTCGAAATAAATTTTACAAAAACACTTGCATTTCTCATTTAGTATGTTACAATATA
>NZ_CAJLUB010000103.1 GCF_905209685.1 uncultured Veillonella sp. | reverse complement strand
CGGATTGCAAAGTTCAGTAAACCGAACTAATACTGATATAGTATATCGTATTTACCTATCCATGTCAAACAAAATTCACCATACATAGCTCAGTTTACGATACTTTCATATATATACAAACCTCTAAAATTCTCCGATAATACCGAGGTGTTGTAAAAGTATTTTTGTGCCGATGAGAATCAATACACCCCCACCTAATATGTCTGCATATTTTCCCACGAACTGGCCCATAAATTTGCCTAGGTACACACCAATAAGAGAAATACCAAAGGTAATTACCCCTATCATAGTAGAGGCTTCCCACACATTGATGGGCATAAAAGCAAAAGTAAGACCTACAGCCATAGCATCAAGGCTGGTGGCTACGGAGAGCATCATCATTTCCCAAGCGCCTAAAAACTGCTTATCATCGTCTTCATCAGTTTCATCGCTAAGCCCTTCTCGTATCATAGCAATACCTAAATAGCCGAGAAGACCGAAGATAATCCAATGATCCCATTCAGATATAATATCTATAAACTGACGCCCAATAAGCCATCCCATAACAGGCATGAGAAACTGGAATAACCCAAATAAGAATGCCAATGTAACCTTTCGGCCATTTTCACCTACCGGCATTGATAAACCTTTACCAATCGATACACCAAAGGCATCCATGGCTAGACCAATACTAATTAATATAATTTCAAATACAGACACGAAACTCACCTATAAAAACTACTTACTTATTCTGCTACTGCCATCAAAGAATATCCTTCTCGGCTAATTTGTGAATTCACTACAATCGAAATCTTACGCCCTATAGAATCACCTAACTCCTCAAGGACAGCCTTAGTTAAGTATTGGGCTACCTCTGGATGTACTTCGATTTCTAGATTCGATTTAATGCGACCTGATTTAAACAGCTCACGTATACGACGGATAATTTGCATGTATACAGTTCTGCCTGACAACATGTATCCAGTGCCCCCACATTGAGGACATGTATCAAACATCAAAGTTTGCAAACCTTGACGGGCACGCTTTCTTGTCATCTCCACAAGACCAAGCGAACTAATACCACATACTACAGTTTTCATCTTATCTAACTTGGCCTGTGCGCTCAACAATTTTAACAACTCTTGTTGATGGGACTTATCCTTCATATCGATAAAATCGACGACGATAATACCACCAATATCGCGCAATCGCAATTGTCGACAAATTTCCTTTGCCGCCTCTTTATTGACTGTAAAAGCTAGATCTTCTAACTTATTAGACTTACCTGTGTAATGAGCCGAGTTTACATCAAATACGGTGAGAGCCTCCGTATGATCGATACGGATAGAGCCACCGGAAGGTAGATTGATATCACGAGAGATAAGATCTTCTAATTGTGGTTCAATATGATTGGCTTTAAAGATAGGTGTACTACCACGGTGACGTGTCACTTTAATTTGCTGTGATGTAGGCCCATGACCTAAGAGATCCAGCAACCGAGACTCGCCCATATCAGAATCTACAATAATCTCTCCTACATTGCGATGCGCATAGTCTCGCACAAGGCGGAACCAAAAATCCGCATCACTATAGAGATCAGTACCACTCTTAGCCACCTTAAATCGTTTTAACACATGTTGCCATGTACGCCATAGATATTCCATATCACGACCGATTTCATCAGCACTAGCCTTAGCGGCTGCGGTACGAATAATAAATCCACAGCCTTCCTGTACATAAGGCGCTGCTAATTCTTGTAATTTAGCACGTACTGCTTCATCAGTAATTTTCTTAGAAATATGCATGCCTTCAGAATATGGTAAAAGCACCATAAAACGTCCTGCCAAACTCACATCAGCTGTAACGCGAGCTCCTTTACCAAGCATTTCCTCTTTTACCACTTGTACAAGAATTTGCTGTCCCACAGATAGGCGTGGCAAGATTTTCTGTTCTTTCCCTTGTTGAAGGTTCAAATATGCATTTTGAGAACCCCCTATATCAACAAAGGCCGCTTGCATACCGTTTAATACGTTCTTAACAGTACCTTTGTACATATGATTTGCCATATGAGACTCATCAGTACGCTCTAAGACAAAGTCTACTAACTGCCCATCTTCGTCAATAACAGCCATGCGAATTTCTTCTCGCATAACATTGACCAAAATTTTATGCATCCTATCCCTCCCTTCATTCAATATAAAATATATAGGTCTCTTAAATCACTAAACGTGTATAAGCTCTTACGATTTATGTAAAGACTATTAATAGTTAAGATGTATATAACGAGTATTAGTAGTTAATTTCCAGTGGAGTGTAACGACCTTCTTCGTTTTCCACCATAATCGCTTTACGATGAATTTCATAGCCACTTGTAATAGGCCAATTATATTGGTCTTTACCAAGGTTCCACACTTCACTAGGTTTAATAGTACCTTGCGGATAAATACCGATGCCCATTGTAAGAGTAACCATACCATCTTTCACAGATGCAACGATGGGCTCCTTTACAAATTCTTTTACATCGATAATACGAGTTTTCTTTGGTGTTACCTTTTCGTAAGAAATTTCCGGAGCCTCATTAAAAGGCTTTAGTAACGCATCCCAATCGGCATTTTCATCCGTTACAGGGCCTGTAACTTCATAGATGGCAAAGTTACAAATAGCCATCATCTTTTTAACCTTATCAGGCATTTCTTTACCACCTAGTACTTCAAGGCCTGGAGGTGCTACACGATTAAGGCGTTCTATAATAGACTCTAAACTATCATCTTCAATAACATCCATATCGATATATTCAGCTGCAGCTGTTACACCAAGAGCTAGTGCAGAGGAAAAGCTAATTTTCATATGTGGATTAAAGCCTTCAGAGTACGCCATTTTAATTTCTGCGCGGCGAATCATACGCTCTACTGCTTGTGCATAGTCAAGGTGCGACAGGAATCGCAATTTTTCACCCTTATTTAAGGCCAAACGTAACTTTTTCAACTCTGCCACCCTCCTTATAGTCAATAATTGCAGTATTAAGCTCTGGACATACATTACAGCCCTTACATGGGCCGCGACGGCAATCACTTGTTAGGTTTGCCTCTACCGCTTGTTCCCACTCCCGTTTTAAGAAAGCTTTACTTACTGTGCAATCTAAATGGTCCCAAGGTAATGGCTCATCGAAGTCACGAGTACGTCTTGCAAAATATGCTGGATCCAAGCCACAATCAGCGAATGCTTGCAACCAAGTTTCATAGTTAAAGTACTCAGTCCAACCATCAAATTTACAACCCGCTTCCCATGCTTTCACAAGAACTTTAGATAATCTACGGTCCCCACGAGCAAAAGCAGCCTCCATATAGCCAGTATAGCCATCATGGTAATGGTAGGAAATATTGCGGTTATTGATGAGAGATTTTAAATACCGTTGTTTGCGATGGATTTCCTCTACATCTTGTTGACCATACCATTGGTATGGAGAATGTGTTTTGGGTACAAAGAAGGATACACTCACTGTGACAGAGCCATTTCGTTTACCTGTAATATCACGATGTAAATCAAGCACCTTGTACGCCAAATCAGCAATGCCTGCCAAATCTTCATCTGTTTCAGTTGGAAGGCCCATCATAAAGTACAATTTAACTGTATTCCAACCGGATTTAAAGGCATTTGTACATGCCGCCAACAAGTCCTCTTCACTAACACCTTTATTGATAACATCGCGCATACGTTGTGTACCTGCTTCAGGTGCAAAGGTAAGACCACTCTTACGAACTTGTTGCACCTTTTTAGCGATATCGATGGAGAAACTATCAATACGCAAGGATGGTAAGCTTACGCTCACTTGTTTGTCTTTGAACTCTTCCATAAGCATATCTACTAGCTCTGGCAATTTAGAATAGTCCGCAGAGCTTAAGCTCATCAAAGAGATTTCATTATAACCAGTGTTAGCAATCGTATCCTTAGCAATTTGAAGCAAACGCTCTGGCGTCTTTTCACGTACAGGACGATATAGCATACCGGCTTGGCAGAAACGACAACCACGTGTACAACCACGGAATAATTCGAGTACCGCACGGTCATGAACTATATCTAAGAATGGTACAACAGGTTTTGTTGGGTAGAAAACATTTTCTACATCTTCAACAATGCGTTTTTCAACAGCTGCAGGTACGTCTTCAAAGCGCGGTGTAATAGATTTAAAATCGCCTTGCTCGGTATATTCCACATCGTATAATGCTGGACAATACGTACCAGGGATTTGAGCCACTTTACGCAAGAATGCTTCCTTGCCGCCTGGGAATCCTTTTGCCTTTTCAGCCTTGTAGAGATTGATGAATTCATCTCCCCATTCTTCGGACTCACCAAGGGAGACAATATCAAAGAAATCTGCAATAGGCTCTACATTAAATGCACATGGACCACCACAAACGAGTAATGGAAACTCCATATCCCGGTCTTTAGCGTACATTGGAATACCAACCAAATCGAGCATGTTTAAAATATTAGTAAAGCTCATCTCATATTGGAGTGTAAAGGCTAACACATCAAAATCTTTGATAGGCGTACGAGTTTCCAAAGAGAATAAAGGGATGTTACGCTTACGCATTTCCTCTTCCATATCGTGCCACGGAGCAAATACACGTTCCGCTGCTGCATCTTCACGACGGTTTACAAGACCATATAAAATTTTGATGCCCAAATGGCTCATAGCCACTTCGTATACATCTGGAAAAGCTAAAGCCATTGTTACATCAACAGTACTGTGATCTTTTACGATACTGTTATATTCACCGCCCGTATAACGAGCAGGCTTTTGGACATGTTGTAACCATGACGTATCTAATTGAATCATACATCCTCCGTCTTTTCTGAAAGACTTCTTTCACAATCAATCCTAAAAATAGGTTTTTAAAAAATATATTTCGTCCGTTGCATAGCAATATTTAACAAAATACCGATACTCAACATATTGGTAGTCAACGCACTAACACCATAGCTAAGGAATGGTAATGGAATCCCTGTAACAGGCATAATACCAATAGTCATGCCTACATTAACGAGTACCTCAAAGGTAAACATGGTAGCAATCCCCGTAGCTAATAACATACCAAAATTATCATTACACATATAGGCTACTTTAATGCTGCGATAAATCAGCATAAAGAGCAAAAACAACACGATAATACAGCCTACAAAACCAAATTCTTCACCAATAACGGAGAAAATAAAGTCCGTATGGTTTTCTGGTAAGAAGTTCAACTGACTTTGCGTACCATTAAAGATACCTTTACCAAAAATCAAACCTGAACCAATGGCAATCTTAGACTGAATGATATGATAGCCTGATCCAAACGGATCAATATCTGGATTTAAAAATACAAGAATACGTTGTTTTTGGTATTCTTTCAGTACAAACCAACCTAAAGGCATCAATAATAAACCAGTACCGGCAATAATTTTTATAAGTCTTGTTCTAATACCAGAAATAAATAACATGCCTACAAAAATAGCAATATACACAAGAGATGTACCTAGGTCAGGCTGTAAGAATACGAGTGCAATAGGTACCCCAACATATAATACAGGCAATATTAATGATTTAAATGTATCTAACTTGCCAATACGAGGCTCTAGCATTTTAGCCATGCAAATAATCATGAGCAATTTAGAAAACTCTGATGGTTGAATCGTAATAGGTCCCAATTGAATCCAGCGTTGGGCCCCCAATGCAGAGGTACCAACGGCCATAACGGCAATCAACATCAAAAGGGTAATGGCGTAAATGATATTACCCCAATCCTTTAGGCGATGGTAGTTAAGAAACTGCATACCTATCACAACGGCTACATTAGCTAAGAAAAATATGAGTTGTTTTACTACTAAACTACCAAATCCAATAGGCTCTTGATTAACATGCGTTGCACTGCCAATGGCTGCTAAACCAATACAAACAAGTAAGAAAGTACATATGATAATAGCCCAGTCGCTATCGTTCCATAGTTTCCGCCACATCATATCACCTATTTCAATTTACGACGGCGCCATAAGCTTTGCTTACCTTGCACTAATAAACGCTGAGTAGTCCAACCGCCGCGATTAATATAGAGAACATTATTCGAGTCTTCAAAGATAGACTCACCAGCTGCAGCAAGAGTAGGTGTACCTTGTTTTTCTGTAGCAGCCTTTTTCTTCGCTACATAGGCATCAAATTGCTTTTGTACATCATAATCTTCCCAGCAATCCCCAGTTACAACATAGTCCACAAGAGGTGCTAATACATTGCGGAATTCATGAGAAGCTAAATCTAACAGCTGTCCATCTTGTGTATAGGTTAACACATCTTCATCATAAGGAATCATAGCCCCTACATATTCGGCGCGAAGAACTTCTAGCATATCGTATAAGTCTATGTCTTCACCATCTGTAGGTACTGCATTAAAAGCAATAGCAAAATCGCGAATATTATGTTCCTCACACACTTGAATCATGCGCGCTCCATTACGTAAGGATACCCACAACGGATGCGTTACAACAATACAGCGATTTACTAAGTCTAAAATAGACTCTATGCCCTTACCAATACCGGCTGGAGCATCAATCAAAATATAGTCATATACATCACAAAGTCGACGAACTAATTTCTTATACTTCTTACGA
>NZ_CAJLUB010000102.1 GCF_905209685.1 uncultured Veillonella sp. | reverse complement strand
AAATTAACACAAAGGATACAGAACATGAGTAAGATTACTATTAATCAATTACATATGGCTCTGTGTGAAGCTAATTCTATTATGCTAACCGTCCATGTCAGACCTGATGGCGATGCTATCGGGTCCATGGTGGCCTTTTACGAAGCCCTTGTAGGGCAAGGTAAAACTGTATATATGGTAGTGGATGATGTAGTTCCTGAGAAGTACTCATTCTTACGATATACGGACCACATCCATGATGTAGCGTATTTTAAAACAAACCCTGTTGATATTGATATGCTAATGGTATTGGATGCTAGCACGTATGAGCGAATTGGCAAAGTAGGTGCACTATGGAGTGCACCTATTTTTAATATAGACCACCATATTTCTAATACAGAATTTGCTGATCATCTATATTTGAAGCCTGACTTTGCTGCTACTGGTGAAATCGTTACCGATTTATGTACAAAATGGAATTGGCCTATCACCGAGTCTATGGGTACTGCTTTATATATGGCTATTGCTACTGACTGTGGTTTCTTTAAATTTAGCAATACAACTGCCAATACGTTAGAAATGGCTGCTAAATGTGTAGCAGCCGGTGCTAGACCTAATGTTATTTCTGAAACGATTGAGGCTGTGTCTGCAAGTCGTCTGGAATTAACAAAACAAGTTATGCAAACTATTGAGTTCTACAAGAATAATACAGTAGCTACCATCGAGTTGAATCGCGAGGCTATGAACATTCTCGGCGATGATACAGATGGCTTTGTGGATATTATTAGAAATGTAGATACTGTTGATATAGCTATTTTATTGAAAGCTGAAGCTGATGACAGAACACGGGTAAGTTTACGATCTAAAGGTACCGACGTGAATGCTATTGCTAGCAATTTTGGCGGTGGCGGTCATATTCGAGCTTCCGGTTGTACGATTAATCTACCATTACAAGAAGCGAAACAGGCTCTCATTGAGGTGATTAAATAATGGATGGCATTTTACCATTTTTAAAACCTCCTGGTATAACAAGCCATGATGCTGTTGCTATTTGTCGTCGCATTTTAAAAGAAAAGCGCATTGGTCATAGTGGTACTTTAGATCCTATGGCCTATGGTGTGTTACCCGTTTTTCTTGGTAAGGCTACGCGGCTTATTGAGTATACAGAGGGGTTTGATAAAACCTATGTGGCAGAATGTAAATTTGGTACTTTTACCGATACTGAAGATAGTTCTGGACAAGCTGTATTACCTGATAAAGATATGGTATTGCGAGACGGTGTTCGAGTGAATGAATCCATTCAAAGTTCAGAACTATCCAATGCTATGCTTAAACCTACTTTTGATGAATTAGTTAATACATTAAATACCTTTATTGGTATTCAAGATCAGAGACCATCAAAATATTCTGCTATTAAGATAAATGGTATACGTGCTTATGAATATGCTCGTAAAGGGATTCCTGTAGAATTACCATTACGTCAGATTCATATTAAACATATTGAGCTGATAGCGTATGGTTTTCCTTATTTTACAGTTCGTGTAACTTGTTCTGGAGGCACCTATATTCGTTCATTATTGCGTGATATCTGTGTTTCATTAGGTATACCAGGAAACATGACATCTTTGGCACGTACCCAAGTAGGACCATTTGATATTGATTCTGCTAAAATGGCTGAAGAGTTGATGCTTCATGGTGAAAGCCTATTGTTACCAACGGATACAGCCGTTTCTCATCTTTCAAAAGTGATGGTAAATAGTGTACAATTAAAGATGATGGTGCAAGGTAAGGAATTGCCTATTGGTAACGAATTTTCTTATACTGAACCAGAACATTATTATAGAGCCTATGGTCCTCATGGATTTATAGGGATTATGAAACGAACTAACCACTCTTTGAAGGTGGAAAAAAATATTTTTATTGAAGGATAAGTATGAAGCAAATACATTCGTTTGATGAACTGCGTCAAATCAAAGATACAAAAGTATATGCCCTAGGTACCTTTGATGGTATTCATCGAGGTCATCAACGAGTTATACGCAAGGCCGTTGATGAGGCAATGGCAGTTAATGGTGTTAGTATAATCATTACCTTTGAACATCATCCACTAACTATACTACATCCAGAGCGAGTGCCTAAACGGGTCATTCAAGAAGAGATTATGGATTCCGTTCTTGAAGATTTGAATGTAGACTATATTTTACGGTTGCCTATGACTGAAGAGTTACTAAAAATGAGTGCTGACGATTTTTTGGGCGCTCTTTGTACAGATATGAATGTAGCTGCTATTGTAATTGGAGAAAACTTTACATTTGGTGCTAAAGGTCTTGGTAATCCAGATTATATGAAACAAGTATTAGCGGATAAAAATATACAAGTTTTAGTGCAGCCCTTATTGCCTTGTGATGGACTTAGTACTCCTATTTCAAGTACGGAGATTAGAAAGGCCATTCGCGAAGGGCGTTTAGAAGATGCTACTCATTGGCTTGGAAGACCATTCCAATTTAAAGGGACTGTAATTAAAGGTGATCAACGAGGACGCACATTAGGGTTCCCAACATTGAATTTGTTGCTTCCTAATGAAATGGCTACACCTCCAGATGGTGTATACGCTAATCGCGTGTGTATCGATGGTACTTGGTATGATGGGGTAGGTAATATTGGGGATAATCCTACATTTAAGAATCAGTACCATAGATGCGAAGTACATGTATTTAACTTTGACCAAGATATATATGGAAAAGAAGTAATTGTACAATTTATTTCCTATCTTAGAGGAGAAGTTAAATTTAATAACTTACAAGATCTTATTGATCAAATGAAGGTAGATGAAGAACAGGCTCTAGCTGTTTTAGCTAAAGCATAATAAGGGGGTTCTCATGGATATTAAAGAAGCTCGCAAACAAATAGATAGTATTGACTCCGTACTTGTTACAGAGTTTGAAAAACGTCTTACATTGATTAAAGAGATTGGTAAATATAAGGATGAACATCATTTACCACTCATTGATGAAGAACGTGATGAAAGTATTATTGCGTTGCATACTGAAAATTGCAAAGATAAAACATTAGCACCTTATATTGAAAATTATATAAAAACTGTTGTGTCTATGAGCAATGAGTTTTTAAAAGAGCATATGCATAAGCATATTTTCCTCATCGGCATGCCAGGTGCCGGTAAGACAACAGTTGGCAAAATGCTAGCTAAAGAATTAGGCAGAGACTTTTACGATCTAGATCAAACGATTCAAGATAAGGTTGGTAAATCTGTTCAAAAAATCTTTATTTATGACGGTAAAGATGCTTTTAGTGAATATGAATATAACACGATTAAGGAATTAATTCATAATAAACCATCTGTTATTGCTACTGGTGGTGGTACTGTTACTTATGATAAAACAGTTAAGCTAATGCGCAATAATGGTCTTGTTGTATTTGTTAATCGCGATGTAAATCATATCTTAGATGATTTGGATCTTGAAATTCGTCCACTTGTAAAAGAAAGTATTGAATATATCTTCAATGTATATGAAGAACGATACCCTTTATACGAAGAAGTGGCACATATCAAAATTGGTAATGAAGGTAGCATTACCGATGCGGTACAAGAAATTATTGAAGCTTTGCCTAATACGGAGAAATAATGGACGCCATACGAGGATTTGTATACCGAACTATATATGAGAATACACAACGTACGTATTGCGTGTTTGTCCTTAAGGATTATAATGAGGAATACATTACTTGTACTGGCAAGTTTGAATCTCCTAAAGAAGGAGAAGATATCGAAGTTCGAGGCCGTTATGTAGAACATGAAAAATATGGTCGTCAATTTGATGCTACTAGTGTAGAAAAACTTAAACCTGATAACATGGGGGCTGCTAAGACCTATTTATTAAATTTAGGTATTAAAGGTTTTGGTGAAAAGTCCGTAGAAAAGGTCCTTGAGTATTTTGGTATCCGTATTTTAGAAGTTTTACGGGAGGAACGTCCAGAAGAAATTAAGGATGTTCCTGGACTTCGTAAAAGTGTTAAGGACGAATTATTTAATACCTTACTTGGTGAAGGTATTTTATCCGATTTAAATCACTTTTTTGAAAGCCATCATATTTCTTCTAAATGGAGTCGTACCGTATACACCTATTATGGTGTTCAGTCTGTTGCTGTTATAGAGGATAATCCGTATACCTTGTTACGTGTGGCTCCAGATATGCTTTTTGGCACCGCTGATACGCTAGCAGAACACTTGGGGATTACAGGTAGTGATACGCGTCGTTTAGAAGCGGGATTAGAATGGATTCTACGCAGTTTGGATAATCAAGGGCATACGTGTTTGCCTGTGGATCAACTTATCGGTCGTTTAGACGATCTATTACAAACTGATGTAGATGATATTGCTAATTTTATTGAAAGCCTTTTAGAGCAAGGTGCTTTATATAGTACGTATTATGAAGATATCTTATATATCTACCCTCCAGAAATGTATGTGTCTGAAGTAGAGAGCGTTCATTATACAAAAGATTTCTTATTAGAGGCTGATCCAATTTCTCTAGATATTCCTAGTTTTATAGAAAAGTTTGAAGCTGATAATCATATTACATTTGGGGATGCTCAAAAAGAGGCTATACAGCTATCCTTCTTTGAAAAGTTTTCCCTTATAACTGGTGGTCCTGGTACTGGTAAGACGACGATTATTAAGGCTTTAGTAAAAGGCTTCCAACTTGGTGGACTAGGGCGGATTATTCTTTGCGCTCCTACGGGCCGTGCTGCGAAACGACTTACAGAGGCGACGGAGTTTGAAGCAACTACGATTCATAGATTATTAGTACCTGTTCAAGGTAGTGACTCTTACGACTTTACTAAGAATGAAGAGGATCCATTAGATATAGATGTTATCATCATTGATGAAGCATCTATGCTTAATGTACGCTTGTTCTATTCCTTAATGGCGGCCATTCCAAAGGAAGCCCATGTCATTATCGTTGGTGACGTTGATCAACTACCACCTATTGGGGCTGGTTTTGTATTAAAAGACTTACTCGATAGTGATTGTGTTCCTTATACACGACTCAACCAGATTTATCGTCAAAGCTCTGGTAATATTATTGTTGAAAGCGCCTATGCTATTAACCGTGGTGAAATGCCGAATCTGGACAGTGTAAGTGAAGAGTTTTCTTTTATTCCTGTTAAGTCTTATGACATGATGATGAAAGCTATCATCGATGTGTATAAACGAGAACAAGCGCATGTAGAGGATGAGCTAGACATTCAAATTATTTCTCCTATGCGCCGTGGTGAAGCCGGTAGTACATTAATTTCTCAATATGTACAACAAGCTGTTAATCCACCGGATAGCTTAAAGGGTGAAGCACGTGTAAATGGTATTACTTATCGTGTCGGCGATAAGGTTATTCAAATTCTTAACGATTATGAGTTAGAGGTCTTTAATGGTGAAATTGGTGTAATTTACGCTATTACACGGACCGATATTTGTATCCGATTTATCCATAAAGAGGTTCGTTTACCTATTGATGAAGCGCATATGATTATGCCTGCTTATGCTATTACAGTTCATAAAAGCCAAGGTAGTGAGTATGGTGTAGTTATCATTCCTTTTGTACCACGTTATGGTGGTATGTTGCAGCGTAATTTGTTGTATACAGCTGTTACAAGAGCAAAACGGAAGGTTATCATTGTGGGTACTACAAGCGCTATAGAACGTGCTGTACGTACTGTAAATGCAGATGAACGATATACATTGTTTAAAGAAAGACTACAAGGGAGATGTGATTCGTAATGAGTCTTTGGGATTTCCTATTTCCACCTGTATGTCCTCACTGTGGTGCCTCTGTAGTAACACAAGGGGATTGGTGTGAAACTTGTTTTAACGATCTATTACATATTCGTCATGTGCCACATAAATTTTTACATTATGTAGATGATGTATGTGTGCTAGCGGATTATCGTGGTGGTCTAAAGTCTATGATTTACGATGTAAAATTTAATGAAAAAAAGGAGCAGTCCAAGGGGGTTGCTCCTTTTTTAGCATCGTACAACTTTTACATGAAATACGATGAACGTGATATTGTAAAGGGGAATTGTAAGACTATCTATGATTATATAGTTCCTGTACCGTCTAGTGAGATGAAGAAGAAAAAGAGGGGGTATAATCAGGTCGATTTATTCTTTAAAAAATGGGCATACTCGTTAGAGAAAATAGATAAGGGATATTTTGTATGGTTAGATTGTATATATAAGTTTGAAACTTCTAGTGATATGTGGTCCTTAACCCATAAAGAACGACATCAAAATATAGAGAATGCTTTTGTGATCAAAGCAGAGTATAAAGACATCGATTTTTCCACAAAGCGTATTTTAATTGTAGATGACATTTATACTACAGGAGCAACAATCGAAGTCGTAGCAAAGGTTCTTAGGTCATATAATCCTAGTAGGCTCGATGCTTTAACACTAGCTAGCGGTAGCTTTTAATTATTACAAAAAAGCGTTCACCGAATGGTGAACGCTTAATCATTATATTAGCCTAGCACATCGATAAATGCTTTTACTACATCTGGATCAAAGAGAGAGCCGGATGCACTAAAGAGTTCTTCTTTTGCTTTAGCTTTTGTTTTTGCCCAAAATTC
>NZ_CAJLUB010000101.1 GCF_905209685.1 uncultured Veillonella sp. | reverse complement strand
CCATGAACGTACTTTGACCAGTAGAAATATCATCACTAGCACCTACACGTGTAAAGATGCGATCCACTGGAGAAATAGATGCTTCACGGGCAGGAATAAAGGATCCTATTTGAGCCATAATCATCAAAATAGCAGCTTGACGCATATATGTTGATTTACCGGCCATATTAGGGCCGGTAATGAGCAAGAATTCCTCATCATCATGATTTAGAACGATATCATTTGGTACAAAAACTTCACGTTTCAAGAATTTTTCAATGACAGGATGACGACCATCCCGAATATTGATTTGGCCATTCATTACGATTGTAGGGCAAATATAATTCTCTTCATAGCCTACAAGTGCTAAGGAAGCTAATACATCAAGCTCAGCAAGAGCACGAGCTGTCTCTTGTACATCTTTTATAACGAGTTTAATATCATTTCGTAATTGTTGATATAGTTCATGTTCTAAGGCAATTATCTTGTCTTTAGCACTAAGAATTTTGATTTCAAACTCTTTTAATTCCGGTGTAATATAACGCTCTGCATTGGCTAAGGTTTGTTTTCGAATGAAATAATCCGGTACTTGTTCAGATTTACTATGAGATACTTCGAAATAGTAACCAAACACTTTATTATAGCCAGTTTTAATTTTAGATAAACCGGTAGCCTCTTTAATATCGGCTTCCATCTTGGCCAGCCATTGTTCGCTATTCGTAGCCAATGAACGTAGTTCATCTAAATCCGGATTAAAACCATCTTTAATAACTCGACCTTCTTTTAATGTCAGTGCAGGCTGATCAGCAATAGCACAACATAATAGGTCATATATATCTTTATGATCTTGAATACGATCATTGATAGAAGTTAATGATAAGCTCGCACATGTGCTTAATACATTTTTAATATCTGGCAAAACAGCTAGAGATTCACGAAGTGCTGTTAAGTCCCTTGGGGACACAGATCCAGTTTCTACACGTCCTACAATACGCTCAAAATCATAAATGCAGTCCAGTAAGCTACGGATATGGGAACGTTCTGCACCACGTGTAATCAGTTCTGCTACAGCTGCTTGTCTACGCTGAATTTGATTAACATCCGTCAATGGACTTTCGAGCCATTGTTTTAATAGACGAGCCCCCATTGGTGTCAATGTACGATCAAGTACATCAAGTAATGTACCTTTTTGACCACCGTCTCGTAGGTTATGAGTAATCTCTAAATGGCGCAAAGAAGATGTATCTAAAATTAAGCGATTTCCTACACTCAATTGATGAACATAGTTAATGTGAGAAATTTCAGACTTAATGATATCCTCTAAATATAAGAGCATATAGCCCAAAGCTTCCCATACATCCTCTTCCATGAGACCTAGATTACCAAAGTGAGTAACAGCCTTTTCCGCTACTTCGCGCTGTGTATGATATGTACTAAATGGAGATAATACAATATTACTGAATTGATTATCCATAAAGTCTTTTATATCTTGCGGTAATACTGTTCCCTCAGGCAATATAATTTCACTTGGACGATACATGCTGAGAGCATCAAACATATCACTTCGTTTTTCACAATCAGTAATGCGGTGCCAAATAACTTCCCCAGTAGATACATCAGAAAATACAAGTATCCATGCATCTTTTACCATATAAAATAACGATAAAAAGTTATTTGACCGTGCATCATTACCATTTTCAGTCATTACAGTCCCTGGTGTAATGACCTTAATAACGTCACGCTTAACGATGCCCTTAACGGCTTTAGGGTCTTCTAATTGTTCACAAATAGCAACCTTATAGCCTTTTTTTACCAAAGTTTCTATATAGCTTTCAGCAGCATGAAAAGGAACGCCACACATAGGTGTGCGTTCCTCATCTCCTGTTGGGCGACCGGTTAAGGTTATATTAAGTTCACGAGATGCAATTAATGCATCATCATTAAATAATTCATAAAAGTCACCTAACCGAAAGAACAGTAATTCTTCAGAATATCTAGATTTAATATCTAAATACTGCTCCATCATAGGTGTTTGCTTTTTTGCCATACTTACCCCTTTTGTATTGTACCGTAGCAAACCCAAGTTTGTGCTTTATCAATATATGCAGGTACAGTTTCGCCAATTGATAAAGAATCGTCTTTCGGGAATAACACCATTTTATTGCCCGATGTACGACCAAACCACATATCTTCATCACGAGGACTTGGCCCCTCTACAATAATATCAAACACTTGCCCTTCCATAGGTTTATTTAGTTCATAAGAGATTTCATTTTGTACGTCCATCAATGTTTGTAAACGTACACGTTTAACCTCTTCTGGAACTTGATCATCCATAGTCGCTGCTGGCGTACCAGAACGTTTAGAATAGATAAACGTATATGCCATATCATAACGAACATCTTTTAAGAGTTGTAAAGTAGCTTGGAAATCTTCCTCTGTTTCCCCTGGGAAGCCTACAATAATATCTGTAGTAACCACTACATCTTTAATTTTCTCACGACAGTACGACAATAATTCTTTATAATGCTCCACTGTATAATGACGGTTCATTTTCTTCAAAATACGGTCCGAACCAGATTGAATCGGTAAATGTAAATGAGTAACAATATTAGAAGAACGACCAAGGGCATCTATCATAGATTTAGTCATATCTTGAGGATGACTTGTCATATAGCGAATACGTTCAATACCTGGAATACCATCAAGAGCGTCCACTAATGTACCAAAATCAGTACCATCCTTAAAATCTAAGCCATAAGAGTTTACATTTTGCCCCAATAAAGTGATCTCTTTAAACCCTTTTGCTCCTAGTTCGGTTACCTCTTTTACGATGGCCTCTACAGGACGACTAATTTCTCTACCACGAACGTGAGGAACGATGCAGTACGTACAAAACTTATTGCATCCATTCATAATAGGTACCCATGCATAAAAGGTACCATTAGGTTTTGCTTCCAATTCTGGCAATACAGAATTATCCATATCCACATTGATTTGGTGTGTATGACCGCGTTGAACCTCTTCAATCATTTCATTAATATGTTGAATATTATGAGTACCTAATACAATATCAATATGTGGAGCCCGTTTAAACATTTCCGCTTGATTCTTCTGAGCCATACAACCTGTAACAGCAAGAATCAAGTTTTTGTTTTTACGCTTTAGTCTCATTAGCTCACCTATGCGGCCATAGACTTTAGTTTCTGCATTCTCACGCACTGCACAAGTATTTAATAATATTAAATCTGCAGTTTCTACATCCTCTGTAGGTGTATAGCCAACAGATTCTAACTGATGCGATAAGCGCTCAGAATCAGCAGTATTCATTTGACAACCATAGGTGTAAATATAATAAGACTTCATTCTAACTCCTATACTTTAACAATTTTACGTTTTGTTTCTATAATATTCTTAACTTTTATAGACATCCGTTCAATAGACATGCCTGTAATATACTCAATTTCATTTCGAACGGACTTTTGTACCTGTTGCATCAACGCTTTAACAGGATAACCATGTTCAATTACTACAGCCATATCTACAACTAGACCATTTTGACCTTTGTCACTTTTTTTGAAAGAAATGACACTTGATTCATCAACACCGACAACTTTTTTTAAGCCATTGCGAATCAATTTAATAATGACATCATCATCAAAGGTAAGTCGTCCATAATAACTGAAAGCAGGACGAACCACAGAACGTTCAAATCCTTCTGAACCAATTTGCCCCAATGTATCTTGGTCTTGTTTTTTTAATGTACGTCGACGCCACATAGTTTTGATTGGATCAATTAAGTACCCTCTAAAGTGAGGTTTCAATTCCATCGTTGGAACTGGAATAATATGTTTACCTTCTTTTAGACGAGCATGTTGTGCCTTTTCAATTTCTTTAGGTGTAGCAACGTCCTCAATACGAATATATCGATCAGGATCTTGCAAGCCTAATGCTTTCGTAATTTTTTTAACCATATTATCGGATGTACCAATAATCATAAGTTTATTAGGATTGATTTTATCTAATTGCTCACGTACTGATTTTACTTGCACTTCATCTTGGAAAATGGCACGACGAACAGCTTTTAATCGGCTAGATTCCTTCTTAGCAGAAAAACCAGCTACAATCTTATTATCGTGAATTAAAATGCCATCATCGATAATACATTCAATATTGTTTTCATGAGCAACTACGAGCGCACGATGGCTTTTACCAGTGCCACTACTACCTACAAATGCAATGACTTCCATAGTCAACCTCATTATTTATAACAAACTAATAAATTCTGATACATCTTCAGCGGATACCAAGTAATCGCCAAATTGATCTGGTGCTTTTCCCGGAATACCATGATAATCAGAACCACCTGTAATAAACAAGTTATGTTCTTTAGCTAATGCTTTATATCGTTTCACATCATCATCGTTATGTTTAGTATGGTAGACCTCCATACCATCAAAATCATAGGCTAACATTTCTACTACATATTCATCACTAGTTACCAATTTAGGATGAGCCATAACGGCAAGACCACCAGCTTTATGAATAATATCAATAATATATGGTACCTCAACCTTAACCTTAGGCACATAGCAAGGACTATCTTTTCTAAGAATATCTTTAAACACATCATTAATATCCTTAGCGTAGCCACCATCAATTAATAATTGACCAATATGTGGACGCCCATAAGCTTGTGTTTTAGGAAATTTTTTTAGTAATTCATCTTTCGATATAAAATATCCAGCATTATTACAACGTCTAATAATCTCATCGATTCGTTCTTCTCGTTTTGATTTAAAATATTCAATAAAATCTCTTAATTCTTTATTAGTTTCATCAAAACGATAGCCCAAAATATGAATCGATTTATCTTTATAATCGGCACTAAACTCACAACCATTAATAAATTTAATGGTTTTCTCTGGATCTAATTGTTCCTGAGCGGTACGCAATGCTTTAATACCATCGATTTCATCATGATCAGTCAAAGCCATCATAGATAGATTACAATCTAATGCATGACGTAATAATTCCTCTGGACTTTTGACTCCATCAGAATAGATAGAGTGCATGTGAAAATCTACAAGCATAGAGCACCTCCCATTACAAATATCCTATCTTTTAATTATGACTGATTTAGTCTATTAATTCAAGTTTAGAAAGAAAAATTGCGACCCTAATGAGTATTCACTAGAATCGCAATTTAATTATAAATCTTGAAGCAATTCAGTAACCTTAGTTGCTACAGAATCAATGGCACATGTAACGGCCTCTCCAGACTTACGAATTTGAATTTCTACTTCATTATTTTCAAGTGTATTTTTACTTACTGTAATACGAAGTGGATAACCAATTAAATCAGCATCCTTAAATTTTACACCAGCACGATCTTTACGGTCATCAAGTAACACATCTACACCTGCATTTTGTAATGCACTATAAATGGTTTGACTTGTGGACATCAAAGCTTCGTCTTTAGCATTAATAGGTACGATAACAGCTTCAAATGGTGCAATAGAGCGAGGCCAAATAATACCATTTTCATCGTGGTATTGTTCAATAGCTGCAGCTAATGTACGAGATACACCAATGCCATAACAGCCCATAATCATTGGATTAGGACGACCATTTTGGTCTAAGAATGTAGCTTGTAATGCTTCAGAATATTTTGTGCCTAATTTAAATACTTGTCCAACTTCAATACCTTTGGCATGTTCTAATGCACCACCACAAGTTGGGCAAACATCGTCATCTGTAATTAAACGAATTGGTGCAACAATAATATCTTCTACATTAAAGTCACGTTTAGGGTTGATATTAACATAGTGCGCATCTTTTTTATTGGCACCGCCACAAACATTGTAAGATTCCATAACAGATTCATCCACAACAATAGCAAACTCCTCTGTTTGTTTTAATCCTACTGGACTGATGAAGCCAGCTGTTAAGCCCACTTTTTCTAATTCTTCAGGTGTAGCCATTTCAGGTTCTACAGAACCCAAAACTGCATGTTGTACTGCCACTTCATTAACTTCATGATCACCACGAACAATTGCTAATACCACTTTACCATCAATGGAGAATACTACAGCTTTGATAGTTTTATGTAGTGGTAAGTTTAACATTTCCGCAACAGCTTCGATAGTACTAGCATTAGGAGTATCTACAACGGATAACTCTTGCAGTGCTTCTTCTTCCTGTTTCATAATACCAGGTTTACCAATTTCAATGTTTGCAGCATAGTCACATTTAGTGCAATATACAATATCAGCTTCACCAGCTTCAGCAATTGCCATAAATTCATGTGTTCCACTACCACCGATGGCACCACTATCAGCTTCTACAGGACGGAATGTAAGACCACAACGCGTAAAAATACGTGTATATGCATCATACATAGATTTATAAGATTCGTCTAAACCAGCTTCATCTACATCAAAAGAATATGCATCTTTCATAATAAATTCGCGACTACGCATCAAACCATAACGTGGACGACGTTCATCACGGAATTTACTTTGGATTTGATATAAATTTACTGGTAATTGACGATAGGAGTTAATCTCATTTTTTACAAGAGTTGTAATCATCTCTTCATGAGTTGGCCCTAAGCAGAATTCATTATCATGACGATCATTAATACGCATCATTTCTGCGCCATATGCGTTCCAAC
>NZ_CAJLUB010000100.1 GCF_905209685.1 uncultured Veillonella sp. | reverse complement strand
TTCCTGAGGAGGGATTATCTTGCGCGAGATTCAAGTATCTGAAATCACAAAAACAGTCCGTCAAATGTGTATGGACGCAGCTTACCACTTGCCAAAAGACATCTATGAAGGCTTGAAAAAAGGCCGTGAAACAGAAGAGTCTCCAGTTGGTTGCATCGTTCTCGATCAAATCATCAAAAATGCAGAAATTGCTGATGCTGAAGATCGTCCATACTGCCAAGATACTGGTATGACATTGGTATTCTTAGAAGTAGGTCAAGACGTACATTTTGTTGGTGGCGATCTTAAAGAAGCTATCAATGAAGGTGTTGCTCAAGGCTATGTAGAAGGTTACCTTCGTAAATCCGTTGTAGCAGAACCATTGTTCAACCGTAAAAACACTCAAAACAATACACCTGCAATCATTTACATCGATATCGTTCCTGGCGATAAAGTAGAAATCAACGTAGAACTTAAAGGTTTCGGTTCCGAAAACAAATCTGACGTAGCTATGTTGGTACCTGCAGATGGCGTTGAAGGCGTTAAAAATGCAGTTCTTGAAATCGTAAAACATGCTGGCCCTAACCCATGCCCTCCAATCGTACTTGGCGTAGGTATTGGTGGTACTATGGACCAAGCAGCTGTTATGTCCAAAAAAGCTTTGCTTCGCGATATTAGCACTCCTCACAAAGATCCTGAGTATGCAAAATTGGAAGAAGAAATTTTGGAAATGGTTAACAAAACTGGTATCGGTCCACAATTGGGCGGCACAACAACTTGTATCGGTGTAAACATCGAATGGGGTGCAACTCATATCGCCGGCCTTCCTGTTGCTGTTACTATTATGTGTCATGCTGCTCGTCATAAACACGTAGTACTTTAATCGGTAGGAGGTAATTACAATGGCTGAAACAATTCGCATTAATACTGAAGAATATAATGAAGAGTTTTCCCGTAAATTAAAAGTTGGTGATAGCGTTCTTATCACTGGCAAAATTTACTCCGCTCGTGACGCTGCTCATAAAGTTATGACTGAAGCTTTAGCACGCGGTGAAAAATTACCAATCGATTGGACTAACAAATTCGTTTACTACCTTGGCCCAACACCTGCAAAACCTGGTGACCCAATTGGTTCCGCTGGTCCTACAACTTCTGGTCGTATGGACGCTTACACACCAACAATGCTTGATCAAGGTATCAAAGGCATGATCGGTAAAGGTTCCCGTAAACCAGCAGTAGTTGAATCCATGAAGAAAAATGGTTGCACATACTTCGCAGCAGTTGGTGGCGCTGCAGCATTGATTGCAAAATCCATCAAAAAATACGAAGTACTTGCTTATGGTGAACTTGGTCCAGAAGCTTTGGCTGAATTGACAGTTGAAGATTTCCCTTGCATCGTAGTTGGCGATACTGAAGGTAACAACTTCTACGAACAAGGTCAAAAACCTTACAGAAAAATCTAATATCACCGTTGAGTGATTAAAAGAGGCTTGCATTTGCAAGCCTCTTTTTATTTGTAGAAAATCTATATGTATCACTGTAAATGTATATATTTAATGATTATTACATTGTTTATTAGTATGATAGTAATAAATAAAACTACTTTTATAATTACTATAGTCTTATGTAATGTTCACTTGTATTGCGTAGAGTAAAGTCTACCGATTCTGTCCATTTTGTGATAATATACATATAGATTTATACATTCAAAGTGAGTGAGGCGATATCATGACTTCTGTAGAAACTATTCGTCAGTCAGTGCGCACAGCGATGGCTGAATTACTCGATTTGGCAAAGGTTCGAGAAGGTCAATTGTTCGTTGTGGGCTGTTCCACTAGCGAAGTTATGGGTAAGAAAATAGGTACTGATTCCCACATTGATGTGGCTCAGGTCTTATTTGATGAAATATATACAGCGGTTAAAGCCAAAGGTCTTAATTTGGCTGTTCAATGCTGTGAACATATTAACCGTGCGCTTGTTATGGAACGTAGCGCGGTAACATGGGAGGAAGAGGTTAATGTAGTGCCTCAACGTCATGCAGGTGGAGCTATGGCTGTGACTGCTTATGAACGTTTTGAAGATCCAGTAATGGTTGAATTTATTCAAGCTGATGCTGGTATCGATATTGGGGATACTTTTATAGGCATGCACATGAAACATGTTACCGTACCAGTGCGACTCAGTATTAAAGAAATTGGTGGGGCCCATGTAACAGCTTGTCGTGTTCGACCTAAGAGCATTGGTGGTGAACGTGCTGCATATAATGAAGCGTTGATGTAGGGGGTTAGTATGTCAAACGTAATACCGTATTTTGTATTAGCCGTTGTGGCGCTCGGATTTTTTGCTATTTGTTACGCTGTTTTTAATCGTAATGATGGTGAAAGCCAATCGAAACATGAGCATCGTGATAGATCTGTTACTAAGCCTGAAAGTGAACATCATAAAGAAAGGTCCGTTAATGAATCCAAGGTAGGGGATGTAACGGTTACACATGAAGGTGGAACCAATGTATATACGGCCTCCATTATGGATGACAATAAGGATTCCGAAACTTCTGAATCTATGGTGAATCATGAAGATACATCCTATAATCGACGAGATGGTAATCAATTACATGTTGAAGATTCCTCTACAGGATATTCATTAGCATTAGGTCATCATGCAGAGTCAACTCAGACAGAGTCTGGTAAACCAATCTTGGAAGAACAGGAACCTGTTCAAGATTCCACTGTTTCTGGCGAATTGATTCAACAAGAATCTGTTTCCCAAGAGGAGGCAGTATCTACTCCAAAAACATCTGGTATGGATGAAACTATTGTAATGTCCGCTGTTTCAGCTGATAGACTTCAAAATGTTGAGCATAATGCTACTCCATTGATGGATAAGACCATTGTTCTCGATGCAGTAACAGATGAAATTCGTAATCGTGCTAATTCCGTAGAAGATACGATTGCTATGGGCGAATCTGTAGAAGCCTTAGAAGCTGATGAAGCTGAGAATATAGATGTTACGCAAATGATTGGTGGTGCCGATGAGGTACAAACAGCAGAAGGTCCATCTGTATTGGATGAAACGCGCTTGTTTGACGCTTCTGAAATAGAGGCACAATTAGCGGCAGCTAGTATGGTTGAAGAAGAGGTACCTACAGGGCAATGGGCTAAAGCGGCACATGAAGACAAATGTGTTGAGTTAGCGATTGCACCATTTGTTCATGCTTTTGGTGTATTACATGGTGATACACAACATTATGTGGAATCTATTACAAGAGATGCGTTAGCAGCACTTAATATTACAAAGTTAGCTGAAGTTAACGCACTTTTAGACAATATTGTTATTCAAGAAGCATTAATGAGTATGCAAAAGGCGTATGCTGCTACGAATACAGAGTGGATGAAATCCGCTGCGTTAGGTGCATTCCTAGATGTAGTACAATCGCCTAAGTCTAGTACACCGTACCTTGTAGCCTTTGATGCGTTACGCGTATTGCCACATTTAACGCTAGGTCATTTCCAAGTTATGGCATTGACATTATTGTTACAATACTCTAGAAACTCTAATAACTATGGATTGATTCACTTCCAACATTATGTAGAAAAATATATTGAGCCATTCATTTCTGATTTGCCTCAAAATAACTCTTTCTATCGTCAATTAGATTACTTACGTTGTACACAAGAGGAACGCGAACCAATTACATTAGCTCAAGTGTTATCCAATTCCTATCCATTTGTGTTCAACTATCGTGGCTTCTCGAAGGAGGAACTCTTCCGTGCTACTGATGGTCATGGCGTTGATCCACGTTATGTGGTGCGTAGCTTGAATTCCAATCTTTATAAATTGGCGTTAGTTGACGAGTCTTTAGCACCTCGTTTCTTTAGACAAACTCGTATTTCTGATTCCATGGTTCAACGTGATCTCATTGCACTTATGAAGAGCAAACCGACTGCCTTTAGAGGTCAAGAAGCACGTGATATTATGGATGATATTTCTCCAGTTCTATTAGATTTAGCGGATGTATTTGATCATACGCCGATGTCTAAAATTAGCTTAACATTACTTGGTCTATATTTAGGCCGTGCTCATGTGAAAGCAACGATTGGTGAAGAATTTGATTTATCTCATTGGTTCTAATGATCAAAGAAAACAATTAAACTATAAAAGGTCTCCCTAGATAATCTAGGGAGACCTTTTTGTTTGATTATATGTTAGAAACTATTAAAACCAAATTCTTCAATTCCTTCAATATCTTTTAATGTTACAGTGCGACCTGTAATATCGATAATACCTTCATCGCGAAGTCGACCGAGCTCACGACTAAGTGCTGTACGGGATACGTTTAGGACCTCTGCCATTTGCTCGCGGTTATGCGGTAGATGAATTGTTGTAGATTGTTGGCGTTTATAAATATCTGTTAAGTATGCAAAAATCTTTTCGCGCATCCCTTTAAGTGTTAGGTAATGAACCTTTCTTGTTAAAAGGATGGCCTTTTCAGATAAATCCTCTAATAGGTTAGATAAGATTTTAGTTTGGCATTGTTGGCAATCTGGTAATGTATCGATAAATGTTTCAAGAGGGATGAACATAATTTTTGTAGCCTTCGTAGCCTTAATAGTAGCAGGCCATAGTGGTTGCTTACTAAATAGCAATGCTTCACCAAAAATATCGGATTGTTCAAGGTTTGCCATAATAACGCGTTGGCCCATTACATTTTCTCGAGTCAGTAAAGCGCTACCTTCGAGAATAACACCGATGCCTTCCATAGGATCTCCAGAGAGGGCGATGAAGTCATTCTTCTTATAGCTATGAACAATAACTTTTGCATTATGTAAATAGCCTCTTAATTCAGGCTCACCTAATTTATTGAATAGAGGACAGTGTATAAGAGTAGGTAGATATTGGTTGATAATATCGTTTGAAAGTATTTGCTTCATAAGCACCTCCGGTGTGACGAAGTCTATAGTAAATTAAAATGATTATTGTATAATAATAGTATAAGGTCAAATGACCTACCTGTTCCACAAGGGGAGTCAGGTAAAATTTTTGAAAAGTTTTTTTATTTGTTGCCCAAGCTACAGAAATTGTATCACCTTTACGTTATACTTTCAAATGTAATCAATCAGACACCTGATAATTCATCAGTGTAATGTATAGGTTTGATATTATCTAGCTTGAATGCGAGGAAGTCTCGCAAAGGAGGATTTTTAAATGAGCATGTTCTGTTATCAATGCGAACAATCTGCAGCACCAGGCGGCTGTACTGTACAAGGTGTATGTGGTAAAACTGCACCAGTTGCTAACTTACAAGACGAATTAACTGCTGCTTTAGTTGGTTTAGCACGCGCTTTAGACGTAAAAGGCCAAACTAAAGAAGGCGTTGACTATTTAATGCGTGGTTTGTTCATGTGTGTAACAAACGTAAACTTCTCTGAAGAACGCGTTCAAGAATTCATCGACGAAGTAAACGCTTATCATGCAAAAATCGATAGCGCAGCACAAAACTTCGATTGGGAACAATTATGGAAAGGTGAAGAAGATATCGTATCTCTTCGTTCCACATTATTGTTAGGTATGCGTGGTATGGCTGCTTATGCATGGCATGCTGCACGCCTTGGCTTCCATGATGCTGACGTTGATGCTTGGTTCATCAAAGGCATGGTAGAATTCGCTAAAGATCATAGCGCTGAAGAATGGTTGAACTTGTTGATGGAATTCGGCCAAATCAACTTGAAATGCATGGCTATTCTTGATAAAGCTAACACTGAAACATATGGTACTCCAGTACCAACTACAGTACCTTTGACTGTAGAACCAGGTCCTTTCATCGTTGTAACTGGTCATGACCTTCATGACTTGAACCAATTGTTGGAACAAACAGATGGTAAAGGCGTAAACATCTATACTCATGGTGAAATGTTACCTTGCCACGCTTACCCTGAATTGAAAAAACATCCTCAATTGAAAGGTAACTTCGGTACTGCATGGCAAAACCAACAAAAAGAATTCGTTGACGTTCCTGGCGCATTCTTGTTCACTACAAACTGCATTATGCCACCAAAAGAAAACTACAGAGCAAATATCTTCACTACAGATATGGTAGGTTTTGATGGTTGTGCACACGTAGAAGAAAAAGCTGACGGCACTAAAGACTTCTCCGCTGTTATCGAACGCGCTATCGAATTGGGCGGCTACAAAGAAGCTCAAGAATTCACTGGTATCAACGGTGGTCACGAAGTAACTACTGGTTTCGGTCATGGTACAGTATTGGGCATTGCTGATAAAGTAATCGATGCTGTAAAAGCTGGCGCAATTAAACACTTCTTCTTAGTTGGTGGTTGCGACGGTGCTAAAGTAGGCCGTAACTACTACACAGAATTCGTAAAACAAACTCCAGATGATACTGTAGTATTGACATTGGCTTGTGGTAAATTCCGCTTCAACGACCTTAACATCGGTGAAATCGGTGGTATTCCTCGTATCCTTGATATGGGTCAATGTAACGATGCTTACTCCGCTATTCAAGTAGCAGTAGCTTTGGCTGGTGCATTTGAATGTGACGTAAACGACTTGCCATTAACATTGGTATTGTCCTGGTACGAACAAAAAGCGGTATGTATCTTGTTAACATTGTTGGCATTGGGTATCCGCAATATCTACATCGGACCTTCCTTGCCTAAATTCTTCTCCAGCAATGTATTGAACATTTTGGTAGAAAAATTCCAATTACATCCAATTACAACTCCAGAAGCTGACATGAAAGCTATCTTGGGCTAATCGGAT
>NZ_CAJLUB010000099.1 GCF_905209685.1 uncultured Veillonella sp. | reverse complement strand
ATTAAACAAACCTTGTATCGCGTAAGTGGGGATTCTCCAATTATTGCATCCTTAATTAAGGCTGCGGATAATGGGAAGCAAGTAACCGTACTTATGGAGGTTAAAGCACGCTTTGATGAAGAGAATAATATCCATATGGCACGCCGCTTAGAAAAAGCAGGTTGTCATGTAATTTATGGTTTGAAAGGTCTTAAAACTCATTCTAAGATTACCATGGTTGTGCGCAGAGAGGATGCAGGTATTAGACGTTACGTTCATTTAGCTACAGGTAACTATAATGGCAAGACAGCACGGATGTATACGGATTGTGGCATATTCACATGTAATGATGAATATGGCGACGATGCATCTCGCTTCTTCAATTTAATTTCTGGTTATTCCGATCCTCCAATTTGGAATAAATTTATTGTAGCCCCTTTAAATTTGCGGGAAAAGATAATGGAATTGATTGACCGTGAAATCGAATTCGCAAAACAGGGAGAAGAGGCATATATCATTGGCAAAATGAATTCCTTGCTCGATAAAGAAGTCATTGCTAAACTATATGAAGCTTCTGCTGCAGGTGTTCGTATTGATCTTATCGTTCGTGGTATCTGTACACTACGGCCTGGCATTGCAGGTGTTAGTGATAATATAACGGTTCGTTCCGTCGTAGGGCGTTTCTTAGAACATCATCGTTTATTCTATTTCCATAATGGGGGGAATGAAAGTCTATTCCTATCTAGTGCAGACTGGATGCCGAGAAATTTAAATGAACGTGTAGAACTTATGATTCCTATTGAAGATAAACGGCATAAGGAGCGCGTTAAAGGTATTTTAGATTTATATTTAGAAGATACCTTAAAAGCTCATATTATGAGAGCAGATGGCTCGTATCGTAAAATTAATGATAGAGAACATCCAATTTCTGCTCAAGAGGAACTTATGAAAGAAGCTATTGCTCGAGAACACAAGGAATCGATGACCGTCATTGAGCGTTTACAACCAATGTTTAAGATGAATAAATGATGAAATTCATACATAGTGTTGAATGATGAATTTTAATACATTTATATAATACTGAAAAAGCCTGTTTTTACAGGCTTTTTTACATGTATACATATTTAAAAATGAGATAAAAATGAAGTTTTCTGATATGTAGAAAATTTTGGTAACAATTGAAAAACACATAAAAATACAATTTATGTTATAAAAAATCCTAGCATACTATATATGGTAGTGGTATCGTATATATGTACACAATTCGGAATATATTGTATAGTATTAAAAAATATAGATATGTACGTATGCAGTGGACTTTTTGTAATAATATAGAAAATTATATTTATAAAAAGTCAGAATTTACATAGGTTTATCTCCTATTGTTAACCTTTGGTGTTTGACAGGTTATATCTATCTGTAGTAGAATAATTACATTACAGGAGGGATTACAATATGAGAATTCATAAGACACACAAACGATATATTTCGTCTGTTGTTGCTGGATTGATTGTAACAGCTGTAACTATGACAGGTTTTTCTTATAATGATAAAACCGTTACCGTTATGGTAGATGGTGCAGCACACACTGTTAGAACACATTTAAATTCTAACGAAGGTATCGTACGCGATGCTGGGGTTAAATTAAATCCAAATGATAAAGTTATTTCCAGCTCAACATCTGTTCAAAATGGTACAACATTAACTGTTGTACGTGCCATTCCAGTTTATGTAACTGTTAATGGTAAGACTAGAGCTGTTTTCACAACAGAAACAACTGCACAAGGCGTTGCTAATGAACTTGGTTTCAAAATGCCTAACTACGCTGTAGTAGGCGATGCAAATGGTTCTGTATTAAGTGGTACACATATTACTATTGCACAAGTAACTAGTCGATCCTTGTCTACTGTAGATCAAGAAATTGCTATTCAAGTAATTCGACAAAAAGATGATACAATGGCACAAGGTGAAGAAGAGGTTGTTCAAGTTGGTCAACCTGGTTTAGAACGAGTGCAACGTGAAACATTATATAGTAATGGTACGGTTATTAAGACTAATGACGTATCTAAAGTAACACAACGCGAAATGGTACCTACTATTATTAAAGAAGGTACTCGTGAAGTGACTACATCTCGTAATATTGCTGGTCGCTCATCTCGTGCTATCGTAATGGAAGCTTCTGCTTACCTTGCTGGCGATGGTGATGGTGCTGGTATTACGGCTACAGGTGTTCCTGCAGTACGCGGTATTGCAGCGGTTGACCCAGATGTTATCCCATTGGGTACACGCTTATTTATCCCTGGTTACGGTGAAGCTATTGCTGCCGATACTGGTGGTGCTATTGTGGGTAACAAAATTGACCTTGTAATGGACTCTTATGGTGAGGCTATGGACTTTGGTCGCCAAGACGTTACAGTGTACGTATTGGACTAATATGAAGATTTAGAGGATATATCTGTAAGATATATCCTTTTTTTTATTGGACCTACTTAGATCAGTAAGTGAGTAATCACAATAGATATAGTAAAAGGACGCCTTATGATTAAGGCGTCCTTTTTTAGTCTTCGATATATGGAATTAGATATTCGTACTTTGTACCTTTTAATTCATCTTTAGGGATAAATCGTAAAGATGATCCATTGATACAGTAGCGCAATGAACCATTAGGGCCATCTTCAAATACATGGCCTAAATGGGCATTACCAATGCGGCTGCGAACTTCAATCCGATTCATGCCATGAGAGTCATCTTGATAGTATTTAATAACATCCTTTGCGATTGGCTTTGTGAAGCTAGGCCAACCACAGTGAGATTCAAATTTATGGGCGGACACGAAGAGGGGTTCTCCTGTAGTGATATCTACATAAAGACCTGGTTTAAATTCATCAGTTAACTCATGACTGAATGGTGCATCTGTAGCAGAGTTTTGTGTAACTTCAAACTCTTGCGGAGATAAAGACTTGAGCTCTTCCTCGGAAGGCTTATTATAGGCGTTGTCATCTACAAGTGGTTCATCAGATAGGCCTAGTGGAATATGACAATAGCCATTAGGGTTTTTATCTAAGTAATCTTGGTGGTATTCCTCTGCAGAGTAGTAGTTAGATAGAGGTAATACTTCAATAGCAAATGGCTTTCCTTCGAAGGATTGCGCACGAGCCAAGGTACTTTCAATAATAGTTTTGTCGGCTTTATCTATATAGTAAATACCAGTTCGATATTGAATGCCTACGTCGCCACCTTGTTTATTAACGCTGAATGGATCGATGGCGCGTAAGAAGTATTGAATTAAGTGATCTAAGGAAAGTACATCTGCATCGTATGTAACCTTTAGCGCTTCCACGTGACCACTATCATGACAGACATCTTCATAACTTGGATTTTCCGTAGGACCATTGGCATAGCCGACTTCAGTGGAAATCACGCCAGAGATTTTTCTGATATACCCTTGAAGGCCCCAGAAACAACCGCCGCCTAAATATATAGTATGTTCGTTCATTTAATCACCCCAAACTTCATGAGCTATTTCTTTTACTAATGCAAGTTTAGCCCATTGTTGCTCTTCGGTCAATTGGTTGCCGATTTCACAAGATGCAAAGCCACATTGAGGGGATAGGCAAAGTCTATCGAGTGGAATATATTTTGTAGCTTCTTTAATACGTTCTTTGATAACCTCTTTATCCTCTAATTCTGGACGTTTAGATGTAATAAGACCTAATACGACCTTTTTATTAGGAGACACTTCACGCAATGGTTCAAAGCCACCAGAGCGGTCATCATCAAATTCTAGATAGTATGCATCTACATTTTCTTTAGCGAATAGAATTGGTGCAACTGGTTCATAACCACCACTAGCAGCCCAAGTAGAGTTATAATTACCACGGCATACATGCGTTGTGAACGCCAAATCATGAGGGCGACCTTCAAGCGCTAAGTTGTTTAAGCGTAGGTACTTAGCTGTTTCGCCTTCAATAGTAACACTTTTATCTTTTTGGCGACCAGTCCAGTAAGCGTGGTCACAGCACATACCCCAAGTGCAATCATCAAATTGGATGTTGCGGCAACCTGCTTCATAGAGGTCTTTAATTACTTGACGGTATGCAGCAGCAATGTCTTGAATTAATTCTTCAAAATCAGGGTAGAAGGAGCGTGTTGTAATACCGTTATCCTCGCGGAATAATTCGGCTAAAAATTGGGATGGAGCAGGAATTGTTTGACGAGCTGTAGTATGTTCATCTTCAAATTGTTTTACAAATTTGAAATGTTCTACAAATGGATGGTTAGTACCTGTAATTTTACCAGTAAGGGCGAGGGAGCCTGGCGCTGTTTCTTGACC
The DNA here is from genome assembly GCF_905209685.1 of uncultured Veillonella sp. Classification (GTDB taxonomy): domain Bacteria; phylum Bacillota; class Negativicutes; order Veillonellales; family Veillonellaceae; genus Veillonella. Next base: position 2,553 of record NZ_CAJLUB010000099.1, on the reverse strand, counting down.
AACGAATTTGTAACCGTGTTCAAGTTCAATTTCTTTTACTCCATTGAATCCCCACATGAAATCTAAGTGCCAGTATGCACGGCGGAATTCACCATCAGTAATAACAGGAAGACCTGCAGCTTTTTGTTTTTGAATGAGGTCTGTAATAAGACGATCTTCAACAGCTGTTAGCTCTTCTCTTGTAATATTTCCTTTTGTAAAAGCTTCACGAGCTTCTTTTAATTCTGCTGGGCGTAGGAAAGAACCTACGATATCAAAATGAAATGGTGCTAATTGTTTGGACATATATAATCCTCCTTATATAAACGGTAAAACCGATAGATTCGATAGGTTTATTATAACTAAGGATGAGCATATATAAAAATATCAATATATTAATGTTGTGTATAGCTTTAAGTTATATCAGAGAGTTATTTTTGCGTTTCAGTTATATCGAGATGTAAAAGTAATATAGTATCAACTCAGTTGTGGCATATCTTATTCTATCTTATGCTTTTCTTTGGTTTAGTTGTTAGCAGTTAGATTTCCTACATATATTAAAAAGCACTCTCTAAATGAACTGCACCCAAAAAATTGGACACAATTTTCCGAGGTACAGTTCAAAATCGAGAGTGCTTTTATTTAAAGTTACACTATTATGTAGAGCAGTTGAAATATAATCAAGAATCCTACAATATTATTCTTTTGTTTCAGGTAGTTTAATATGTCTACCGTAGTTGCCTACATACTGTTCTAAGGCTTGAATATACTCTTGTCCTAAACGACTGCGATGCATTTTGTTATTGGTAATGTAACCGATATGCATTAAACCTTCTTCAGCAAGAGGAACAGAGATAATATTCTCTCCGTTTACTTCTTCATCGATAACACCACTAGATACGGTATATCCATCTAGACCAAGCAATAAACTAAAGAGGGATGCTCTGTCGCGTACACGAATATGTTTTGGTCGTACAACGGTACTAAAAATTTCTTCAGAGAAATAGAAAGAGTTGTGATCGCCTTGTTCAAAGGAGATATATGGATATTCCTCTAATTCGTCCATAGATACAACCTTTTTATTAACTAGTGGATGGTTTTTGCCTATGAAGATATGTGGGTGTGCAGTAAATAACTCTGTAAATGTTAATTCATTAGTGTGAATTAATTTCTCTAGTACAGGTCTATTAAAATCATTATAGAAGAGTAAACCAATTTCACTCTTCATATGAGCTACGTCATCGATGATTTCATAGGTTTGAGTTTCTCGTAAGGATACATCATATTGATCGATGCCTGCGCCTTTTAAAAGCTCTACAAAGGCGTTAACCGCAAAGGAGTAATGTTGCGTAGAAACAGAGAATTGTTTTTTACCACCGCTTTGGCTTTTATATTGCTCTTCCAATAAAGCGGCTTGCTCTAGTACTTGGCGTGCATAGCCGAGGAAACGTTCCCCTTCTTTAGAAACAGTAATCCCTTTATTGGTACGGTCGAAAATGGTAATGCCCATTTCCTTTTCCAATTCCTTAATAGCCTTTGTTAGACTTGGTTGAGACACGAAGAGTCTCTTAGCAGCTTCACTAATACTGCCTATATTTGCAATTGTTGTGACATACTTTAATTGTTGTAAGGTCATAATGGACTCCTTTTATATATTACACTACCTATACTACTCGATTATAAGTATTTAAGCAATGTTATATATATGTTACAATGTACTAATAGAATAAAGGAGGACCTATGCTTAAACAAGTCATCGTAGTAGAAGGAAAATCTGATATACAACGTATTGCACAAGCCGTAGAAGCAGACTGTATTGCTACAGAGGGTTTTACACTTCGTAAAGGTGTTATTGATATGATTCGTGTAGCTTATGAAAAGCGAGGTATTATCATATTAACCGATCCTGATACAGCAGGGGAGAGAATTCGTCGTGTATTAACAAAAAAATTCCCTAATGCACAGCATGCTTTTGTCCCTCGTGATGAAGCGTTTGCAAATGATGATATTGGCATAGAACAAGCATCTCCAGAATCCATTAGAAAGGCTTTATCCACATTACATGTAGAATCCTTGGAATCATCTAACGAATTTTCTATGGTAGATCTAGTTCGTCATGGGTTATCAGGTATGCCTGATAGTGCTGCTCGCCGTGCGGTTATTGGGGCTAAGTTAGGCATTGGTTATGGCAATGGGAAACAGTTTTTATACCGTTTAAATCACTATGGTATAAGTCGAGATGCTTTTGAAGAGGCTGTAAATAGTTAAAATAGGAGTTAAGATGTTAGAATCAGTAATTGCAAGCCCTGAAGTAGTACATTATATATGTAAACGCTTCGATATTAAAATGAGTAAGAAATTAGGGCAGAACTTTCTTATTAAGAGAGGTATTGTAGACGAAATTGTACATGCTGCGGAATTGACACCTGGTGAACCTGTACTAGAGGTAGGTCCTGGTATTGGCACATTGACACAGGGGTTAGCACAAAGTGGTGCTGATGTAACGGCCATTGAGTTAGACCGTCGCTTATTAGAGGTTCTAGATACTACATTGGCTTCCTATGACAATGTACG
>NZ_CAJLUB010000098.1 GCF_905209685.1 uncultured Veillonella sp. | reverse complement strand
TTACAGAATCATCTGGATGGAATTTACGGTTTGCTTTTTTGTATGGTTCTTGAATGCGAGTTACTTTATCTACGAAATCTAGGGACTCGATTTGACGTGCATCGAGGGATGCAGTATCACCGATAAGACCTAAAATGTTGTAGCGAGCGCCTTCTACAGGATGGATAATGAAGCCTTTTTCCTCTAATTCACTGCGTAAACGAGATACCTCTGTTTCTGCTGCGTTTTGTTTTAATGTAATAATCATGATAAATCCTCCTTGTAAACTACAGTGAATAGTAGGGCTCACCATACGGGATAGCAAACAAAAAAGGGCTACCCGTAGTTTAATACGGGTAGCCCTTTTACTATTCTAAGCAACTAATAATGACTCAATCTTAATTAGCGTACCACAAATAGTTCCTTACCCGTACGTTGGATAAAGAACCAATAAAAGTATTGTTTTGTAGCTGTGCTAATTTGGTTAGTCATCTTTGGTTGCTCCTTTCTAAAAATTATGGGTATAGTATAAACCCAAATGATAAAATTATGCAATACCTAAACATGAATTTCATGGAAGTTTTAAAAGATTTTTGCTGTAGGAATTAATGGAAAACTAGAAATTTTGGGGAATTAAGCGTATTTCTGATATAATAAAAATAAGAAGTTTTTAGTGTTTATAGTATGTTTCGTAATACGCTGAAATCGATTTTTATAAATATACTTGTTCTGTGAAAGGGTTACCTATGATTATTCAAATCTTAGATCATATAACTGATGAAATAAAACAAATTCGTATCGATGTGTTTATGAAGGAACAAGGTTTTGAAGACGAGTTTGATGCAATCGATGAGACTGCAAAGTTTGTACTTTTATCCATAGATGGTAAGCCAGTTGGCACGTGCCGATATTTTCCCAGCGACGTAGCTGGAGATGCGCATATTGGTCGCATGGCGGTACGCAAACTATATCGTGGACAGCATCTAGGGACTAAGATTATGATGGCCGCAGAAAACGGCATTCGTCGCGATGGATTTAAGACCTGCTCCTTATCAGCGCAAGTACAGGCAAAAGCATTCTACGAATCCCTTGGCTATAAGGCAGAAGGGGAAGAATACCTTGATGAAGGTTGTCCACATGTGATGATGCGGAAAGTATTATAAGAAACTAGATACTAAATATAATAGTTTGTATTAGTTCAGTCAGTATATTAATATCCATATATTTCAAAATATGAGGTGAGAGTTTATGAAACTAGCGGAAGCATTACAAGAGCGATCTGATTTGAATTATAAAATTAGCGATTTAGAGCTTCGTTTAACTCAAAATAGTTTAGTGCAAGAAGGGGAAGCACCGAATGAGAACCCTGAAGAGCTTTTAAAAACATTAGATCAATGTGTAACTAGACTTCAAAAGTTAATTGCACATATTAATTTAACAAATTGCAAAACTATTGTAGAAGGTCGCTCTATTACTGAAATTATTGCGGAAAAAGATAGTGCTGCATTGCGTCTAAGTGCTTATCGGACATTGGCGTCTAGCGCAGGTAGCATCAATTTTCGTGCGAGAGGGTCTGAAATCAAATTAATCCCGACCGTCAATGTTAAAGATATCCAAAAAGAAGCTGACAATATAGCAAAACAAGTTCGTTTATTAGACAATCTATTGCAGTCTGCTAACTGGACCACTGAATTGATTGAAAGCTAATATCTATATAGTTGGTAGTTTGATACAGGGTGGACACAAAACTTTTGCTTTTACCAAGCGTTTGATGAATACATTCATGGGGCGAATAAAAATCTACAGTGTAGGCCTATTTGCGCACAAATGTATTGATACAATTTACAATGTATTACCATGTGTCAACTGTAAAAACGAGGGTGGCGTTGGGGACTATTTCTAAATATAAACGATAAAAAGATACCTAATTCAAAGATCTGGATTGGGTATCTTTTTTCTTATTATTCTAATTTATCGAAATCAAATACCGCTACCTTTGATTATAGGTACGTTAGTAGTACGATATATTTAATTTTTTGATAAGCATATAAATTTTACTTTTTTACTTAGTGAATTATGTTATAATATAATTAAATAATAATCATTATTTAATTATATAGAATTTCTTAAGTAAGGAGATTTCATTATGACAGCAGAACAAAAAGCAGCTACGGCAGCAACAAGTTCTACCGCAGCTAAACCAACACCTGAACAAGGTACCGAATGGATAATTTGCCGTGTATGCGGATATATTGAGGATGCTAAGTACAGGGATCAACCTTGTCCAACATGTGGTTTTCCTCCAACAGTTTGGATGGATTACAAGCCACGTCGCATTGATACAAAACGTGAAAAATTGCTAGATCTTCATTTACATCCAATTGCGGTACATTTCCCAATCGCAGCAACAGCAGCTTCTTTCTTAGTACCTGTTATTGCATTGTTGATTCCATCTATTGCAAATGTATTATTCCCTGCCATTACATTAGTAGCAATGATTTTACCACTTCTCGTTATCATTGGTGGTATTTCTGGTTATATTGGTAGTAAATTACGTTACAAAACAGGAACATCTAAAATTCCTAAAGCAAAGATTTACTTAACAGTTATCTACTTTATTCTTTCCTGTGCACAAGCCTATATCGCTATTGCTAATGGTGTAAATGCTGATAACGCATGGATTATGATTATTTTAGGTATCGTAGCTTCTATCTTTGCTGCCAAACTTGGTAAAATGGGTTCCTATCTATTTGCAGGTCGATTCGGCCCATATACAGCTGGCTAACCGTTATTAACTGAATAACCTTTATAATGAAAAAAGTGATTCTCCCACCGTGAGAATCACTTTTTCTTTTATCATTTTTTATTATTCTAAATCATCGAAATCAAATGCCGCTGCTTTTGTATAGTTTGTAACTTTAGCTTCGAAGAAGTCAGTTTTTGTGCTATTCAAGTTGGAGAAACTTTCAATCCATTCCATAGGATTGTCCTTGATTTCAGGGTATAGATGAGGCAAGCCGATTGCTTCTAAGCGGATATTGGCAAGGTATTTGATATAGCGTTCAATAAGAACGTTGTTAAGGCCGAGGATTTTATCATCAGTGATGTATTGACCCCAAGCGATTTCGTTTTCTGCACCTTGACGAATCATGTCAGTGATTTTCGCTTCCAGTTCAGGCGTAAACAAGTCAGGGCGTTCACGACGTAACTCGCGGATGATGTTTTGGAACAATACAAGATGAGTTACTTCGTCGCGGTTGATGTATTTGAAAATAGTGGATGTAGCTGTCATTTTACCTTGGCGTGCCAATGTGTAGAAGAAGCTAAAGCCGGAGTAGAAGTAGATACCTTCTAAGATATAGTTGGCGATGATTGTGTGAATGAGGTTTGCTTCGCTAGGATCATCGCTGAAACGTTGGTATGCATCGGCGATGAAGCGATTACGTTCAAGTAATGTTTTATCTGTACGCCATTCGTCATAAATTTTGTCACGTGTAATAGGATTTGTTACAGTGTCCAAAATATAAGAATAACTTTGAGCGTGAATTTCCTCTTGAAATGCTTGGATATTCAATAAAGATGCTACTTCAGATGCTGTAATATAACGGCTCAAGTTAGGCAAGTTTTCAGATTGAATGGAATCAAGGAAGTTCAAGAATGCAATAATTTTGTCAAATGCACGGCGTTCGTAATCTGTTAAGTAGGGGAATTGCTTAACGTCTTCGTTCAAGGAAATCTCTTCAGGAATCCAGAAGTTGTTGAGCATTGTACGGTACATTTGGTTCGCCCAGTCGTACTTGATACGATTCCATTCGCGAAGATTTGTGGTGTTGCCGCCAATCATAGATTGCGTGCCACGTTCACCATGTTCGTTGAAAATCAGTTTTTTATCCATAGTAGGACTCCTTTATATAACGATGCGACCTATACTGCTATAGGTCGTCATCAGATTTATAAACACATCTCGTATTAGGAGGAGCAGCTAGTGCACTCATCCATTTCAAGGGATTGGTTACGGATGTAGTAGATTGTTTTGATACCTTGTTTGTAAGCCTCAACGTAAAGGTCTAGAATTTCTTTTGCTTTCATTTGAGGTGTAATATACAAGTTGAAAGATTGTGCTTGGTCAATATGACGTTGACGTACGCCACAAGCTTTGATGGACCATTGTTGGTCGATTGTATGCGCCTCTTTATAGAGCCAGAATGTTTTGTTGTTCAAATCTGGTGCAGTTTTTGGTGTGAAAGAACCTTTCTTTTCTTCGATGAAGAATTTTTTGAAGATAGGGTCGATACCAGCCGTTGTATTCGCAATGTTGGAAGTAGAACCTGTAGGAGCTACGGCCATCAAATAACCATTGCGGATGCCGTATTTTGCAACGTCTGCAGCCAATTGTTTCCAACGATCGGATGTGTAGCCACGACGTGTGAAGTATTCACCAGTTTCCCATTCGGAACCTTTGAATGCAGGGTATGCACCTTTTTCTTTCGCCAATTCCATGGAAGCTTTGATGGAATAGTACGCGATGTTTTCGAACAACTTGTCCGCTACTTCGATATGTTCATCAGATTCCCATTGGATATCGTGGTTAACAAGGTAGTGGTGGTAACCAGAAGTACCAAGACCAATAGCACGGTATTTATCAGATGTCATGCGAGATTCTGGTACTGGTGCTTGGTTGATGGAAATAACATTGTCTAACATGCGGATTTGAAGAGCAATATTTTCTTCTAATTCTTCGTCAGAAATGCGACCAAGGCTGATGGAGTTCAAGTTACATGTAACCATGTCGCCTGTATTTGTTTTAGTAGTGATAGTGCCGTCTTCGTTGATGATTTCTTCAGCAAGGTTTGTGAAGCCAACGTTTTGTGCGATTTCGTGGCACAAGTTAGATGCGTAAATCATACCTGCATGTTTGTTAGGGTTTGCAGCGTTTACAGTATCGCGGAAGAAGATGAATGGTGTACCAGTTTCAACAGCAGAGCGCATGATTTTTTTCATCATGTCTAATGCTGGCACTTCGATGCCGTGTAAATTAGGATCTTGTTCACATTCAAGGTAACGTTTTGTGAACTCTTTGTTATCGTCTGTATCGTAGAAGTCTTCTAAGGCATAGCCTTTTACAGCCAAGATTTCATGAGGATCGAAGAGTGTGAAGTTTTCACGAGCGATCATACGTTCCATAAAGATGTTTGGAACGGAGATAGCAGGGAAGATATCGTGCGCTTTACGACGATCGTCACCATTATTTGTGCGAAGTTCTACGAATTCGTAGAAGTCTTTGTGCCAAATATCAAGTGTTACTGTAGCGCCGCCTTTGCGTTTACCTAATTGGTCTACCGCAACCGCTGTATCGTTGTACAAACGGATCCAAGGAATAACGCCACCAGAGGAGTTCTTGAAACCACGGATGTCGGAGTTCAAGGCGCGAACTTTACCAAGATAGATACCAAGAGCACCACCGTGTTTAGATACGCGGGAGAATTTGCTATTTACGTCGTAAATAGACCATAAGTTATCATCTACACCGGAGATAAAGCATGAGGACAATTGATGGAATGGTGTGCCCGCATTTGCCAATGTAGGCGTAGCAGTTGTCATTTTTAATTGGCTCATCAAATCGTAGAATTTCTTAGCGTATTCTACCTTGTTTTCACCCTCTACCAATGCCAAGTGCATAGCGATAGCCATAAAGCGTTCTTGTGGCAATTCAAAGATTTCTTTGTTGAAGCCTTTTACTAAGTAACGGTCAGCCAATAATTTAAGACCTTCATAGTTAAAGAGGTAGTCGCGTTTAGGTTTGATGTAATCGCCTAACTCTTGCAATTCATCAGGTGTATATTCTGTAACGAAGAAGTCAGCGTATTTTTTCTCTTCTACAAGCATGTGTACAAGATTTGGGAAGTTGCCATAACCGAATGCTTTATAACGACGAGTGATAGCTGCTTCTTTATAGAGATCGAACAAGAAGAGGCGTGCTGCTACAAACTGCCAATCTTGGTTCATTTTATTAACTTGGTTGCCGAAACCGTCGTCTTTTTTAGAGATAACCTTTTCGATAGCTGTTTGTACTAAAGTTTTTTGAATTTCTTTAGTTGTCATGCCATCAACGAATTGTAACTTCGCATCTAACTCCAATTCTAGTGGATCACAAGAATCTAACCCCAAACATGCGAAGGCAATCATACGTTTCGTTTTTTCAACGGATAAAGGCTCGAAATGGCCATCCCGTTTCTTGATCATAATCTCCATTACTGTTCCCCTTGAGTCTTAAAAGTAATAAAACTGTTAATCTAAGCATATATAAGATTAGACTGAAAAGTATAAAATATCTTTAAGTTAAGTCTAATCAGAAAAATAAGAAAACTACTATATGTTGTAGTTTTCCTATTAAGCTTATACATTATGTTACGATTATAGCGAAAAAATTCTATACATTCAATATTGACATTTAGAAAATTATAAATATAGTATGGTTAAATTTATCGATATAGTTATAAATGCTAGAAAGTATTATATAAAGAGCATATATGATGATTTTGAATAATGTATCTCTTTTGAGAATAGTAAAATAGTACGTGGCAGTATATAAAATTCCGTTCTATATCGTTCTATATACTATTGTGATTTATTTTATTAAAAGCATGTCATACATGTCCTATAATAGATATATAGTAAATAGGAGGTAAGACATGAAGTCTATTGTTATATATTCATCCCTTACGGGAAATACTAAACAAGTGGCAGAGGCTATTACTAGCGTATTGCCAGCAGATACGCTTTGCGTATCTATGAAAGAGTTGCCGTCCGATTTATCATCTTATGATCTTGTGTTTGCAGGATTCTGGGTGGATAAAGGGACAGCTAATAAAGAGGCCCGTGATGTACTAGGCACATTGCATAACCCTCACATTGCTCTGTTTGCCACAGCTGGCGTACCACCGCAAATGGCACATGCTAAGGAGAGCTTAATCAATGCAT
>NZ_CAJLUB010000097.1 GCF_905209685.1 uncultured Veillonella sp. | reverse complement strand
GTTTTGTAGCATTCACCTTGATGAGAGGTGTATGTTTTGGCATGACGATTGTCGCTTTAATGCCTAGACGTTTTGCAGCAAGCGCTACACCTTGCGCATGGTTACCGGCAGATGCGGCAATAACGCCGCGCGCCTTTTCTTCTTCTGTTAATTTTGCAATTTTATTATAGGCACCACGAACCTTAAAGGAACCTGTTATTTGCAAGTTTTCTGGCTTGATATATACATCATTGCCACTTTCATCGGAGAACACATCACTGTGAAGCAATTTTGTTTTCACCGTGATTGTGCTTAATCGCTCACGAGCCTCCATAAAATCATACAACTTATGCATGTACTCTATCTCCTCTAGTTAGTATTAACGAAAATCTACTATTAGTCTTCAAATACTTCGATAGCACCTTGTGCTGCAGAGGATACATGAAGAGCGTATTTTTTTAGGTATCCAGTTACATTGGATTTGAATGGTTTCAATGCGGCTTTACGACGAGCGATTTCTTCATCAGATACAGCCAATTCCAATTTACCGTTTGGAATATCGATGTTGATAATGTCACCATCTTCAACAACAGCGATTGTACCACCAGCCGCAGCTTCTGGAGATACGTGACCAATGGATGCACCACGTGTAGCACCAGAGAAACGACCATCAGTCAACAAGGCTACGTCTTTATCAAGACCCATACCTGCGATCATGGATGTTGGTGTTAACATTTCACGCATGCCAGGGCCGCCTTTAGGACCTTCGTAACGGATAACTACCACATCACCTTTTACGATTTTACCGCCTGTAATAGCTTCAACAGCTTCTTCTTCGCTGTTGAATACCTTTGCTGGACCAGAGTGAACAAGCATATCTTCATCTACGGCACCTGCTTTTACAACGGAACCGTCTACAGCAAGGTTACCTTTAAGAACGGCAATACCACCTGTTTCATGAACAGGATTATTCCAAGGATGAATAACGTCTTCATCAGTTACATGAGCTACCGCTGCAATTTCACCTTGTGTTTTAAGAGCTACAGTTTTGCAATCTGTATGCAAACGACCATTTTCTGCTAAACGTTTCAACACTGCAGATACGCCGCCTGCAGCATACAAGTCTTCGATGAAGTATTTACCAGATGGAGAAAGTTTGGACAATTGAGGTGTGTTTTGTGCAATGCGATCGAAGTCGTCCAAGGACAATGGTACACCTGCTTCGTGAGCGATAGCTGGCAAATGAAGTGCTGTATTAGAGGAACCACCCAAAGCCATATCTAGAGCTACTGCATTTTCAAAAGCTTCGCGTGTCATAATGTCTTTAGGCCGAAGATTTGCTTTCAATACCTCTACTGCTTGCATACCTGCTAATTTAGCAAGACGTAAACGTTCAGAGTATACTGCTGGAATTGTACCATTACCAGGAAGGCCCATACCAAGAGCTTCTGTTAAGCAGTTCATTGTATTAGCTGTGTACATACCAGAGCAAGAACCACATGTAGGACATGCCGTATTTTCGATTTCAGATAACTCAGCATCATCCATTTCACCAGTTTGATGTTTACCTACTGCTTCGAATACATCAGACAAACCGATTTTTTTGCCATTGTGTACGCCTGCAAGCATAGCACCACCGGATACGAATACGGATGGAATGTTTAGACGAGCTGCAGCAATCAACATACCAGGTACTACTTTATCGCAGTTTGGAATGAATACCATAGCATCAAATGGTGTTGCCATAGCTGTTGCTTCGATGGAATCAGCGATGATATTACGAGTTACCAAGGAGTATTTCATACCGATGTGGTTCATCGCCAAGCCGTCACAAATACCAATTGTATTGAACTCGATTGGCACACCACCTGCGTTGCGAATGCCGTCTTTTACGGCTTGTACAATATTTTTCAAGCCCACGTGACCAGGGATAATTTCGTTGAAAGAGTTCGCAATACCAATGACTGGTCTGCCCATTTCTTCATCAACAAAACCAAGAGCTTTTAGCAAAGATCTGTGTGGTGCACGTGCTACGCCTGTTTTTAAATTGTCACTTCTACAACTCATGTTAATCTCCTCACTTTTCTTGAAAGCATCCACTTGGATGCCTTTCAACTTAATAAAAAAAGACGATTCTTATGAATCGTCTTAAAAGTTTACAAATGATATTCCTTTTGTTTACAGAATTCCTATGTACATAAACGACCTATGTATCCCTTGGAATAAATACACATAAGAAACAAACCGTATAGTCAAATCTTATTGATTGTATATTAAACCATTCGTGGAACTTCTAAGACAAAAACGTGTTAAGTTGTTGTTCATAATTCGAATGTCTTTAATAATCACGACGAGCGCGATAATCAACAAGCTAATGACTAAACCCAACATGTTTCCTCCTAAAGTAATCTGTAATCATAAAATAATAATAACATTTTATATAATGTCGTGCAATAAATATTCTATAGATTTATTATATAAATTTTTAAAGTTTACCATATATAAAAACTATAGCAATAACAATAATACACTACATATCTAATACACATAGAAAATAAATCGATAACAAACTAGTAAATAGGTAGAACAAAAAAGTCCCTCACTACTGTGAGGGACTTTTTGAATATTATAGAATACCGAATAGCCACATGCCAAGGGTACCGCCCCAGAAGTGAATTAAGAAGCTAACCACAGAAATAGCAAGACCTACACGCCACCATGTTCCTTGCGGTACATAGCCTGCACCGAAGAAGATTGGTGTTACACCAGAGCTGTAATGCGTTAATGTACAGCCAGGGCTGTTCATCAAACCAAAGAGCAAAATGGTAAACGGAATTGGTGCCCCCATTGCTACCAAGATAGCTGCAAAGGCGGAGAATAACGCTGTAATACGAGCTGTACCACTGGCAAAGAAATATTGAGAGTATACAAAGGTTGCAGAGATAATGAAGGATGCCCAGAACCAATCAATACCTACAAGATGTTGACTTACAAAATCAGCAAATACTGCAACAACACCGAGCTTGCCAAGTAAACCAGCCATACCAACGAGGGTACCCATCCAGATTAGAATATCCCAACCTGTGCGTTCACCTAGAATATCTTCCCATGTAAGGGAGCCTGTAACTACACAAGCAAGTACGCCCATCATAGCAACTACAGTAGGATGTAACTTCGTCCAAATCGCTGTGGACCACAGCAAAATACAAAGTACAAAAATAATAGCCACTGAAATTTCAGCCTTTGTAATAGGACCTAGTATATCTAGCTCTTTTTGGGCCATTACTGCTGCTTGAGGTGTTTCCTTGATTTCAGGCGGATAGATTTTATAAATAAACCAAGGCATCAAAATCATACAAATTACACCAGGGATGACACCTGCTTGGAACCATTCCCACCATGAAATATCATAGCCAAACAATTTTGCACCTAAGGATGTAATCAATAAGTTACCACTACAAGCAGTTAAGAAGATTGTTACAGTAATGGTGTTTATCGTATGAGCCGTTGTCATCAAGTATGCCCCAATACGACGTGCCGTACTACCATTTGGCTCAGAATCAAAGGCTAACGAAATGTTTTGTACAATTGGGAAAATAATACCGCCTCCACGAGCCGTATTAGATGGCGTGGCAGGAGAAATAATAAGATCCGTACAAGCCAATGCATAAGCTAACTTTAAGGAACTAGTACCAAAGGACCGAATCAAAGTATACGCGATACGCTTACCAAGGCCAGAATTAATAATACCTCTAGAAAAGAATACAGCTGCTACGATAAGCCATACATTGGCTTCAGCGTAACCACCTAATGCTTGCACCATGGTAATAGAATTTGTTGCTACCGCAGCAACAATACCAAAGAGTGCCATAATACCTGTTGGCCAAGGTCGTAAAATAAAACCTACAATTGTAGCCGTGAAGATAGCTAATAAATGCCATCCTTCAGGCTTAATCGCCTCCGTGTGAGGCAAGAACCAAATTACAAGTCCTACCAGTACCGTCAGTGCGGCGCGTGTAAAGGTATTCATAGAACCTCCCTATCAAACTACACATATCAATAGTTACTGTTGATTATAAAAAACTATATGGCGGTCATCACACATAACCGCCATATAAATTAGCAACTTTCCAAAAATTCTTTAATCTTTGGATTAGAGCGCAATGTATCCATCTCTTCAGGGGTTAATAATTTTACCTTGTCCCGATCTTGGTTAACTAAGCAAAGGAACCCGATATAATCGCCTTTATTAGCCCGAAATTGATGTATCGTTTTACCTGGAATTTCAATAAAATCACCAGCTTCTACATCATGGATTTCATCGCCTAATAAGACTTGCCCCTTCCCACGGAATATCATAACCATATGTGTATGTTCATGATATTCAAGCGTAGAATACCCACCTGGCAAGCATTCAAAATAGCGGAATTGGCATGGAATATCAAAGGCCCCATCGTATAAAACTTGACGTGTTACATCTTTAAAAGGGCTACCATCTTGTTTATATACCAAGGTATCGACGCCATCCCACTTGAAATTTTTAGCATCAAACTTGCGTATCATTTTATTACCTCTTTATGAAAAAAGGCTGCATCGAAACAGTGTTTCAATACAGCCCTATGGGTTCGATTATTTGAAGAAACGTTTCAATGTTCCTAGTAAACCATGACTATGTTCTTGTACACCATCTGCAACGCTTTCTACTTCAAAGCCTGTACGTTCAATAGCTTTTGTAATAACTTCAACAGATGCTTTTGCTGGATCAAAAGAAACAGTCGCTGTTTTCTCTGGCAAATTTACCTCTGCGCTCAAAACGCCAGGTAAACCAAGGGATGCACCTTCAACAGTTTCTTTACAGTTATTGCACATCATACCAGGTACAGTAAATACCTTTGTTACAACGCCATTATCTTCACCGCAACCACAATCTTTACACATAGTGATACCTCCTATTAATCATTAGATTCTTTATGTTTATCGTCGTTTTTAGCCCCTGCTGTTACGTCGATAGTAGTCGCCTTTTTAACGGCTTCTTTCGTTTCATCAACAGCTTTTTTAGGGCCCGAAATAGCATCTTTAAATTCATTGATGCCCTTACCAATAGCTTTACCTACTTCAGGTAATTTACCAGGTCCGAAGATAACTAAAGCGATCACTAATATAACTATTAATTCAGGTGTTCCTATAGATCCCATATGTATCTCCTTTATATTTACTAAAACTTACATCTTTTAGTGTACATCATTATAGGCTGCCTTGTCCACATACCAGGTCACAGCTTCTTGTGAAAGCACAGCACCAGGCAATGTACGACCAATGCGTTTTTCCCACGTTAAATCCTCGTAATCTTCGCGTTGGTATAATACCTTTGTCAATGCAGTTCGCTTGCTTTCACCAGTCACAGTAAACCAGACAGCATCAGATTTTGCTAGGAAAGAAAATGTCATAGAAATGCGTTCCCATACCTTGCCATCTTCAACGGCCACTACATCTTGATCAGCTACACGCAGTGCGTGAGAGCCTGCAAATAATCCTGCCGTATGACCATCCTCGCCTAAATCAAGCAACGCTAAATCAAGACCAGATTTTTTACATGCCTTTAGGACATTGCGAACCTCTTTTTCATATTCTTCAGCCGCTTCATGTACGGTTTTAGAATCCGTATTAATTGGCAAGAAATGAGCAGCCCCCTTTGCCTTGCATAGCAAATGAGGTTTTACGCGATTGAAGTAATTATCCTCATGCGCTTGTGGTAAGAAACGCTCATCAGTCCACAAGAAGAATATACGTTCCCAATTAAGGCGCTCAATATATTCAGGAGAGTTAAGTAATTCTAACAAACCATTTATAACAGTACCCCCAGTAATACCAACGATGCACGTTTCAGTACGGCTAATTTCATCATTAGTAAAATCAATAAAATCCTCCGCCAATGCTTGGACTACATCACTAGGACCGTCATAACATTTAATTGTATCTTGAGCCATGTAATAATGACCTCCTAAAACTATTATAATAGTACTATTATATACACTTTTGCTTTTTTATGAAAGCAAAAACCGATGTAACTCAATATATAGAGCCACATCGGTTCGAATTATATTAGTAACTGCTTATAAAATACATTATATTTCAAAGAATTACAAGAGAATAATTATTATTTTTGACCAAATTTAGGACGACGACGTTCTGTGAAAGCTCTTACGCCTTCTTTAAAATCTTCGGAAAGTCCTAAAGAGCATTGATTTTCTACTTCAAACTTCTTGTACTCTTCCCAGCCAGCTAAGAAACTATTCCACATCATTTCCTTCATAACGCGGTAAGATTGTGCAGGACCTTTAGCTAATTTCTCTACAAGACGTCTTGTAGCCGTTTCTAAATCTTCTAATTCACAAACTTTATATACAAAGCCAAGTTCTTTACCTTTTTCAGCAGATACGGCTTCGCCAGTCATAACGATATGCATAGCACGGTTCATGCCAATGGATCGAGTCAACAAGAATAAACCGCCTGCATCAGGAGCAAGACCTACGTTTACGAAAGCTTGAATAAAGCGTACGTTATTAGCTGCTATAACAAAGTCTGCAGCTAACGCCATGTTGAACGCCGCACCTGCTGCAGCGCCTTGAAGGCTCATGATAACAGGTTTTGGCAAGCGTTTCATAGCCATAGAAATTTGGGCTACTAGTTCAACGATTTCAAATAAAGACTCTGTATCACCATCATTTACAGCCCGTTCCATTTCTGTTAAATCGCCACCAGCAGAGAACACCTTACCTTCTGCATTGATGAGCAATGCACGAACACTTTCATCATTATGTGCTTTATCTAAAACCTCAAGAATCTCCTTGCACATTTCAATGTTAAAACCATTCGCCACAGCCGGACGATTAAATGTCAACGTACCAATGCCGTTGTCCACTACGTATTGAATTGTATTATAAATCATATGAGTTCTCCTATATGAAAATCTGTTTTCGAAAAAATTCGATTATATATTTCTATTATAGGGGAATTAATTATAGATGTAAATGTAATCTTATAATCACAAAACAATACTATGTACCCTTTAGCAACCCACGTTAGTATAACAAACCTTTGGTGCGTAAGTATCGCTCAGCAACATCATGAGGTTTCTGTCCTTCCGATTCCACCTCATAGTTCATATATGACATATCCTGATCCGTAATCGTATGTGTCAATTTTAGTAATACCGCTTCTAGCTCAGGATGCTTCTTTAACACATCCATTCTAACGACATTACCACAAAGATACGACGGATATAAATGTTTATCGTCCTCAAGAACAACAATAGACGCATGGCTC
>NZ_CAJLUB010000096.1 GCF_905209685.1 uncultured Veillonella sp. | reverse complement strand
AATGAAGCTATAGCTTCGTTCGGGATTTATTTTTTGTTGAACCGGAGGATTATGTATGAAACTTGATAAGCTCGTAGGCGAGAGATTCAAAGAAAAGCCGTCCGACTGCGTTATTGACAGCCATGCGCTGATGCTGCGCGGCGGATATATGAAGGGCGTCGCTAACGGTATTTATTCGCAGTATACACCGCTTAACCGTATATGCCGTAAAATCGAGGATATACTTCGCGACGAGATGGATAAGGTAGGCGGCCAGGAGGTTAAATTCCCGGTAGTGCTTCCCGCAAGCCTTTGGGACGAATCGGGCAGATATGAGAGCGTCGGCAGCGAGCTTATGCGCTTTACCGACCGTAATAACGCTCGTCTTGTCCTCGGTATGACTCATGAGGAGGCGTCGGTGCAGCTTGTTCGCGAGTATGCAAATTCATATACAAAATACCCGTTTATGATATATCAGATTCAGACGAAGTTCCGCGACGAGGCAAGACCGCGCGCAGGGCTTATCCGCGTTCGTGAATTTACCATGAAGGACGCATATTCCTTCCATACTTCGCAGGAGGATCTTGAGGAGTACTACGCTGAGGTCTACGAAGCATATAACCGCATTTTTGCACGTGCCGGCTTGCCGGAGGTAGTTGCCGTAACGATTTACATGGGAGGAATCAAACTTCCCTGAAAACAACATGCGCACTTATCAATGCTTGCACGATAGCATTCGCCGTTGTAGTCCTATTGGCACCTTACAAGCATTGCGTATCAATGGAACGATTACACCTACTGTTGAAAAGGATATGTTAATATCCTTTGACGATGCGTTTCGGATCGTCTACAACTACGCGGAGCAAGGTGATGCCTTCTGCCAATACATTATAGGCAATGTCTTTTTCTGGCGTGATGACGACCGTATTAACCTTGCAAGGGATATGATTACACCACCTCGCCTCAGTTTGGCGAAACGCATCCAACAGAGCCTGCAAAAAGGTTCTATACAGGAACGCCTTATAGCCTTACAAGGTACTATTTCCAACGAAACATTACAGGAAAATGCCACTAAACTCGCCAAGGAATGGTTTAACAAAGCCCTCGATAACGGGCTCGCCATGTTTCAAGGCAATTTACGCAATATCTATATCGACGAAGGCGATTTTAATAATGCGCGCCGCGTAGCGTTAACCGCTGCTGAGCTAGGTAATCCAACCATGATGCTCTACACCGGTCTAGACTGTCATGAAAACGGAAAATTCGAGGATGCTTTCACATGGTTTACGAAAGGTGCCGCCTTGGGTCAAGCTGAAAGTACCGCTGAATTAGCAGATTACTACTATCATTTCTATGATACTAAAGAGCTACGCAGAGTCATTCCTTATGATCCTGTAAAAGCAATTGGACTCTACCGCCGTGCAGCTACTAAGTATTTTAGTGATGCCGGCTATGCAGCATTACAAGCTGCCTTTTGCTATATCTTCCACATTGGTCACCTACCGCTAGACTGGGGCCTCATTGCAGACTTAACCCACATGGCAGCCACAAAAGAGCGCTTTATGTTCTCCTTGCCATACATTGGTTATATGCGCATTCACGGTTTCGGTGTAACCAAGAATATACGCTTTGGTGTTCAATCCTTAACACGTGTACTAGAGGAAGAAAAGCGCGCATTAGAAGAGGAAGACCGCGTTCTCTTCTACGATATTACACGAGCTTTAACGCGCGTTGCCTTAGGCTATGCCTATGAAAAAGGCTATGTTACAGGCAAACCTGATTTAGATACTGCTGTAGCCTATTACGAAGAATCCCATCAATACATTCTGTCTCACAAAGCTAATCTAGATGAAGAGTTAAAGGGTATTCCTATCGATGATGAAGCAGAAGAACGATTAGCGGCCTTCGAACAAGTCGATGGTCATTGGCGTTACAAGGAAGGTATTACAGAGTCTACTACAACAGTACGTCCTGGTCATACTGAATGGCCTCAAAATGCAGCACGTTTATCTGTAAACATGGATGACTTCTTATGGGACACTACCTTATATGATTGGCAAACCATCGAGCACGCCTTAGCATCACAAGACGAAATGAAACTTAGCTTTTACAATCATTTCCTATCCGTTCCAGACAAGCTACGCAACATTTTTAAGCTAGATGTAAAGCGTATGCTACGTGATACGTACCAAGTCAGAATACATGGTTATGACCCTACAGAAGGTCAAGAGATGATCTATCGAGCACTATTCAAAAAAGAGAATACCATTCAGCTATTAAAAGACCTCTACGATACGCACCAATTACCTGCATTAGGAGATAACTGGTCCATCGAAACGAACGAGGAAAAGCCAACTTGGCATTATGTACTCGATGTAGATCAACAGGCATTTCTACTTGAAGAATACGATGATGCTAACGCGATGATACAAACTGCATTACAAGGCTTAAAAGATAAAAAGTACGAACAAATTAATGTCCGTACCCATGACTTTATCGGCCCATCTTATTTCATTTTCAGAGGTAATCACGCAAATCCATTTAGAGTCCAACTCTATTTGAAAGAATCCGTGCGTCACTCCATAGACAAAGATGGAAAACCTCTAGATACGCCAGGTAATACCTATTTATTTGAACAACATTTAGGTAACGAAGTATCATTAAACTACTGGATTCAAAAAACGATTAATACCTTAGAAATCCCTGAGCTAGACAACTGGAAAAAACTCAGCGTACCTAAGGCATTACAATAGAAATAACCAAGAACATAAAAAGAGCTAGTACATAATGTACTAGCTCCTTTTTTATAACCTATGAACAAGCTAAACTATTATAAATAATCATGAGGGTAGTGTATGCGGAAGCCCCTATAAACCTACATCGACAACGCCATGATCATAAGTTTCTTCTACAGTTTCTTGTACAACCATATCACTGCGATGTACCTTATCAAGCATCTTAGAGCGTGCTGTTGTAATGGCACTTTCACTATGTTTACCACCACGCCAAGCAAACTTAGATGTACCGATTGTATATTTCAAAGTTGCATAAGGACCACTCAAATGATGAGACGCTGTTTTATAACCCGCATCAAGAGTAAGATGTGGTGTAATATGGAATTCTGCCCCCACTTTAAAGCCTTTAATAGCATCGCGTTTAGGTAATTTATAATACCCTACTTTTACAGCCTCTCTACCACGCCAGTTATAATAGTCTGCATAGACACGAGCCCATCTAGCATTTTTAAATGTTCGAGCATAGCCAATATCATAACCTCTAGCTACAGTATTTTCACTTAGAGCCCAGTGATTTTCATAATCAACCCTAGCATAATCATAAAGACTTTGATCAGGATCCATTCCATATGGATACAATCCTGTAGGATCATACCATGTATCAGTTCGCCCATGAAGGCCTATATATTTTCTTTCATTAGATCCTAAATTTTTATAAATATTGGCATGGAATTCATTAAGCCCTACCACATATTCTAAGCCACCACTAACACGTTTATATCCATTTTTAAATGCATGGTCATAGAATGCATTAACACCAACGTAAGCATGCTCACCTTTACTAAGGCGACGATACCCTACACCAACATTAGCATTTACACCTAAGGACTCTTCCTTATCTGTTTGCCCATTATATACCGTAAACGTCCCTGCAGGTCTAGCTGGAACCCAATAATTATTTAATTTATTAGAGGATATCTTTTCTCCACTGCGTCCAATACGACCTTGTACAAAGACAACACTTTTAGCATTTTCATCGTAATGGGTTATAGGTTGTAATGTCTCAATGTATAACTTGTTGAGTTCTGTAGATTTGGATTTATCAGAAGTCCCCACAATAGGATGATTTTCCCAAGGCGTAAAATTATGGAAGTGATGGCTACTCGACTCTTCAGAATTTTTCATACCAACGCCAACTACGATATCTGTACGATCCATCCAGTTAGAACGAACCGCATCATGCTTAGCCCCATTCACTTCTGTAGTAGAATCTGCAATACCTTGGCCATGTCCATTTTGTACATCTGCTGCAAAACCTGTAGCACTAAATGCACATGCTACAGCACCTAAAACCATTGCTTTTATCATTAATGTCTTGCTCATATAAATTACTTTCCTATTATTACATGTCTTATTTAATATCTATAATCTAAACTACAGTGGTATTATAGATGATCAATTGGCGCCAAATAATCGTATTCAATGTCATCAAAGGATTCTACAATCATGTCTTGACGACGTACCTTATCTAGCATTTTAGAGCGAGCTGTAGTAATCGTATCATCACTATGCTTGCCACCCCAGAAGGCAAATTTAGATGTACCTAATGTATATTTAAGAGTGCCATACATCCCTTTCGACATGTTATTGGCATTGTTATACCCAATATCTAAAGATATATGTGGTGTTAACTGTAATTCAGCACCAATTTTAATGCCTTTATAATGGTTAGCATTTCGTGCAGTAAACCATGGTACAGACCAATGACCTGGACGACCCCAATTATATTCTTGTTTGTGGCTAAATCCATTGCCATTCCAACGATACCCATTTACATAGGTACGAGCCCAACGTGCATTTTTAAAGGACCTTACAATCCCTATTTCATATCCATCTAACACGCCACCACCTACATAGGTATTATAATTTTCACTAGGAATGGTATTGTATGGGAATGTATCTGGATAGCCATTAGGATACAAGCGTTTAGGATATGGATTACCGCCACCGCCTTTTACGAGCTCCTTATCACCAAGGCCTCTATACACATTAGCATACACTTCGTTGAGTCCATTCACATACTCTACACCACCGCTGATACGATTGTAATTTCCTGTGAAAGCACGATCTACAAAAGCGTTAACACCTACATAAGCATGTTCATGTTTACTAAGAATACGATAACCAACACCTAAGCTACCAACCGTTCCTAACGACTCAGATGTTTTTTCATCTGTATTGATTTCCGTAAAAACATCAAACCCAAATGGTGACATTACAAGGTCTGGAGTGAAATAACCTCTTACCTCTTTAGAGGAGATTTTCTCACCACCACGGCCAATACGACCTTGTACGAACACAACGCTCTTAGAGTTTTCATCATAATGGGTAATAGGTTGTAATGTTTCTATATAGGCTTTAGTGATATTCCCGTAATCTGATTTTGTATTGTAAAAGTTATTATTATAATCACTAGGGAACATCCCCTTATGCGAATCAGATGTACCACCAGTTTGAACACCTACGGCAATATCTGTTCGATCTAACCAATTGGAACGAACCGCTTCATGCTTAGCCCCATTCACTTCTGTAGTAGAATCTGTAATACCTTGGCCATGTCCATTTTGTACATCTGCTGCAAAACCTGTAGCACTAAACGCACATGCTACAGCACCTAAAACCATGGCTCTAAATACTAACTTGCTTATCATATATTACTGTCTCCCCACTAGCCTTTATAAGTGATCATAAGGTACTACCATCCAGAATTCTTCATAGGTATTACCTACTCGCATCGGACTGCGATCTACTTTATCTAACATTCTAGCCCGTGCATTGGTAATAGTATCATCACTATGCTTACCACCATGCCAAGCAAACTTGGATGTACCTAATGTGTATTTAACAAAACCATAGGCACCACTAGAGTTGTTATTATCTGATGTATACCCTACATCTAGAGAAACATGTGGTGTAAGTTGTAATGTAGTACCAGCTTGCCAGCCATGGCTTTTACCAACATTAAGAGTTAAGGCAGGACCTTCACCATGTGTTGTGGCGCCTAAGCCATTCCAATGATAAGCACCTACATAAGCACGTGCCCAACGAGCATTCTTAAAGGTGCGTGCATAGCTTACATCATATCCGGACAATGCTTTTTGAGACTTGTAAACTGTATAACCTGCAGTGCCACCATCTAACAAGAATTCAAAATAACCTTCATATAAAGGTACATTATAAGGTTCAGATTTTGTACTATTTAATCCCTTATAGATATTAGCGCGAACTTCGTTAAAGCCAGATACATATTCCAAGCCACCGCTAATACGGTTATATTTTTTCGAGAAGGAATGATCATAAAACGTATTAACACCTACATATGCATGTTCATGTTTACTGAGAATCCGATAGCCTAATCCGACATTAGCAACGGTTCCCAATGATTTAGTATTATGATGTTCTTCAGGTCTATACCGTTGTTCGCCTTTTTTAGTAACTGGATTGTATGGATACCAATATCCCCCATTGCCACCAGAGAAATAGCTAGCTTGATCCTCTTGTCCGCCTTTACCGATGCCACCTTGTACGAATAGAACTGATTTAGAGTTTTCATCATAATGGGTTAAGGGTTGTAATGTTTCTACCGAAACTTGAGCCCCTACCTTAGATTGGGTACCGACTATAATATCTGTACGATCCATCCAACTAGAACGAACCGCTTCATGCTTAGCCCCATTTACTTCTGTAGTAGAGTCTGCAATACCTTGGCCATGTCCATTTTGTACATCTGCTGCAAAACCTGTAGCACTAAATACACATCCTATAGTTCCTAACACCAACGCCTTAATGAATACATTTCTTCTCATGACTTATACGCTCCCCTCGTTTTGCATAAGAAATAAAACCACACAACACTGCCCGTTCTTCACGTTCATTTCATGTTCAATTAATCTTCATTATAGGTATGCTTGCTTCTATAGTCAATATAAGGCCTTATAGTTAAACGACACTTAAAGATTCTCTAAATCATTATGTTACAAATTGATTTCTATTTTCAGGCATAAGAAAAAGACCACCCGCAAGCTGGGTGGTCTTTTTTCTGGGGAATGAAATTGTTATTTGAATAAAGGCAAGATTGCGTTTGCTAAACCAGTAAGTGCAGCCAAAATTGCTTTAACGATAGTTGCTACCATTGCTCTTCCTCCTTCTCATATAAGCACAATAACTAAACTAACTATAAACATCTTAAACTAGGATATTAAGTTTAATATGAAATGAGTAAATTTTTACACATTAATTTTTCATGAGGAAAATAATAAAGTACTAATTATGATAGATAGTTTTGTGAGAAAGATAGCATACAATGAATTCATAATTCTATATATTTTCTTAATATTTTGTAAACTAGCATAAATATGACTTAGAAACTCAGCTATAATAGAAAAACCCTTCTCTACATTCCCAGTTCAAACCGAACTAAAGAATATTAGAGAAGGGTTTCTATAAATTATCTTGTTTCCTATCTATAATTATAGGGATTTAACAACCTCTGCACAACGATGGCAAAGTGTAGGGTGTTCGCTATCTTGGCCTACTGTATCGCGGTGGATCCAGCAGCGTTCACATTTTT
>NZ_CAJLUB010000095.1 GCF_905209685.1 uncultured Veillonella sp. | reverse complement strand
GCACCGCTATCTAAATAGATAACGCGGTGCCCATTATGCTCTTTATGTAATATAGGAAAGTCTTTGTATGCTTCTGCAATTGGTCTCATAAAAACGCCTCTTTAAATTTTATTACGTACAGCTGCTAATGCTGCTTCTTCAATCGTTTCATCACCAATGCGATCAATAATAGGTCGAATCATAGATTCAACAATAATATGTTTTGCTTCTACTTCACTAAAGCCACGGCTCATGATGTAGAACAATTTATTATGATCAATTTGGCCTGCACTTGCTGCATGGTTACCAACTACATTATCTTCTTTACACAATAATAGTGGCAAGGAGATAGATTTTACAGTAGGGTCTAACAACAAGCAAGTATCTTCTTCCGCGCCTTCAGCTGCAGTTGCACCATGAAGGAAATCAAGGGTACCACGGAAGGATTTTTTAGAATTACCGCTAAGAGCACCTAAGGTATGAATATCACTGTAGGACTTTTTACCACCATGACTCATAACCATAGAAATATCAAATTTTTGCTCTTTATTACCAAGATAAGCAATGTCATGAATCATACGAGATTCTTGACCTACTAAATCGTGATAGTAATTCAAGATGTTTTCACTACCACCAATTTCAATATTGATGTATTCTACATCTGCTTTATCTTCTAATTTAGTGTATCGATGCTCGATATGTTGTACATGTTCAGGTAAAAGATTTACCTTTTTCACTACAACTTTACCAGCTTCTTTAACATCGTATTCGTTTAAATAGCTAACATTTGTCAATGTATCGCCAGAACCAGTTACATAGAATTGCACTTCTAATTCAGCACCTTCACCAACGATAAATTGGAAACGGTTCGCCACACGAGCATTAGCATCAATGCGGATACCTACTACCTCTTTTGCTTTAGCAGGTACATTGATAGCATAGCCTTCCGCTTTTTCCACTAATTCTAGAACAGCTTCTTTATTGGCACCTTCATAATTACCATCTAGTAATGCTGTACCAGTAGGTAATGGTGAAAGAATATTTTGATTCGCTTCTACAGCGATGGATTGTACCGCTGCATCTTCTCCAGCTAGAGAGCTTACAGTATGATTAACGCGTAACCATCTGAATGTCGGTCTAGGGAGTTCATTAAATAGTAATTCGCTCATAATTCCTCCTTAACCGATAGAGCCTTCTAATTCAAGATTGATTAGATTGTTCATTTCTACTGCATATTCAAGTGGCAATTCTTTAGAGATTGGCTCTACGAAACCACGAACAAGCATAGCACGAGCTTCTTCTTCACTGATACCACGAGTCATGAGGTAGAAAATTGCTTCATCGGAAATACGACCGATTTTTGCTTCATGACCTAAGTCTACATTATCGTTTTCTACGATAATTGCTGGGATTGTATCAGATTGAGACTCAGCATCAAGCATCAAGGATTCACAAGAAACTGTTGCTTTAGAATGTTCAGCTTTAGGACCAATTTTCAAAAGGCCACGATAAATTGCAGCGCCACCGGATTTAGAGATGGATTTAGAGTTTACATTACTTGTTGTATATGGTGCATTATGTACCACTTTACAACCTGTATCAAGGAATTGGCCTTCACCAGCGAATGTTACACCTGTAAATTCAGCATGTGCACCTTCACCGTTAAGAATACTCATTGGATACAAGCAGGAAACTTTGGAACCAAAGGAACCAGATACCCATTCGATTGTACCATTTTTACCTACTACACAACGTTTTGTGTTAAGGTTGTACATGTTCTTGGACCAGTTTTCAATTGTAGAGTAACGCAATGTAGCATTGTCTTTAACGAACAATTCAACAGCGCCGGCATGAAGGTTAGATACATCATACTTAGGAGCAGAGCAACCTTCGATAAAGTGCAATTTAGCACCTTCTTCTACAATGATCATAGTATGTTCAAACTGACCAGCACCTGGTGCATTCAAGCGGAAGTAAGATTGCAATGGAATCTCTACTTGTACGCCTGCTGGAACGTATACGAAGGAACCACCAGACCAAACTGCACCATGAAGAGCAGCCCATTTATGGTCTGTAGGTGGAATCAATGTCATCCAGTATTTTTTTACGATTTCTTCATGCTCATGTAATGCTGTTTCAATATCAGTATAGATAACACCTTGTTTAACAAGATCTTCTTGAATACTGTGGTAAACAACTTCAGAGTCATATTGCGCACCAACACCAGCAAGAGATGTTTTTTCCGCTTCTGGAATACCTAAGCGGTCAAAAGTGCTTTTAATTTCTTCTGGAACTTCGTCCCAGTTTTCTTTCATATCTACTTTAGGCTTAACATAAGTATGGATATTAGCCATATCTAAGCCAGAAATATCAGGAATCCAGTTTGGAATCCCCATACGATTGTAGATTTCTAAAGATTTCAAACGGAAGTCAAGCATCCATTCAGGTTCATTTTTATTAGACCAAATTTCACGGATAATATCCTCTGTCAAACCGGCATCAGAAATATAAGAATATTCAAAGTCATTCTTAATATCATAGACACCACGGTCCATATCCGCGACTTGGGTTTTCTTTCTTTCTTCCATTGTGCCTCCTATGCTAATGCTTTGTATGCGTCGTAACCTTTTTCTTCGATTTCACGTACAAGAGAAGCATCACCAGTTTTAACGATCTTACCGTTGATCAATACATGAACATAGTCAGGTTTTAATTTTTGCAAGATTTGGTTGTGGTGAGTGATGATCAATACAGCATTGTCTTCGTTGTGGAAACGTTGTACGCCTTCGGATACGATACGAACTGCGTCTACGTCAAGACCGGAGTCAGTTTCATCAAGAATAGCCAATTTAGGATTCAAAATGGACATTTGAAGAATTTCATTTTTCTTGCGTTCACCACCGGAGAAACCTTCATTTACATAACGTTGTGCATAGGACAAATCAAAGGACAATTCATCCATTTTTTCTTTCAATTCTTTTTTGAAGGATAAGGCACGTACATTTTCACCAGTAATTGTGGATTTAGCTGTACGAATGAAGTTTTCTACAGTGATACCAGGAATAGAAATAGGGTTTTGGAAGGACATGAAGATACCAGCTTTTGCACGATCGTTTACTGCATCTTCTGTAATATCTTTACCATCAAAAATAATGGAGCCACTGTCTACAGTATATGTAGAGTTACCCATGATAGCATTAGCAAGTGTAGACTTACCTGCACCATTTGTGCCCATTACAACGTGAATTTCACCTTTATTAATTGTTAAGTTGATACCTTTCAAGATTTGTTTATCTTCAACGGATACCTTTAAATCTTTTATCTGAAGTAATTCAGCCAAAATATTCACTCCTTTTTATTATGTATCCTCAATATCGAGGCATACAATCGTTATATGTAAAACGTATATACTGACACATATAAAAAGGCGGTACGCACTAACGTGAATACCGCCGTAATTCTCGCCAACTTAGCAAGTATGTGCATAACAATCTACAATTATTATACATTCTTATCTAAATGATAGCAAGATATTCCTACTAAAATATACAGGAATTAAAAGAATATCATATATTACATATATTGATAGGCTTTTAATAATATTCATTCTCATCCTATTCGATTCTCAATATTAAATTATAGGTTGGAGAAATCGAGAGTGCCAAACAAATCATCATATGTTTCAGCACGACGAATTTGTGTAACAGAGCCATCTTTATGTAATAACAACTCAGCAGAACGCAATTTACCATTATAGTTAAAGCCCATAGAATGACCATGTGCACCAGCATCATGAATGATGATACGATCACCAATATCAATTTTTGGCAATTCACGTTGGATTGCGAACTTATCGTTATTTTCACATAAGGAGCCCGTTACATCATATACATGGTCCTTAGGCGCATTTTCTTTACCCATTACAGTAATATGGTGATAAGAACCATATAATGCTGGACGCATAAGATTTGCCATGCAAGAATCAAGACCAATGTAATGACGATAAATATCTTTTTTGTGAATCGCTGTAGAAACTAGGTAACCAAATGGACCTGTAACCATACGACCACATTCATAAGCTAATGCTACATCACCAAGACCATTAGCTACGAGAATTCTATTGTAAGCCTCTTCTACACCCTTGCTAAGCGCTTTGAAATCTACAGGTGTTTGTTCTGGTTTATAAGCAACACCTACGCCACCACCAAGATCGATAAACTCAACATTGATGCCAAGCTCATTTTTAATATCTACGGCAAGATTAAAGCAAAGTTCAGCCGTGCCAACTAAGCCATCGATATCAAGTTCATTAGAAACAACCATTGTATGGATACCAAAGTGTTTTACACCTTTTGCTTGTAGTTGTTTGTAGGCTTCAAAAATTTGTTCACGAGTCATACCGTATTTAGCTTCTTCCGGAAGGCCAATAATTGTATTGCCCCCTTCTTTTAAGGAGCCTGGGTTATAACGAACGCAGAACGTATCAGGCAAAGAACCATGATTTTTTTCTAAATATTCAATATGAGTAATATCATCTAGGTTGATAATAGCACCCATTTCTAGTGCTTTTTTATATTCTACATATGGTGTGTCATTAGATGTGAACATAATGTCATGACCTGTAATGCCCACTTTTTCGCATAGCATCAACTCTGCCAAGGAAGAGCAATCTGCACCTACCCCAAGTTTTTGTAACACACGCATAATATATGGATTTGGAGTCGCTTTTACAGCAAAATATTGTTTAAACCCTTTATTCCAAGAAAATGCATCGATGAAAGATTTCATATTTTCAATGATACCTTCTTCATCGTAAATATGAAATGGTGTTGGATATTGGGCAATAATATTTTCTAATTGTTCAGCTGTAAACGGAACTGTTTTTGTATTCATAATAACCTCGCTACACAAATAAAAGACTCATCAATCGACGAGTCTATTATCCTAATTATTATTTAAATAAAGCTTTATCTAGGCTATAGCGACCTGCACCTGCGAAGAATAACATAAGTGCACCAAAGCCCATTTGAGATGGATAGTCCCAACTAAAGAAGCTGCCACTAAGATTTAATATTGTGGCCACTGCTAATGTACCAATAAGTAACAAAGATCCAATCCGTGTAAATAGACCAATTGCTATAAGTACGCCGCCTATCATTTCTGCATATGCTGCCATAGTACCTAATATTTCATAACCACCAGGTACACCTAATGGTGCCAACATAGCTCCAACTTTATAAAGGCCTTCAGCACCGCTCAAATACTTTAAATATCCATGATAAAACATGGAAATACCAAGTGCCAAACGATAAACTAAGAGGCCAAAATTAACATAATTAGGTTTACTTTTAAAAATAAAGCTCAACATAGTAATCCTTCTTTCAGGTTAAACAACATCGAAATAATTCGATAACCATATTATAAAGGTCAGTAACTACTGTGTCAAACTAGACTCAATATTAAATTCTATAGAATTATAACATATGTTGTATACAAAATCAATTTTATCGATTTGATAATCTACATACAAAAATAATCCTAATGAAAAAGTGAACATATAGTTCCTAATTCATTAGGATTATTCTAAATCTTATAGATTATGCACTAAGCAGTTGATTACATCATACCGCCCATGCCACCCATTGGAGGCATTGCAGGAACTGCAGCATTTTCTTCTACTTTGTCAGCTACGATTGTTTCAGTAGTCAATACAAGAGATGCAATGGATGCAGCATTTTGAAGAGCAGAACGTGTAACTTTTGCAGGATCCACGATACCAGCTTTTACCATGTCGATGTATTCTTCAGTCAAAGCATTGAAACCAACACCAGCTTCAGTATTTTTAACTTTTTCAACTACAACGGAGCCTTCAAGACCAGCATTGTAAGCGATTTGACGAAGAGGTTCTTCTACTGCACGTTTAACAAGGTTGATACCAGTTTGAACATCACCAGTAGCTTCCAATGTATTCAATGCAGGGATGATGTCGATGAATGTAGTACCACCACCAGCTACGATACCTTCTTCAACAGCAGCGCGAGTTGCGTTCAATGCGTCTTCGATACGAAGTTTTTTATCTTTCATTTCAACTTCTGTAGCAGCACCTACTTCGATAACTGCAACACCACCGGACAATTTAGCAAGACGTTCTTGTAATTTTTCACGGTCGAATTCAGAAGTTGTTTCTTCTACTTGTGCACGGATTTGGCTTACGCGTTTAGCAATTACATCTTTATCGCCTACACCATCGATGATTGTAGTTTCATCTTTAGTGATGCGAACTTGACGAGCTGTACCAAGGTCAGTAAGTTCTACGGAATCAAGTTTACGGCCCATATCTTCAGTAATTACAGTACCGCCAGTCAAGATAGCGATATCTTCAAGCATAGCTTTACGACGGTCACCGAAGCCAGGAGCTTTAACTGCTACAGCTTTGAATGTACCACGCAAACGGTTTACTACCAATGTAGCCAATGCTTCACCTTCTACATCTTCAGCGATGATAAGAAGTTCTTTGCCTACTTTTACCACTTTTTCAAGTGTTGGCAACATATCAGCGATAGCACTGATTTTACGGTCAGTAATCAAGATGTATGGGTTATCCATAACAGCTTCCATACGATCAGGATCAGTTACCATGTAAGGGGAAATGTAGCCACGGTCGAATTGCATACCTTCTACAACGTTTAATGCAGTTTGCAAGCCTTTGGATTCTTCAACAGTGATAACGCCGTCGTTACCAACTTTTTCCATAGCTTCAGCAATCAAACCACCGATTTCTTCGTCAGCTGCAGATACGCTAGCAACTTGAGCAATTTCAGCTTTACCAGAAACTTTGATGGAGCGTTTTTTAATTTCTTCAACCAAAGTTTTAACTGCTGTTTCAATACCTTTTTTCAAGATCATTGGATTAGCGCCAGCTGCTACGTTGCGCATACCTTCTTGAATCATTGCTTGCGCCAATACTGTTGCAGTAGTTGTACCGTCACCTGCTACGTCGTTAGTTTTAGTAGCAACTTCTTTAACTAATTGAGCACCCATGTTTTCAAATGGATCTGGAAGTTCGATATCACGAGCAATTGTTACACCATCGTTTGTGATTGTTGGAGAACCGAATTTTTTATCCAATACAACATTACGGCCTTTTGGTCCTAATGTAACTTTTACAGCATTTGCCAATTGATCAACGCCACGACCTAAAGCGCGACGAGCTTCTTCATTAAACAAGATTTCTTTTGCCATATGTATTACCTCCTAGATAATAACAGTATCTAATGTAAGGGAATTTATATGCCCGTAGGCAATATAGAATATATCAATAGTATGTTTAGCTCTATACAGCTATAAATTAGCTATTATAATACTGCTAAGATATCGCGTTCGCTAATTATCAAATGAGTAGCGCCATCGATTTCTAATTCGCTACCAGCATATTTTGCAAACATAACAGTATCGCCAACTTTAACTTCTGGAGCTACACGTTGACCATTGTCATA
>NZ_CAJLUB010000094.1 GCF_905209685.1 uncultured Veillonella sp. | reverse complement strand
CACCGCTTATTTTATACCATCTTAATAGATTAATCAAGGAAAAAAGCACATCTCCCGCTTCTTTTTCCATATTTTCTCTATCTTCTTGGGCAATAGCTTCCTTAAATTCACCCATTTCTTCGGAAACTTTCGCCCAAACTGGATCGAGCTCATCCCAGTCAAAACCTAGCTTTGCAGCCTTTTCTTGTAGTTTGTAAGCCGCTACTAATGCAGGTAAACCTTTAGATACACCATCCAATACAGATTTTTGTATATTTTTCTTTTCTTGCGCCTTTAATTCATCCCAACTGTATGATTTTTCATTATTTTCAGGGTCAAAAACATGGGGATGACGACGAATCATCTTTTCTGTCACATCGTGAATTACATCTTCTAATGTAAATTGACCTGCTTCCTCAGCTAATTGACTGTGAAAGACAACTTGTAATAATACATCACCAAGTTCTTCACGAAGATTTGGCATATCTTTATTATCGATAGCATCTACTACTTCATAGGTTTCTTCGATGAAATATCGACGCAACGACTCATGAGTCTGTTTTTGATCCCAAGGACAACCATTCGGAGCACGCAAAGCTTTTACTACATCTACTAATGGTTGTACCGATACTGGCTTATCAGTATTGTTTTTCATATAGCTTAGCCTCCTCCTTATCTCGGCGAGCCTGTAATCGCTTACCTATAACTGGGAAATGATACATATCGGCTTTTACAACGGCCTTTGTTAACCATAGGGATAAACCATACACAAATACCGCTACAATAATAGCCGCTGCCACTGCACCACCGTTACCGAACAGTTCTACAGTCGTCACATATACCACCTGTGTAGCACCGCCCATAGCCATGGCAGACACTACAATTTTTAATAACTCTAATTTATTGAGTACGGAGCCTACATATTTTTTTACAAATATATAGTTTATGAGTGCAGCAATAGCAAAGTTTAAATTCGTTGCCCATGCGGCACCATTAATACCAAGCTCAATAGTACCTGTCAATTGATAGTCCAAGAATGTCTTAGCCAATAGACCGATAAAAATGGCTACCATAGGAATAACCGTTCTACCTAAGCCCTGCAAAATACCTGCTGTAATCTGTTGCCACCCTAAGAATATAATACTCAAGCTAATAACAGCAATAACAGGACCAGCATGAGGCGTTGCGTATATCAATTTAGATATAGGTGTCGCTAATACACAGAGCCCAATGCAGGCCGGTATAGTGAACATATTGGCAATCTTAATGGCTGTGCCGGCGCGCTGTACAATGCGGTGCACATCACCTTGGGCATGTGCCTCAGATACAGCTGGTACAAGGCTAGCCGCTAAGGATGTAGTCAAAATGATAGGCAAACCAATCAACGATGTAGCCATCCCTGTGAGATAGCCAAATTGTGTTGTCGCTTCATTGAGGTAATACCCGATATCCATCAATCGCTTTGGGACGATAAATGTATCGATAAGAGATACCATGGGCAACATAATATTGGCCATTGAAACTGGTATAGCCAAGCTAAATAGTCGTTTCACTACAGAGCTATTGCTTTCACCGATAGCATTTGGATTCTGCTGCGCCAACATTTGCGCCCGTACACGACGCTGACGATAGTAAAAGTAAATCAATACGAGCAATCCAGCTAATACACCGGGGAATGTAGCAAACGTTGCACCACCTGCCGCCAAGTGTAGCCCTCTATCAATGAAATAATAGGCTAAGCCCACCATAGAGGATACGCGGAAGATTTGTTCAAAGACTTGGCTAGTTCCCGTAGGCACCATGTATTGGAAGCCTTGGAAGTAACCTCTAAAACAGCTCAAAATTGTAACGATGAAGATAGCTGGCGACAATAGCTGAATCGCTAAGAGTGCACGAGGATCTGTAATAATATGGGTATCTATGAGCCACTGTGCACTGCCGTATAAAGCTACACTAAATACAAGGCCTAATAGTGTTAACACCTTTAACGATACGGAAAATACCTGTTGTACGCCCCGCATATCATCATTAGCTAGCTTTTCCGCTATCATAATAGATATAGCAACAGGAATGCCTGCAGCGGAAATACTAACGATAATTTGATAAATCGGATAGGCCATCATATATAGGCCAATCCCTTCACCACCGAGAACGCGTGCAATAAGGACTTTACTGAAAGCACCGATAACCTTAACGATAATCCCAGCTAAGGTTAAAATCATAGCCCCCTTTAAAAATCGATTCATAGGCCCTCCTTAGACGATGATTTTTGGCTCAAAGCCTTCATCACCGCTTCCGTAATGGTCAAAATAGAACCTTTCATACCATTGAGGCTCACATATAATGTAGCCGGCTTAGTATCTGCAAATTTCATCTTCTTCCAGAGATCTTCCCGTACAGCCCCCATATCCCAGTCAGCCATCTTGGAATCGTCATGCCAATGAATGGTAAGCTGCTGACCTCTACGGACAATACTTTTAATGCCCAGTAAACGTGCTTGTTCTTTGATTTGAGCAATGCGTAACAAACGATCTACCGGATCTGTTGGCGTACCAAAACGATCGATGAGTTCATCCGTCATATCATCAAGCTGTTCTTTCGATTTAATATGTAATAATCGTTGATATACAGAAATCTTACGGGCACTATCTTTGATATATGCATCGTCGATAAAAGCATCTACCTCTAGGTCGATGGCTGGGTCAATAGATACTTCCCGTTCAACCTCTTTATTTTGAGCCTTCGCAATGGCTTCTTCAAGCATGCTCACGTACATACCAAAGCCGACAGATGCAATATTGCCATGTTGCTGTGAACCTAAGAGGTTACCAGCACCGCGAATTTCTAAGTCGCGCATAGCCAATTTAAAACCAGCGCCGAGCTCTGTGAATTCTTCAATAGCTTTTAAGCGCTTTTCTGCCGCTTCAGAGAGCATTTTATCAGGTCGATACATAAAGTATGCATAGGCCCGTCTACGAGAACGTCCTACACGGCCACGCATTTGATATAGCTGAGATAAGCCTAAGCGATCCGCATCATAAATGATGATGGTATTCGCATTTGGTATATCTAGACCAGTTTCGATGATACTGGTAGACAATAATACATCATAATGGCCTTCATAGAAATCAGTCATGATTTCCTCAATTTGACGGCCTGTCATCTGTCCATGAGCAATGGCATAGCGCAAGTCTGGTAAAGCTTCTGCTAGTAACTCACCCATATGATTAATGGATGCTACGCGGTTATATACAAAGTAAACCTGACCACCACGCGCCAATTCGCGCTTGATTGCATCGGCCACGAGGTTCATATCATATTCCACTACATAGGTTTGAACCGGCAAGCGTTCTTCTGGTGGCGTATTGATAACGGACATTTCACGAACACCAACGAGAGACATGTGTAATGTTCGAGGAATTGGGGTCGCACTCAAGGTGAGTACATCAATATTATTGGCCCACTCTTTCCATTTTTCCTTTTGAGCTACCCCGAAACGTTGCTCCTCGTCTACAACGAGCATACCTAAATCTTTAAAGACAACCTTTTTATTGAGCAAGGAATGTGTACCGATAAGAACATCAATGGAGCCATCCTCAACGCCTTTTAGAACTTGTTTTTTCTCTGCTGTACTGCGGAAACGATTGAGTACATCTACCTTGACACCAAATGGAGCAAAACGGTTCAAGAAGGTTTGGAAATGTTGCTGTGCCAAAACAGTAGTTGGAACAAGTACCGCTACTTGTTTGCCGCTCATAACAGCCTTAAAGATGGCACGCATGGCCACCTCTGTTTTACCAAAGCCTACGTCACCTGCTAGCAAACGGTCCATAGGAACTGGTTTTTCCATGGATGCCTTTATTTCTGCTGTTGCTTGTAATTGATCTTCCGTTTCTTCATAAGGAAATGCATCTTCAAATTCCTGCTGCCATGGTTGGTCAGGCAAGAATGCAAAGCCTTGCGTTATTTCACGCTGTGCATAGAGTTCAACTAACTTATCTGCTAAATCATCAATAGATTTCTTTGCCTTTGTAACAACCTTAGCCCAGTCACGGCCACCCATTTTATTGATGCGCGGCACATCACCTTCATTACCAATATACTTTTGTAATTGATCTAAATTGTTGGCGGGTAAGAATAGTTTATCTGATCCCGCATAGTCAATTTCAATATAATCCCGATGAATGCCTTCTGTTTCTATCGTTTTAAGGCCAATATACTTACCAATACCGTGCATACTATGAACTACATAGTCACCAGGCGTTAAATCCGTAAAATAATTGATTTCTTGGCCTTTTTTAGGCTTATTGCGCAGCTTTCGTTTTTGTTGTCCGTAAATATTACCTTCTACAACAACTACTAAATGGCTATTTGGTAATTCAAAACCATCGGTCAATAAACCTTGTAAGATAACTACCGTATTAGGCTTTGCAATCCACTCCGCACTATGAACAAAGGCAATACCTTCCCCTTCAAGGGCACGTTCAATCCCTTCTCTTCGTTGTTGGTTATTTAATACCAATACAACTTGATGGTTTAAACGATGCCATTGTTTAATCTCATCAGTTAATAAAGGAATTTGACGCTCAAAGCTCGTCATCGTCTTGCCTTGAATACCAATTGGGGTAAATCCAGCTAAGCCAATAGAACGTTGTTGCATAAATGTGAAAGCTACTTGATTCGTCGCTTCTACAGTGCGTTGCAATTCACTCCAGTCACAATGATTTTTACGATGTGTTGGATCTTCCTTAAGGAATTTCTTTAATGCTTCCTGAATACGACCAGGCTCATCGTAAATAAGAGTGCCTTCTTTCACATAGGACAATAAGGTGCAATCTGCATCACTTTTACCAAGAAAGAAAGGTGTCACTGTATAAGAATCAATTTGTTCAATGGAACGTTGGTTCTCTACAGAGAAGAACCGCAACGTATCAATTTCATCGCCAAAGAACTCAATCCGTATGGGATGTTCACTATTAACAGGATATATATCTAAAATATCCCCGCGCACGGCAAAATGACCACGTTGTTCCACCTGGTCTACACGTTCATATCCAATTGTAACGAGCTGTTCAAGAGCTGTATCGCGTTCAATCGTATCATTCAAAGAGAAATGTAACGACTGTCCTTTTAAATATTGTGGAGATACCACATACTGTGTAACCTCTTCAGCATTCGCAATGACTACAGCAGGTTCCTGCCATGCTAGCAATGCTAAGGCACGCATTTGTGCCCCTTGGTCTTCAAGGCTACGAGCAATCGTTGTAAAGTCCACATGATCTGTTATAGGAAATGATAGGACAGGAATATTAGGCCAGAAAAAGGCTAAATCCCGTTCCCACATCTCTTTATGGTCCTTATCATGGACTACGATAACCACAGGCTTTGTAAGACCCGTAGAAAAAGCTTGGTTTAAGAGGAAACTCTTTTGAGATCCACTAAGACCATATATGACTGACTTTCCTTTCCGCTGAAATGCGTTTAGCCCATCCACAAAGGATGGGTTCTGTGAAAGCAGCTGTGTTAATGTATTATCCATACTGCACCATATAGTATTACTATGATTATTTAAATTAATAGTTCTAACTCATTTATTATAACACATAACGGCATAGTTAATTTTCTATCTATGTTATGCCTTACTAATCACGCTTGTTTGTACCTAAATTAAAAGCGCTTAGTCTTATGTATGCCCATTAATAAGCCTAATTTTAGGCAAAAAAAATAGCACCTCAAAAGGTGCAATAAAGTTGGTGCGGGAGAAGGGACTTGAACCCCCACGCCGTAAGGCGCCAGATCCTAAGTCTGGTGCGTCTGCCAATTCCGCCACTCCCGCGTCTCAACTGAAATAATAATATCATGTATAGAATTCATCGTCAATCATTTTTTTAGAATTAACTTAAATTTCATGTATCCCCTAAAAATAAAAGTTCTATTATATAGATTGACTATACACATTAGAAGTACTAGAAATTAACAGGAGAATAGGAAAATGAAAAAGAGACTGACCCAGAATCCGAACTACTAGAATCCTGGGTCAGCCTCTTTTTTAGGATGATGATGAATAAATGCATGCCCTACATTTACCATAAAATATATTAACAGTCATAACACATGTCATGCTGGTAATACCAAGAAGGTATTATTCACCATGACCATGCCATCGACATTAAGGTCTTTTGAATACAATTTAAATCATCTCTGATAAAAATCGTATAGAACTAAAAAATCCTTTTTACGGGTACGTAAAAAGGAGCTACTAACTTCTCCTCCCTATCTCTCGTAGGTCAAATGGTGAATGTTGAATAGGCAGTTCTCCTGACTCGGCGTCATCGCTCATCTAGCCTTCCCAGTTTCCCAGTGACTTAATTTAGACTCGCTCGACCATACAGTGGCGGGACCGTGCTGGCATTTAACCAGCTTCTCTATTATGCTTTTCAGCACCTATTCCCAAATATGATGTTTTCTATAAGTTAATATTAACACCACTATCGTATTAAGTCAATTTATTTTTGTAATTTTATTAATTCATCTTTTATTCATCTATTGCCATATATGATATTTTTAATTACAATATAAAGGTATCTAAAAATAGGAGGAATCTATGTATATCGGAGATTTCATTAAAGAATATCGCGAAGCTAATGGTGTATCTATCGAAGACTTTGCGAACAAAGCAAGCTTAACAGTTACTGAAATTGAAGCATTAGAAAAAAATATCCAAGAAGATGGTACTGTAGTGCCTGTTGCAATGCGCCAGATCAAAGGTATTGCAGCAGCTATGAATGTACCAATGCCTGTAGTCATGGCTCAGATTCCTTCTAATCAAGAATTAGTTGTACATGTGGTTGCTGAATCTGATCAGCCACATGCGAAGTAATAAGGAGAATACATGAAGCGTAGTTTATTAATTGCAGCGGCTTTTACAATCTTAGGTATCCTCCCCTCTCAAGCAGTTAATATTGCTGATTTAGAGAATGCCAGAGGTTATGCCTACTTATATCGTATGAATGGCCAAAATTATTACGCAGAGCAACGCGTTAAGGTCATCGCAGGAGAAGGTAATAAATTTGAAATTGTAGCTCGTACATATAGTCATCAAGGTGCTCAATATTATATGACAGAATATATAAATCATTATTACTTTGATCAAGATGCCGATACGATTCAATGGGTTCAAGAACAACGTAATATCATCGATGCCCGTACAGGCAGAGTATTACGTGAGGAAAAACGACCTAAAGCTAAATTAATTACCTTAAAACCAGATACATATGGTTATATGCAAGCTATCTACTGGAGAGATCTTGCTGTAGCTGCAGAACAGCTAAAATAAGGTAAAGCACTTAAGCCATAATCTAATTAGATTTAAATTATGAAAACTAAAAGACTCTACACAATTATGTGTAGAGTCTTTTTAATAGATAAATATTTTTTTGAAAATAAAAAAAGCACCACATTGCTGTGATGCTTTCATTTGGTGACCCAGAAGGGATTCGAACCCCTGGCCTTTTGATTCGTAGTCAAACGC
>NZ_CAJLUB010000093.1 GCF_905209685.1 uncultured Veillonella sp. | reverse complement strand
CGTTTTTGGAGACTCAATGTAAGCAGTACGAAACGTATCCGTTATACCTGATATTATCATCAATTACATGTGCTTTAATTACTGCCATAATCGGCTTTCTAATGTATGTTTTAGAACCGGGGCTTACACAATTACATCCTATTGCACCCATAATTATTACAGTTGTTTTTTCTGTATGTATTGGTGTTATATGGTTATTGTGTTTATCCTTGATTATTGCTAGTTTCGGTATAATACGGTTACATCCTATTGTTTTAAGACTAGCCAATCAGTTTATATATGGATTATTTCCATTATCCTTATTGATTGGTAAAGTGAGAGGGGTTACTAAGGATCAATTGCGTCAATCTATGATTGATTTGATTAATCATCTCGTGATGCTAGATATGTATACGGTTGATCCAAAACGCATATTGTTATTAACACCGCATTGTTTACAGGAAAGCTCTTGTGTTCATAAGGTTACACATGATGTATATAATTGTAAGCAGTGTGGTAGATGCCAGGTTGGAAGTTTATTACAAGTTGCCAAAGATTATGGTTGTCAATTTATAGTTGTTACAGGTGGTACATTAGCGCGAATGAAGGTAAAAGAAGCAAGGCCTAAGGCTATTGTAGCCATTGCTTGTGAACGTGATTTAGCAAGTGGTATGGCCGATGTATTTCCTATACCTGTCATTGGTGTTTTAAATGAAAGACCTAATGGACCATGTTGCAATACTACAGTGGATCCTGAACGAGTTCGTGCAGCAGTTGAACAATTAATTGGTAGGAAAAACAATGACTGAAGTAAAAAGTTATGAACAACAAAATATTCGATTGCTCGCAGTGAAAGCTTTGAGTGATATTAATCGTAATGGTGCTTATGCGAATATTAAGTTACAGGAGTATTTACAGAAATATCATCTATCCGATTTAGACAGACGATTTTTTACTGAGTTGGTATATGGTGTTATTCGTAGAAAAAATTATCTTGATGCCATTATTATTCACTTTGCAAAACGACCTCTCAAGAAATTATCTTCAATGGTTGTAGAAATTCTTAGACTAGGTATTTACCAAATTATCTATATGGATAAGGTACCTGAAAGTGCAGCTGTCAATGAATCTGTTAAATTGGCTAAAAAGTTAACTAGAGGTTTATCTGGTTTTGTAAATGCAGTGTTACGTTCCGTTTTGCGTGAAAGTGATAGTATTTCTATTGGTGAACTTGCTAAATCTGAGGCTGAAGAAATTTCTTTCATTTATAATCAACCATTATGGCTGGTTAATTTATGGATGAATGAAATGGGTAAGGATAAGACTATAGATCTTTGCGCTTGGTTTAATGAACAACCTAGATTGACGGCACGTATCAATACGATAAAAATATCTATTGAGGATTGCCTAAAAGAATTACAAGATTTAGGTTGGACCGTTGAGCAGGATACATATATTCCAGAAGTAGTTTATATTAATGCGCATCAAGGCCATTTAGAAAAAGCAAAACCTGTTATCGATGGGCACATTACCTTTATGGATAAAGCATCTATGTTAGTGGCCCATGTAGTAAATCCGCAGCCAGGAGAGCGCATATTAGATTGTTGTGCTGCGCCAGGTGGTAAGTCTATGCATATGGCAAGCCTCATGAATAATACAGGCGCTATTATGAGTTGTGATATATACGATCATAAATTAGACCTTATGAATCACAATGCTCAGCGATTGGGCGTATCTATTGTTTCTACTAAGCTCCAAGATGGTCGTTATTTACCTGATAATTGGAAGGAACAATTCGATCGTGTCTTAGTTGATGCACCATGTTCTGGACTTGGCATTTTACAAAAAAAATTAGATATGCGTTGGAGAAAAACAGAATCCTTACTTACTGAATTGCCTCCATTACAGCTTGAAATATTAGAAAAAGCCGCTGAAATGGTCAAAGTTAACGGATATTTAGTATATTCTACATGTACGATCAATAGCGGTGAAAATGAGGATGTATTGGAAAAATTCTTAGCAACTCATAAGAACTTTGTTATTGACCCTGTATCCTATGAAGGATTACCACCATCTACCGATGGTATGATTACAACATATCCACCGCGAGATCATATGGATGGATTCTTCATGGCTCGTATGAAGCGCATATCATAATAATAGAAATGGAGTACCATGATAGAATTATTGGGTAAGTCTTTAGAAGAATTACAATCTATCTTTAAGACCCATAATATACAAAAGTTTCGAGCGAAACAGTTAATCGACTATATCTATCATAGATATGTGTTTGATTTTCAAGACATGACACAATTTCCAAAAGAATTGCGTCAATGGTTAAGTGATAACTGTATTATTTCTTTACCTACATTAATTACAGAGTCTGTTTCTCCAGATGGGAAGACTCGTAAAATACTCGTTGAAATGACAGATCAAAGCCGAGTAGAAGCCGTTTTGATGGAACAACATTATGGATATTCTGTATGTGTTTCTTCTCAAGTGGGCTGTGCTATGGGATGTGTATTCTGTGCTTCAACACAAGGCGGTTTATACCGTGATTTGACAGTGGCTGAAATCATAGGTCAAGTTGTTATCTTCGGGGCTCTTACTAAAGAGCAAATTCATTCTGTTGTCGTTATGGGCGCAGGTGAGCCGTTACAAAACTATGATAATGTGTTACAAGCTTTACAACTGTTACACGATCCTGTAATTTGTAATATTAGTTATCGTAAGATGACGATTTCTACCTGTGGATGGGTTCCTAACATCTATAAGCTAGCTGATGAAGGATTGCCTATAACATTAGCACTCTCATTACATGCTACAAATAATGAAGTGCGTCGTAGTATTATGCCTGTTGGGGCTCGTTATGAATTGACGGAAGTCTTAGATGCGGTAAAATATTATTATGATACGACTCAACGTCGTATTACCTTTGAGTATATCCTTATAGATTCTGTAAACGCATCTATGGAGGAGGCTCATGCTTTGGGAGAAATCTGTAAGAATTTCCCTAATTGCCATGTAAATTTAATTCCTGTTAATGGCAATGAACATATTGAATTATATAAACCATCTATTACGAATATGAATACATTTAAAGACATCGTTGCTTCCTATGGTGTATCTGTAACGGTACGTAAAGAGATGGGCGATGCGATCCAAGCCGCATGTGGACAGCTAAAAGCAGCTCACGGTCGGAAAAAGGAGAATCATGAATAATTTTGTTGGTTTAAGTAAAATTGGACTTGTGCGTCAGCGCAATGAAGATCGATTTTTTATAGACGGTCCTATTTGTGCTGTCACTGATGGCATGGGTGGCTATAGTGGTGGTGAAATTGCTAGTACCTATGCTGTTGATGAAATAAAAGAATATTTGGCCTCCCTTCAAACGGTTGGTCAACAAGACTTATGTGATGCTATTATTCATGCAAATGAACGTATAGCCAATCGCGTAGCTCATGAAGAACGTCTTGCTGGTATGGGTACTACTGCTGTTGTTACAGCTATTAATGGTAACCAATTATACTGGGCAAGTGTTGGCGATAGTCGTTTGTATGTATATAGAGATGGTCTTTTACGACAAATTACTACAGATCATTCTATGGTACAAGAATTATTAGCTGCTGGAGAGATTACAAAGGATGAAATGCTAAATCATCCTCAAAGAAACTTATTAACCCGTGCAGTCGGTGTTGATGATACTTTAGAGGTAGATAGTGGTGTAGAATCCATTCTTCCAGGTGATCGTATTTTACTTTGCACTGATGGACTATGCGGTTATGTATCAGATGATGTAATAGCTAGTGCTTTACAATCTACTGATGATGATATGAAAGTTATAGAATCATTAATGGAAACCGTATATGATGTCGGCGCAGGAGATAATGTGACCATTGTGGTGGGAACAATCTAATCTAGAAATGGAGAAATAATGAGTACTATGAATATAAAAGGTATACTTCTAGATAACCGCTACCGAATAGTTGATAAAATTGGCGTTGGTGGAATGGCTGACGTATACCTTGGAGAAGATACCTTACTAGGTAGACAAGTAGCAATTAAAGTATTGCATGCTAACTTTGCCAATGATGATGAGTTTGTTACGCGTTTTAAACGAGAAGCACAAGCTGCAGGCAAACTAAATCATCCTAATATTGTAAACATGTATGATGTAGGGTTTGATCAAGACTTACACTATATCATTATGGAATATGTAGATGGTGAAACATTAAAAGAATACATTACTCGTCATGGCAGACTATCCATAGATGAGGCTGTTAAATTCACAATTGCTATTGCTGAGGGTTTAGAGCACGCGCATACAATGGGAATAGTACATTGTGATATTAAACCACATAATGTTATTATCACTCGTACTGGTCGTGTAAAAGTTACTGACTTTGGCATCGCTCGAGCTATGAATGCTACCAATACCGTGATGTATACGAACTCTATTTTAGGGTCAGCCCATTATTTATCACCAGAACAAGCTAGTGGTAAACCTGTAGATGGAAATACTGATATTTACTCTTTAGGGGTAGTTTTATATGAAATGCTTACTGGAAGGGTTCCTTTTGAAGGGGAAACACCAATCGCAGTAGCATTAAAACATGTGCGTGAAAAAGTAGCTCCTCCAACCCGATATAATCCGTCTATTCCACCGCTTTTAGAAGCAGTAGTAATGAAGGCTCTATCTAAAAATCCTGCGGATCGTTTTGATTCTATTTCTGATATGATTAGTGATTTACGATTGTCCCAAGGATTTACAATGGGGAAAACACAACGTCATGAACCATATGACTTTGCTACACAAATGATTCCAGCTGTTGATCCTGAAGCTATGGAGGATTTCAGTACCATTCAAGAAGAGCAAAAAGATGAGGGTAAAAAGAAGAGTATGTTAAGTAAAATAGCATCGATTCCACAAAAATATATTGTTCTAGGTGCTGCTGTTATTTTCTTAGTAGCATTCTTAGGTGCCTTCTTGAGTTATGGTAACTTCTGGAGCAATACAACAGTAGATGTACCTAATGTTGTAGGTAAACAA
The DNA here is from genome assembly GCF_905209685.1 of uncultured Veillonella sp. Classification (GTDB taxonomy): domain Bacteria; phylum Bacillota; class Negativicutes; order Veillonellales; family Veillonellaceae; genus Veillonella. The sequence goes on along the minus strand of NZ_CAJLUB010000093.1, from coordinate 2,585 downwards.
GTATCTGTAGCTAAAAATATTTTAGAAGATAAACATTTGCGCGTATCTACGAGTGAAGTTACAAACCCTGATGTACCAGCAGGTCAAGTTATTTCTCAAACTCCAGGGGCTGGGGAAAAGGTTAAAGAACAACGCACAATACACCTTGTCGTTTCTAAAGGTGTTGGTGATATTACTGTGCCAGACTTATCCGGTTTAACTGTAGAACAAGCACGACAACGCCTCAAAGATGTAGGTTTAGTTGTGGGTAAAGTAACTCAACAATCTGTTGATAATAAACCTGATGGCGTTATTATTGCTCAAAGTCCATCTGGTGATTCTAAAGTTTCTAAAGGCACTACAATTGATCTCGTTGTAAATAAAGCAAAAGCTAAAAAGATTCAAATGCCAAACGTTATTGGTATGACCTTAAAAGATGCGCGAGATACATTGAGCAATGCTCATCTCGGCGTTAATCAAGTAGCTGGTTCAGTAGAAGAAAAATCTATCGTAACAGAGCAAAGCATTAAAGCTGGTGATGAAATTGATGAAGGCGCTACAGTAAACTTAACGACTGAATATAAAGATGATAAAAAGAAATCTGATAAAAAGTCGGATAGCAGCAGTAATAAGACGACTGGTACCGTAGATATCACGGTCCCAGCAGGGTCTAAAAATCAAGAACTTAAAATTGTCGTAAAAGATGATGAAGGTTCTGCTGTTATTTATGATGATACAAATAAACCTGGTGATCGTATCGTTAAAAAAGTGTCTGGTGTAGGCAATGTACGTATTGAGGTTTATCTCAATGGTGCATTAGTACAAGAAACAGCATTATAAGGGGAATTATGATTACAGGCATTGTTGTCAAAAATATGAATGGTTACTTTTATGTACAAGACGATAGCGGTACTGTTCATGAATGTAAAGTTCGAGGCAGATTGAAGAAAGGTCGCTACAGTTTACTTGTTGGTGACCGTGTTACGATTTCAGAGGATGGATTCGTTGAGTCCATCCATGATCGTCATAATGCTATGGTAAGACCTGCGGTAGCTAATATAGATCAAGTTGTATTGGTTGTAGCTGCCCATGAGCCAGATATTAATGAGTTATTGCTCAATAAAATGCTGGTTATGATTGAGCATGCAGATATTCCTATTGTATTATGTATCAACAAATGTGATTTGATGGATTCAGATACGGAAGAGATGGTAAAACTTTATCAATCTATCGGCTATGAAGTCTTGATGACATCAACATATAATATGACTGGTATTGATGACTTACGTCATGTCTTAGAACATAAGGTAACTGCTTTTGCAGGTCCTTCTGGTGTTGGTAAAAGTAGTTTATTAAATGCAGTGGACCCTAAGTTTGCATTCCAAACGGGAGAGGTTAGTGACAAAATTAAGCGTGGTAAACATACTACTCGTCATGCTTCCTTGTATAGTTTGAATTCAAATTCCTTTATCATGGATACACCAGGCTTTAGCGCCATTGAGTTCAATGATGTTTCCTTAGAACGGTTACCTACGTTATTCCCTGAATTTAGTGATTATGTTGATACATGTAAATTTAATCCTTGTTATCATGAACATGAACCTATTTGTGGCATAAAAGATGCTTTAGAGGCTGGCCATATTCATCAAGGACGATATGATGCATATATGTCTATACGTAATGACATAGAAAGTCAACGAAAGAGGTTTTAAAATGATTAAAATTGCACCATCTATGCTCTCTGCAAATTTTGCAACATTAAGTGAAGAAATAAAATCCATTGAATTAGCAGGAGCGGACTTATTGCATATTGATATTATGGATGGTCATTTTGTACCAAACTTAACTTTTGGTGCACCTATAGTAAAAGCAATCCGTCCTTATACACAACTACCATTTGATGTTCATTTAATGGTTACTAATCCTGGTGATTACGTAGAAGAGTTTGCAAAGATTGGTGTAGAGTATTTTACATTCCATCAAGAAACAGTGCCTCATATGCATCGATTGATTCAACATATCAAACAATGTGGTATGAAAGCAGGGGTATCACTTAATCCAGGTACACCAGTATCTTTATTGGAGGATGTAGCAGCTGATCTTGATATGATTTTAATTATGTCCGTAAATCCTGGCTTTGGTGGTCAATCCTTTATTCCAAACGCTATTAAAAAAGTTAAACAAGCTAAAATGCTATTGGAAGAAGTGGACAACACAACTGCAGTTATTGAAGTAGATGGTGGTATTAATGATATTACTTGTGTACCTATTAAACGAGCAGGTGCTACAATTTTAGTTGCTGGTTCCGCTGTGTTTGGCGCTGATGATCGAGCAAATATGATTGAGGCCATTAGAAATAACTAGTTATTATAATAATTGTTATTTTGAGTTTACTATCTTAATAATATGAGTAGTATCTAAACAGTATTATGTTTTGAAATAATAGCTACTAGAAAAATAATTTTATAATCAAATAGAAGGAGTGAGGTTTTCTTAAATAAATCCTCACTCCTTGCTTGCTTTTAGAATAATTTTTTGGTAAAATTACTGGGTATGAAAAATATGCACGTCGGTGGACTTCGGTACTGTGCCTAATTTTGGGTGAC
>NZ_CAJLUB010000092.1 GCF_905209685.1 uncultured Veillonella sp. | reverse complement strand
TTGGGTGGTTCTTTTAAGGTGTACACTAATGGAACTCCTTACTCTTTTAGCTACTTATAGTATACATTATTTTAGGATTTTGTCCATTATAATTAAAGAAACCACCTAGGTATGTTGTAGTCCCTAGGTGGTTTCTTTTGTGCACTCAGTGGAGCACTTACAATCCTTCAGCTACTTATAGTATACATTATTTTAGAATTTTGTCCATTATAAAACACCCAAGCAGAAAAGTTCTCGGGTGTTTATTTTGAGATGTATAAAACTAAATATAGAACTCGATTTTGTCTTCTTTTGCCAATTGGAATTGTTCGAAGATGTGGTTACGTATATTAACAAAGTTCGGCGATGTACGATCGGTTCTGTCGATGATGTTCACAGGGATGATAGTTTGTACACGGCCTGGATTTGCCGCTAGTACTACGACGCGGTCCGCAAGGACTACGGCTTCTTCTATATCGTGGGTAACAAATACAACCGTCTTGCCTTCTTCGCGGCAGATACGAGAGATTTCGTCTTGCAAATTGATGCGTGTTAACGCATCAAGGGCGCCTAACGGCTCGTCCATAAAGATAATATCTGGATCTACCGCTAGTGCACGGGCAATGGATACACGTTGTTGCATGCCCCCAGATAACTCTGCTGGGTAGCGATTACGAGCGTGGTCAAGGCCTACCATTTTAACGTATTTATCGATGATAGCAGGACGCTCTTCTTTAGGCACCTTTTTACTTTCAAGGCCTAGCTCAATATTGCTTTCCACCGTACGCCATGGCAACAAGCCATAATTTTGGAATACCGTTACATATCTGAGTTGAGGCGCTTTCACCTCTTCACCGTCGATAGTAATGGAACCAGATGTAACGAGCTCAAAGCCCGCCATAGCGTTTAATAGCGTACTTTTACCGGAACCAGAAGGGCCTAGGAGGCAAATAAACTCGCCCTTTTCAATATCTAGATTAATATCTTCAAGAATGGTGAGTGGTTCCCCATCTTTCATAAATTCCTTGTGTGCATTGCGCACCGAAATGTAACCCATGAGGCCACCTCCTATTTCTCAATACCCCAACGTTTGTAAATCCATTTTTCGATGAGGGACACGCCCCAATCGAGTAAAAGCCCAACGAAACCGATGGTCAAAATGGCTACCATCAAGAGATCGTTACGCAAGTTATTTCTCATATCGATAATGAGGAAGCCAAGGCCTGTTTGAGAGCCTACCATTTCCCCTGTTACAAGGAAGATCCAGGCCGTACCAAGGGCGATGTGAAGACCCGATGCAATGCCTGGGAATACGGCAGGTAATACGACTTTAAATAATAGTTCTGGCTGTTTAATACCAAAGTTGCGCGCTACCTTGATGTACACAGGGTCAATATTTTGAATAGCAGACACGGTGGACAATAACACCGGGAAGAATGCTGCGATAAAGATGATAACGATAGCTGGTGCTTGACCGATACCGAAGAAGAGAACGATAAACGGCAACCACGCCACAGGAGAAATTGGTCGAATGACTTGAACGATTGGATTGATGTAGTTCCAAATCCCCTTATACCACCCCAAGATAAGGCCGAAGAATACGCCAGCCACAACGGAAATGATGTAACCGATAAAGAAACGCACTAAACTATCTGCAATATCTTTAAAAAGAACACCGTCGCCTATAAGTTCTCCAAATCCGAGTAATACCTTATATGGCGTTGGAAATAGCGCTTCATTAAAACCGCCGAGTCGAACGATCAACTCCCAAATTAGCCAAGCTGCGATAAATGAACCTGGCACATATGTATATTTCTTCATGGTCCCCCTCCTATGGTAACAATGATGTATCTACAAACTCTGAATAGGTCGGCACTTTTTTGATTAAATCAATATGTGTCATATGATGCACAAGCGCATTATAACGGTCCTCTGTAAGGGCTAAATCTTTAAACCCAATCACTTGTAAGGAACGTTCAATAATAGGATCCTTAAACTTTAAATATTTTAAGGCAATTTCTTTTTGGGACTCTGGATGCTCATCTAGGTATTTACCTGCATCGAGATAGGCTTTTGTGAAAGCTTTTGCCAAGTCATGATGTTCATCGACGAATTGACCATTAAACACAAGAGCACAGCAAATATTATCATGCCAGAGATGGTCAGGATCTTCAAAGACCTTCCCAGTTCCCATTTCAAGGGCTAGAGAGCCAAATGGTTCGGCTACACTATACCCAGCAATTTGACCTACCGATAGAGCAGAAGGCATTTCTGGAGGGCTCATTTCTACGATTTGTACATCTTTTTCAGAAAGGCCCGCTTCTTCAAGCATGCAATCCACGAGAATTTTTTGAGTAGATTGTTTATGAGGGATAGCAAAGGATTTGCCTTTTAAGTCTTGAACGGAGTTAATATCCTTATTGACGATAATAATATTACCCTCTGTATGACCAAGTGCAGCAGCACGAACATCAATGCCTTGTTCACGAGCCTTTACACCAAGTTCAACAAGAACAGCTGCGGCATCTACCTTACCAGTATTTAACGCATCCATAAGCTCTGGCCAAGATCCATATTTAACAAGCTCTACATGAACAGGACCATCTGCCGTTTCCAACTCTTTTGTAGCAAATACTGGCAATGCATGAGTAATTGGTAAATAGGCTACGCGTACAGTCTTTAATTCTTGTGCCGTCTTTGGTTTATGGTGTTCATAATAACCATAGGCTATGCAGCCAATAACCAAGAGAACCGCTGCGATGATTAGATACCATGTCTTCTTCATAACTTCCCCTCTTTCTACCTCACAACAAGGGGCGTTTTTGACACATGTCATTTTTCACACTTTTCTAAAACCTAGATGAAGTCTGGTTCTAGAATACCTTGTCTTCTAAACTTATTTATACCCTACTATATCAATATGTATTAATTATGTCAATAAAACACAGTAATATTGTAGGTATTATTGCTTAGGTGCGAAAAGTATCAATATAGGCAGTCCACTACACATATAACAATAAGCATACTAGCTAATAGCTAATAGCTAGTAGCTACTAGCACAACAAACAAAAGATACTCACGAAATACAAAACAGGTAGTATCCATCAGATACTACCTGTTTCTATATGCGCGTTATTCACACATTGTATTAAGTTATTTCATATATATTTAGTTATACTCTATATATTTAGTTATACTCTATATATTTACTGATATCGCATATGTATATATTTACTTGAAGAAAGACTTTTTATTTAATACATATACCTCGGATGTACCTGCTTCGCTAGATTCAGATACATTTGGATAAATAGAAGATTGACGGAAGTGCTTAATCTCTCCTTTGGGAACGATTAACATTACAGGTTTACCAGATGCGATAATCTTGTTAAACTCCTCTTCGTTAACTTGTTCCATAAGGTATTTCTTAGACCATTCAGCACTGCGTTTTTTCAACTTATCCCGATCATCCCAACGGCTTTCATCACCATTGATCTTAATAATCTTATGACCTGTATAGTATACAGCAGCTGTACTGTAACCGTTATAGTAATAGATATCGCCATCATAAGAGTCTACTACCGGCACTACTTCTATATTACTCCGCTGTTTAACAAATGGTTCTAACCCTTCCACCACAACAATGGAAGAAATAACCATCGTACCTAGGACAATGACACTAACAAGACGATACCCTTTTTTCGTATACCATGCGTGGAATAAAAGGATTACGGCTACGGCCGCCACAACATAGAGCAAGAAGTAGAAGCCCCATGGAGCGAAGAATGATCCCGCTACATAAGCAATCCATAAGAGTAAGGTAGGTCCCATAATGACCCATTTAACCGCTCTAGATTTACCTTTACGTATAATCTTCATAACGCCCATAGCACCAATAGCACTAAATGGAACTAAGCTGACGAATGTATATAAAGGATATTTTGTAGCCATTAAGGTATAGAACAAAAGAATGCCTACCCCCCAAGTCATATTATAGATAAAACCGGTATGTCGTTGTTTAAAGCCATCGATAATACCATAAATAACGGCACCGGTCCACGGCAGAGAAGCACCTAGGAAGATGGCGATATAATACCACCACACATTATCTTCAGGGTGTTCAGATTGTGTGGCCCGTGTTACATTGTGTAGCCCTAAGAAGCCATTGATGAAGTCTTGACCGTGAACGCTGTACATATACACATACCACGGCAAGCAGACTACACAAAAGGCAAGGATGCCTCGCCAGTCAAAGATAGCTTTCACCATGGACCAAGAACGATTAATACCTGCAAAGACAAGTAAAATCATCCCCGGTAAGACAAGTGCTACAGGACCTTTAGTGAGTACACCTAGCGCAGCAAATACATAGGCTACAATCATAGCATATGGTTTCCGTTCCACCATCCCCTTATAGGAGTAAATCATGACCATCAATGTCGTATATAGTAACACCATATCCGTAATAATGCCATGAGCTACGGTCCAGAACATGAGAGATGTACCTAGAACGGATGCCCCAATGAGGCCTAACGCCCATTTGCCACTAATGGTACGCATCGATTGATACATAGTTGCCACAGACAAAGCACCAAAGATAGCGCTCGGCAAACGCACCACCCAGTCAGCAATACCAAAGAGTTTAAAACAAAGGGCGATGAGCCAATAAATCATAATCGGTTTATCGTACCAATAAGTACCGTAAATTTGAGGCGACAACCAATCACCGGAAAGAACCATTTCCTTCGCGGTTAACGCGTAATTAGATTCAACAGGATCGGTAACAGGCAACATATTATTGCCAAACATGTAGAACACAAGCCATACAATAAACATGACCGGTGTTAAGCGAGAGAGTTTCATAAGTCCCCTCCTTATCGACGATTGCGATAGTATTTAAAGCCCAGTACTGCAGCTATAATAACAAATACAACAACCATAACAACCAAGAACTCATGATTGTATTCGATCAAATCTTTCCAATTTTCACCAAGCACCTTGCCTAGGTAAACGAGCAAAATCGTCCAAGGAATCGTACCAAGAACCGTCCAAATGATGAAGTGCCACATTGGATAGCGCGCCATACCGGCTGGGAAGGAAATAAAAGTACGAACACCTGGTAAAAGGCGACCAAAGAATACGGCAGCACCGCCGTATTTATTGAACATTTTTTCTGCCAATTCAAATTTATGTTCATTAAAGAATACATATTTACCGTATTTCAATAATAGAGGACGGCCACCATATTCACCCATCCAGTAGGATAATATGGAGCCAACAATGCCCGCCAAAGTACCTACAACCATCGTCGTATGCATATCAAATATACCTTGAGCGATCAGATATCCTGCAAAACCAAGTACAATTTCACTAGGAATAGGTATATTAGCATTTTCTAGAACCATTGCAATAAACATGGCTGCATAGCCATAAGTTTCCATAAACGAAATGATATATTCCACTGTTTTACCCCTTAAATAATTCCCATTCGGGTTACATGATGTACCAAATTTTGGGCATATCACAATCATTTTACCATACCTAATTGGTATACCTTATATTTTACCATAATAAAAGGACCCTCACCACCGGCGAGAGCCCTTTTAACGAATTGCAGTATACGATTATTGCAATTCAGTAGTTTGAGTTGTTACTTCACGAGCCGTAGTAAATGCAGCAAGTTCTGCATCACCAGAACCAAGGATTACTTTGTTAGCTACTAGCGCATTAGCCGCTGTTTTAGCATCTTGTAAAGTAATTCCAGCACGAGGAGCACTAATTGTGACTGATGTGCTTTTACCACCGACCGTAGAAAATGTAAGATATACAACGCGTTTTTCCGCCATGTGGGCGCCTCCTTTCACGTTTCATAAACAAGTTCTCAAATATAGATAGAATGGGATAATCTCTGTAGTTCAGTAATTACACTTAGATTTAATCGATCTATCTATGATTCATATCAATAAGGATGGGAATGTGTGGACTTGCGATTTCTACCCCTTTTACGACTATGTAAGGATGTATGAAATCATCAATTAGGATGTGTTTAGAGCACTTAAAACAAGAATATGTAGACAATCTACAATTAATGTCCTAAAGATACTTCATTGACGCGGACCACGTCGGACAAGCTGTGGTCATACAAGGCTGCCAGCGCATTACCAACGGTTTTCACATTATCGTCGGACGCTTCTTCTGCAACACGTGTATAGGTTACGTCTTTGTACTTCGGCGCATCCTCAGTGCCGATGTTAAAGCGCAATACCAATTTTGTGCGTTTAATGTTAGCCATCGTATCACCTCCTTTCACCCTCTTATATTCCTGAGGGTCCCTCTCGACAACCCCCTCTAGAGTAATTACGGTAATCATTGTGAAAGTCTGGGAACTACGACTCAAACACTGTACTTATAGCGGTAAATATATACTTCTTATAGCAGCTATATAGATTCAAAAGCAATGACATATATTTCATTAAGCTTACAGCAGTATTAAAGCAATAAGGTCCTTATAAATACAAAAAGACCTTTACCAATTCCTAGCTATATATAACTAAGAACCGTAAAGGTCTACAAGCACTACAAAGCACCATTAGAAATAGTACTGGTATGTTAAACCGCTTAAGTTCAACACTATTCGGTTTTCAAGGCTAACATGAAGTCATAGGCTTTAACAGCTGCTTCTGTATCTACAAAATGGAACGGATTTAGCATACGACAGAACTTAAATAAATATTCGTGGTTGCGTAAGACATCTTTCACATGCAATACAGTATCTCGAGCTGTACGGGCGGAGCTATAGCCATTCATCATGGCATATAGGTAAGAAATCGGTAAATTATCCTCACGTAAGTAGCTATGAACGAAGATAAGTAAATCCCAACCTTGCGGTGTTAATTCTGGCCAACGACGGCCATTTTCCCAATCTAACAAAGTAATCTTATCTGTATCAGGATCATAGGTAATATCTCTCATGGCAGGGCGCCCATGAGATAAACCATAGTCATGGAGTTGTCCCAATGTTTTACCAAAGATATAGAAGATATGAGTCACCATATCTTGTAAGCTATCATCATCAGGATGTTGAGCCGGCAATTCGCTATAATAGGTTAATGTTTTACCAGATCCTTCTGTAACGAAATAATGCTCTCTAAATCCAGCTATGACAGGCGCTACAGGTAGCTGTGTATTTATAAAGGATATTTTATAGAACTCATAATCAAAGGCAGCTCTAGGAGATGGTTTAATCCAACTAGAGCGGCGATTACTGATATCTTGCTTTACATAATAGGTTTTATCGTTAAACTCTACAGGAAAAACACGATGGTCTTTCTCTTGATCAATCATGCGATCGATATATTCTAATAACATATCATTCATTATGGCCTCCCCTTGTATAACACTCTACAACACTAATACTCCCATTTATACAGAATCTAAATTATTGAATACAAAACTCTCCATCTAGGCTAAGTAAGTGCACTCATTACACATAGCCTCATATTTGTTCATATCCATTCTTATTCAAATAGATTATATATCTCTATAATTAATTAAAAGTAACAACACATTAGTTGTTACTCATATAAGTGTATACAATTAATGTTTTTATTATACTACAATTATGACCTGATATCAAAAGAAAAACCCCCTAGCCTAAGCTAGGGGGTTCTTCTGGTAATTATGATAATAGGTTTAGATTTAAGACAGTACGAGGACCAACTGAGGTCATGTCTAAATCAAACGAATTAACCAACGAATTTAGTCACTGCTGCAGTATCAGTTAAGTGACGTTTAGGCATGCCCATTTCTTCAGGGG
>NZ_CAJLUB010000091.1 GCF_905209685.1 uncultured Veillonella sp. | reverse complement strand
ACCGTCGCTTATTAGAGGTTCTAGATACTACATTGGCTTCCTATGACAATGTACGTATTGTCCATGGGGATGTGTTGAAACTCGATGTGCCAACCATTATGAACCATAAACCATTTAAAGTGGTTGCTAATTTGCCATACTATATTACAACACCTATTATTATGTCTCTATTGGAAAGTAAATTACCCATAGAACGCCTTGTTGTAATGGTGCAAAAAGAGGTGGCCTTGCGTATGGTGGCTAAGCCAGGTACAAAGGATTATGGTGCATTGTCTGTAGCTGTACAGTACTATACTGAGCCTGATATTGTACTTGATGTACCGCCTAAATCTTTCTTACCGGCTCCAGCTGTAACGAGCTCTGTTATTCGTTGTGTATTGCGTGACAAGCCTCCTGTTGATGTTATTGATGAGAAACTATTCTTCCGAGTGGTGAAAGCTGGTTTTGCACAACGACGGAAAACATTTGCTAATACAATGAAAACAACGGGATTATCAAAAGATAGAATCGAAGAGCTATTAGCAAAAGCCAATATCGATGGGCAACGAAGAGGGGAGACTTTTACCCTTCAAGAGTTTGCTGATGTAGCCAATGCATGGGCGGCTTTAATTAAATAGAATAATGTAAAAAGAGCTTATTAGATTGATAACATATCATTCTAATAAGCTCTTTTCATAAAAAAAGGACCCGAATGGGTCCTTTTTTTTAGTAAAGAATGCCAGCCATTGTTGTAATTAGGAAAGCATTAGCAAAGTCGATTAAGAATGCACCTACCAAGGAAACTACAAGCCATGCACGAGGGGATGGACCATGTTTACTTGCTAAGGATAACATATTAACCAATGCATTTGGTGTAGCGCCTAAGCCGAAGCCGATGGCACCAGAACCAAGCATAACTGCATCGTAGTTGCGACCAAATAGGAAGTAGATAAGGTATGCAAATACACAGATAAGTACCATTTGTGCAACTAAGATTGTAATAAGTGGTAAAGCAAGATCGATTAATTGAACTAGTTTCAAGCTATTGATAGCCATAGTTACGAATAGAGATAATGCTACATTGGATACTGCATCAAGAGCTGCATCGTTGATTTTGTAAGCTTTTGTGAAATCACCAAAGTTACGGATTACAGCTGCACAAATCATTGCGCCGATGTACGCAGGTAGTGGAGTTAAGATAGACAAACCAGCACTTACGATAGTACCGATACCTAATGCAAGGCCAATCCACATACAGATTGTTAAAAGGTCTTGAGAATTAAATTGTTTGCCACCACTTTCAACGTGATCTTCGATCATGTCGATGCCTTCATCTTCCATTAACTCAGGATTTTCGTAAGGTGTTTTAACTTTGTGCATTTTAATAATGCGTTCACCTACAGGAGCACCGAGAATTGTACCAGCTACCATGCCGAATGTTGCGGCTGCAACCGCTGCTGATGCTGTACCAGGGATACCAAGCAATTGTTCGTAATATGGGCCGAAGGCGCCAGCAGTACCAAGACCACCAATCATGGATACGGAACCAGCCATAATACCGATGATTGGTTCAATACCTAAAGCTTTAGCAATCATAATACCTGCTGTATTTTGTACAACAATCCATACTGCACAAGCGAGGAAGAAGAAGATAATGAAGATACCGCCTTTTTTGAGGACTTTCAAAGAAGCCATCAAACCGATAGTGGTAAAGAAGGCAAGCATTAAGAATGTTTGTAGGGAACCTTCAAAGGTAATGTTCAAAATCTTGTAGTAAGAAAGAATGGCAGTTAAGAATGCAAATGGCAAAGCCCCTACAGCTGGTGCAGGCATACACATACGTTGTAAGAACTTGGAATGTTTGTTAATCCAAGTACCAATGAATAACGTGATTACAGCGAGGCCTACAGTTTGGATCATGGACAGTTTCAATGTCCATACATCGTTGACTAACGCTAAGTCAATAAGTGGCATAAAATCACTCCTTTAAAATAAAAAATAAAACTTATATTTTATGGTATCATGAATGGTCGAAAAAAACTATAGAATATATAAGGCATAATAATTATATATTATTTATTTTCAACACTCACAACAACAGTAAAACCATTAGGTTTTATATATCTATATTAGATATATATCTATTTATAATATATTTATATTATATACAAAAATACGAGAAAGTAATAGTATAAATCACTTCTCTACATAATCATACTATATGTATTCGACTAAATTCTGTGATTTTCCTGCCTATTATAAAAAAATAAACTGGAATATATTTCTAATTTTTATATATTGAGAAATATATTCCAGTTGTTATTATCTAGAGATTTATAGTGTGCTTAACTATTGAGATTTGCAGGTAAGTCACTGTCTGCTACATAGTACATCTCGCATTTAGAAGTGCGAAGTATAGATTTAGAAAGATAAGCTATAAACGGCAATACTATAGTTCGTGATGAAGTTTTGGGGTTGTTAAGAAAGTAACATCAGGATTACGCTCTTGAACCCAACCCATTTGCCATTCATTAGAGATAAGAACTACCGTACGATCGCGATTATCCTTAACAATCATCGCATTATCTACACCTTTTAAAGACGCAATATCTACTTCACCATCAATCCAACGGGCAACACTGTATGGCAATGTATTATTTAATAAATCAACACCATATTCATTTTTTAAACGGTATTCTAAAACTTCAAATTGAAGCATACCTACGGCACCAACTACGAAGGAGTCGAGGGCACCTGGTTGTTCAAAGATTTGAACTGCACCTTCTTGAGCCAATTGTGTCATGCCTTTTTGGAATTGCTTACGCTTCATAGTATCTTTTGGAGATACGCGGGCGAAGAATTCTGGTGGGAACACAGGGAAGTCACCAAATGTTACCTTGTGTTTTTGTGCACATAGTGTATCACCTACGCCCATTGTGCCAGCATCGAAGACACCGATAATATCACCGGGATATGCATCTTCTACGATGGTACGTTCGGTAGCCAAGAATTGTTGAGGCTGAGACAAGCGAATCGTTTTGTTAGATTGGCGATGCAATACGGACATACCCTTTTCGAATTTACCAGAGCAGATACGCATAAATACGATGCGGTCATGGTGATTAGGGTCCATATTTGCTTGAATTTTAAATACTAAAGCGGAGAAGTCTTCGCTCGTAGGTTGCACCATTTCTTCCACGGCTTGTCGTGGAGCAGGGGATGGAGCTAGTTCTAAGAATTTTTCTAAGAATGGTTTTACCCCAAAGTTAGTCATAGCAGAACCGAAGAACATTGGCGTTAATTCGCCTGCACGAACTTTATCAAAATCGAATGGATCGCCAGCAACGTCTAATAATTCGATATCATCAAGCAATGCTTGATATACATCGTCACCTAATAATTCTTTCATACGAGGATCAGTCAAAGCACCTTTTTCAGAGGCTAGCTTTTCTTGACCATGTGTTTCGTCTTTTGCGAAGAGCTCGATAGTTTCGTGTTCTCTATCGTATACGCCTTTGTATTCACCGTTGATACCAATTGGCCAGTTCATAGGGCATGTACGAATGCCAAGAACGTTTTCGATTTCTTCCATCAAGTCAAATGGGCTGCGACCGAAATGGTCAATTTTATTTACAAAGGTAAAGATAGGAATACCGCGTTCTTTAGATACGGCAAATAGTTTTTTCGTTTGTGCTTCGACACCTTTTGCAACGTCGATAAGCATGACAGCGCTATCGGCAGCCATCAATGTACGGTATGTATCTTCAGAGAAGTCTTGGTGACCAGGAGTATCAAGAATGTTGACACGACAGCCATCGTAGTCAAATTGCAACACAGAACTCGTTACGGAGATACCACGTTGCTTTTCGATTTCCATCCAGTCAGATACAGCGTGTTTTGCTGTTTTACGAGACTTAACGGACCCTGCTAAGTGGATAGCACCACCGTATAAAAGTAATTTTTCTGTTAATGTAGTTTTACCCGCATCCGGGTGAGATATGATAGCAAACGTACGACGACGTTGCACTTCTTCTAAAAATGTCATAGTTCACCTCTATTGTTTCGTTTGTAAAAGCCTTGTCTTATTATATAACTTTCACATCATTCATATCTTTAAAATTATACATGATTTTGGTAGTTATGACCACTAAATTGTAGTATAATGAGATTTCAAAGAGCGGCTTAGGGGAATAGCCGTTATTTTATGTTAAGGAGGGGACCATGCGGTTATTTATTGCGGAAAAGCCATCCATGGCTCGCGAAATTAGTAAATGCTTGCCGGAAAATAAGAATATCCAAAAACGGAATGGCTACTTTATCCAAGGTGATGATGTGGTGACATGGGTTGTAGGTCACGTCTTACATCAAGCAGAACCTGGTGATTACGATGATAAATATGTTCGCTGGCGCCCTCAAGATTTACCTATTGTGCCTAATGAGTGGAAATTACTGGTTACGGATAGTAGTCGTCAACAGTTTGAAACGGTGAAAGACCTTATCGGTAAAGCTGATATTATCGTCAACGCAGGTGACCCGGACAGGGAAGGTCAATTGTTGGTTGATGAAGTATTATATTATGTAGGAAATACAAAACCTGTACAACGTATCTTGCTAAATGCATTGGACGAAAAATCTGTTCGTGCCGCATTAAATGATCTACGGGATAATAAAGACTTTCACAATCTATATCAATCTGCATTGGCTAGAGCACGTGCAGACTGGCTTATTGGCATGAATTTATCTCGTGCCTATACATTGTCTGAACGTTATAAAGGTAATAAAGTAACATTACCTATCGGTCGTGTTAAGACTCCAACATTAGCCCTTGTTGTGCGCAGAGAGCGAGAACTAGCGGCATTTAAACCGGTCGATTATTTTACATTAAAGGTTTTATATAATCATCCAAATGGTGTATTCTGGGCTACGTGGCAGCCTACAGACGAACAAAAGGGGCTTGACCCAGATGGACGTCTTATTAATAAAGCCATAGCCGATGAATTAGTAGAGCGCTTACAGGCGGGGTCAGATGGAGTTATTAAAGCTGTTACAAAATCTAAAAAGAAAGATGTACAGCGTTTACCATTGTCTCTATCATCTTTGCAGGTATTAGCTGGTAAAGCTTTTTCCTATGATCCGCAAACTGTACTTGATACAGCACAGAAACTATATGAAAAGAAATTGACTACATACCCTCGTTCTGATTGTGAATATTTACCACCAAATCAATATGGTGACCGCAATGCAATTCTCAATAATTTACAGAATGCAGGAGATGAAAGACTAGCACAGTGGGCTACTGATGCAGACCGCTCCATTAAGAGCCGCGCTTGGAATGAAAAGAAGATTACAGCCCATCATGCTATAATTCCTACGACCGTAGCTTGTAATATAAATAGTTTGTCCCGTGAGGAACGCAATATTTACTTCCTCATTAGTCAGGCCTATATTGCTCAGTTTTATGGCGAACATATTTATGAGCAAACTAAAATCGTCGTGGAGCAATGCAAAGAAGAGTTTGTTGCCAATGGCCGTGTAGTTATAGACGAAGGATGGAAATTACTTTATAAACGACAAAAGTCTAAATCTGTGACAGATAATGATGAACCTGATTTAACTGATGAACGTGGTGCAGAAACAGACTCTAAAAAAGAGGCTATTGAAGAAACAGATCATTTGCCTGCGGTTAAGAAAAATGATTCTGTGCTTTACACGGATTCCTCTGTAGAGGCGAAGCAAACTAAGCCGCCTTCTCGCTTTACACCGTCTACGTTGTTACAAGCGATGAAGGAAATTCACAAGTTTGTAAAAAATGAAGACTTGAAAAAGCAATTAAAGGCTGTATCTGGTATTGGTACAGAGGCGACTCGTGCCAATATTATTGACGAACTTATCAGTCGTGGCTTTATGAAAACATCTGGTAAGAAGCAAGTTCTATCACCTACGGAAACGGGCTACCTTTTAGTAGATGCTTTGCCTGATGAATTGTTATATCCTGATGAAACGGCTGTATGGGAAGAACGTTTGGCCCTCATGAGCGAAGGGGAGGATACCTTAGATTCCTTCTTGTCTGATCAAGTTAAGTTTTTACAGTTGTTGATTGATAAGCTTGGCTTTGATAAACAGGTAAATTCTGGTCAAATGATGCCCAATGTAGTTCGCACTATAACGAATCAAAACCGGAAACGTCCGATGGATAATTCTGATGTAGATCTATCTTCTTTGCCGGTATGTCCTAAGTGTAATAAGGGCAGAATGCAACAGCGTAATGGTAAATTTGGTGCTTTTTTAGGCTGTACTAATTATCCCGCTTGTAAACATACACAACCTGTTGAGGGGGATTCTTCAAAGGGTGAAAGTAATATCATTGTGTCTGACGAAGATAAGCAATATAAATGTCCACGATGTAAAGAAGGATATTTTGTTAAGCAAGAGGCGAGAGGACGTATTAACTGGGTTTGCAGTAATCGATCTCAATGCAAGACACAATGCTCCGATGTAAATGGAGTGCCAAGCATTTATGCTAATAAATAAGATGTTTATTAGTTAAAATATAAATTAGTTAAGAATATAAAAAGACGCGTACAGATTTTTCTGTACGCGTCTTTATTTTATCTGCGTTTACCACGTCGTCCTGTTTGTGATGTGGACGTACGGCGTTGGCGTGTATTAGCACCTTTATGGCCACGAGCTTTATGAGCTTTAGCCTTTGTAGATTGATAGGAACTTGTAATCTTAGGTTTGCCAGATACTTTTGCACGTTTAGGTGCAGCACTTGCGTTACCTTTAGTTTTGATCTGACCGTCTTTAGTGTATTTAGTAAGCGTTGCTTGGATGGCGCGTTCAATGCGTCGCAACCAAGATTCATCTTGCGGTGTAGCAAATGTAACAGCCACACCAGAGTTGCCTGCACGACCAGTACGGCCAATACGATGTATATAGTAATCTACGTCACGTGGAACATCATAGTTGTAAACATGTGTAATGCCTTCGATATCGATACCGCGAGCAGCAATATCTGTAGCGACTAAGATTTGTGTTTTGGCTTTAGCAAAGTCTCGTAAAATTTGAGTACGACGACCTTGCGTTAAATCGCCGTGCATTTCTGCGATGTTAAGACCAGCTGCAGTTAGTTCATAGGATAAACGAACGGCACCTTCTCGTTTATTACAGAAAACAATTGCTAAGAATGGATTATCTTCTTCGATCATTTTGATGAGACGTTCTGTTTTTTCTTCAGGGTTCATCATATACACTCGTTGATCAATTGATTCGAGGGTAACGTGTTTACCTTCAGCTGTAACAGAAACTGGTTTAGACATATATGCCTTTGCAAGGTTACGAATTTTGTCTGGAATTGTCGCAGAGAATAGTAAAAGCTGTCTATTCGAATCTGTTTGACTGATGAGGTTTTCAATATCAGGCAAGAAACCCATATGAAGCATTTGATCCGCTTCGTCTAATACAACACGGCGAATGCAATCTAAATGTAAAGAACCTCGTTTAGCGTGATCTAGTAGGCGACCTGGTGTACCTAAGATAACTTGAGGGCGACGTCCTAATTGTTGTAGCTGTGCTTCAATCGTTTTGCCACCGATAAGAGGGAGGATGTCCACATTTAAAATGGTACCTATTTCTTTTGCTTCGTCAGAAATTTGTTTTACTAGTTCTCGCGTAGGTGCAATGATAAGTACTTGTTCTTGATGCACATCTGTGTGAACCCGTTGAAGAATAGGTAATAAGAAGGCTAATGTTTTGCCTGTACCTGTTTGAGCTTTTGCTATGACATCATTCCCTTTGAAAACTATAGGAATGGCTTGTTCTTGAATTGGAGTGGGCTCCTTGATACCTTGTTTTTGAAGGGCTTGAATGAGTTCATCACAAACGCCTA
>NZ_CAJLUB010000090.1 GCF_905209685.1 uncultured Veillonella sp. | reverse complement strand
GTTCCTGCGGAGAATGGAATGGTTGGCTATAGGGTGCGGGATGTTTTTACCGCCAATCCCGAAAATATATTTTTTGAAATAAATGCCACTATCGGTGCTCATGAGCAGAACTGCGGTTATTGGCTTATCGGCAAGCAAAACGGACAATGGCTGACCTACGTGACCTTGGAGGATTTAGCTAAAAATGGCTATGCCATTGACCAGTGGCGGCAAATCGTAACCAAGATTAACACGGACGGAAGCGGACGTTTTATCCTGCTTAGCCAATATGAATATATGCCTCCGGAAGCTACCTTTGGCATGCAGAGAAAATATTGCACGGATTTGCAGCTGGAGCTTTTGTGGGATGATGCTATGCAAGGATTTGTTATGCGCAGATTGTAATAAGCATATGGAATAAGTAAAACAGGCAGCGGATTTGCTGCCTGTTTTGCGTGCAGAAATCTATGCTTTATTTAGAAATATTTTGCGAGTAGGGTTTCTGTCAAAGGATGCAGAAAGTGCATTAGGTTCTGTAGCGTAATTTACACAATAGTAAAGATTTGACGCTTACGATAGATCTAGAGGTTCGTTAGATATTTAAGAATTTCTTGAAGTCTGGTAAATAATGGCGTGAAACAGGAATTTCTTTATAGTCACAGTTTTCTAAAGTGAGTATAAAGGTATCATTGAACCAAGGAATTATCTCTCTGATTTTACCAATGTTAACTATATATGATTTATGGGTACGAAGAAAGCCGTGCTCCTTAAGTTTTTGCTCTAAATCTTTTAAAGGGGTATTGATTTCAAATTCACCATTATTAGTAGAAACAATAATTTTTTGTTCTTGTGCTCGTATAAGACTTATCTCAGTTTCCGGGTTTAGCAGAATCATTTTATCGTTATGCCAAATAGGAAGTTTAAAACTATCCTTATGTTTAATATTATCAGTTTGCTTTTTGAAATTTCTATATCGCATTATTGCAATAAGGATGCGCTCCTGAGTATATGGTTTTAAAACATAATCAAAGGCCTGCAAATCAAAAGCTTGGACAGCGAACTGACCATAACCAGTAGAGAAAACAATTTGTGGTGGGTTAGGGATGGTGGTGCGTATAATACGCGCAATATCTAAGCCGTTAATTTGAGGCATTTCGATATCGAGAAAAACAATATCTACAGTACTGTTTTGAAGATAATCAAGGAGTTCTTGACCTATAGCACATTGAGCTACAATTTCAATATCACTGATATTGCTTAGAATAGTAGCTAGCTCTTGGCGAGTTGGGTATTCATCATCTACAATTATAGTTCTAATCATTGTTTTCGCTCACCTCTTGAAAAGGAATTTTCATAATAACTATGGTACCATTATTCATGCTACTATAGATTTTAAGTTTGTTTTTTGGACCATAAAGAGTAATTAAGCGTTGGTTTACATTAGTAAGTCCTATTGAATTCTTAGGCTTCGTGTTGTCAAAAATATGTTTTAATCTATCTGATGTCATACCTAGCCCGTCATCAATTACGGCAATACGGAAAGAATTTTTTTGCTTGTCAATTCGAATAATAATTCGTCCACCCTCAAGTTTTTGATACAGTCCATGACGGATAGCGTTTTCAACAATAGGTTGTAGTATGAGAGCTGGGACTAGGAATGATTCTTCGATGTTTATGTCATAATCTACTTTTAATCTGTCACCAAAGCGTGCCTGTTCTAAATGAATATAAGCATTGATATGCTGAAGTTCGTTTAGAATAGAAATCATGGTATTTCCATCTGTCAAATTGTTCCTATAATAGCTAGCGAGATCATTGATAAGAGATTTAGCAGTTTGAGGTTGTTGAGAACAGTAGAAACTGATAGTACTCAAAGCATTGAAAAGAAAATGGGGATTAATTTGAGATTGTAGAGCTTTAATTTCTGCCTTATCGTATAGACCAGCCTTTTCTTTAATGCTATGAACAGTGATTTGGTTGGTAATCATAGTACCAAGGCCATGAGCTAATGTGGTTTCAAAAGGAGTAGTTTCGGAGTCTAGAATATGGCCGACACAGAAGTAACCGACATGGTGTTTATCATTATAAATAGGAACATTAATATAGGAGCGAATAACATCTAGATTCTTCGCATCTTGCTTGAAAGAAGTTTTGAAAAGATTTTGAAAGTCATCTACTAAAAAAGAGACGAAGGGGGCTTCGGTGCGGTAGGAGGAAAAGCCTAATATCTCATCTAACGATGTAATAGCTACAAAATCAAATGTTTCTGCTTCCTGAAGAATAATATCAGCAGTTTCTGAAGCACTGGTAGTATTTAAGCCGTCTTGTAAAATAGAGATAGAATTATTAGTGATTTTTAACGCTGTTTTGGCACTGATTCCTTCTATTTTTTCTTGTTGATTATAAAAATCTTCTAATATACCCATAAATGCGCCAGCACCTATAGAATAACTAAAGAGAGTAGGAAATAAGATATCTTCAACAGTATAACTGTTAGGCAACGTAGTAGTGTTTAATGATATATTAATGACAAGGTAGAAAAAAGTGAACATTAAACCTAATATAGAGGCATCAGCATAAATGGCATGTTGCTTCTGAAGCCAGGTAGCAAAAAAGCCTGCAATAAGACCGATTAAAATTACCAATATATAGTGATATGAAAACGGAGCATAAGGTACAAGAAAAAAAGCAAGGATAGAGCTGATAAGACCTGTAGCTGTACCTACGATTGGCCCGCCGATAAGTCCTGAGACCATAACAAAGGCAAGCTGATTATTAATGCAGCGAGTAACTAGTTGAGCTCCGAAAAAAGCATCTACAAGGGAAAATGCTACAAAGATTGCAATGAATTTTAGTTTACTTAGATTGTTTTTTACAAGGGTGTTGATTGTGTTCCTGATTACTGATGTACGGCAAAGGAGAGAAAATAGGATAGTAGCAAAGAATAGCCTTGCACATAGATTAATTATAACATTATACCAAAGCATAGAAAACTCCTTAAATGTAGTTAGATAAACAACAATCTATATTATTATTCTAACACAAAAATCTCTCATTAATAATAAAAAAAACAAGATACGGGAAAATATCTCTAACATGCATGTGAGAGAATTATAATGTAACTTTCTGGGATAAGATTATAAAAAAATAGAGATTTAAATGCATATTTGGCAAAAAGACTATGATGATAAAATTCTAATGTTGCTGCTAACAAGGGAATTCTATAAGTGATGATTTGTGTATCAATATTTAAAAATATAATGTTTATAAAATATACATTTGATTCACTCTAAACCTTTAACTTACAGCAACAATGAAAAAAATTCATTTTTATAAAATATGTTAGAGATATATTTGTTGTCTTGTTGAATGTCAGATAGAAAAAATATGTTACATGAATCCATGACTATCCTACAGTATCTTAGGCAGGATTTTCCGCAACTTACTTCTAAAATGAAATACAGTTATTTTTGTATGCTATAATACAAATAAGTAATATAACTGAATTTATCACAGGTTTTTACGAACAAAAAGGTCGAAAAACGATATATATTTACGAGTGTAAAGGAGGAGGATTTTTTATGAAAATTAAGGTTGCAGCTATCCAAATGAATTGTGAGTTGGCAAATGTTGATGCTAATCTCGCTAGAGCAGAAAAATTG
The DNA here is from genome assembly GCF_905209685.1 of uncultured Veillonella sp. Lineage (GTDB taxonomy): Bacteria > Bacillota > Negativicutes > Veillonellales > Veillonellaceae > Veillonella. The sequence goes on along the minus strand of NZ_CAJLUB010000090.1, from coordinate 4,267 downwards.
CTGAAGGAAGCAGTAGATCAAGGTGCTAAATGGGTGGTATTTCCAGAACTTTTTAATACGGGCTACTGGATTCCAAAACAAGATGTGGAATTAGCTGAAGATATTCCTTCTGGTCGTACTACTAAATGGATGATTGAACAAGCTAAAAAATACCAAATTCTTGTTACTGGTTGCATTATAGCTACTACCAAAAACAAAGGTATTGTTACAGATACCGCTTTGACAGTAAATGAAAATGGTCTGATGGGTAAATATGACAAGGTTCATCTTTGGGATAATGAGGAGCTACGGTTCCAAAATGGATGCGAAGTTCCTGCTCCTGTAGAATATGGTGATTTGAAGATTGGGCACCAAATTTGTTATGAAATTGGCTTCCCAGAATTATCTCGTTTGATGGTACTTAAAGGTGTTAATGTTATTGCTTATCCGTCTGCTTTTGGTAGAGCACGTTATTATGTATGGGACATCCAATCTAAAGCTCGAGCATTAGAGAATGGTATTTATGTAGTCGCTGTTAACCGTGCAGGCGTCGATGATAATACAGTTTTCTTAGGTGGTCATTCTCGTATTATAGCTCCAAATGGCGAAGTTCTGTGTGAAGCTGATAGAGATAGCGATGCGGTACTTGTTGCGGAAATAGACGTTGATAAGTGTACTGAAGCTCGTAGGACGGTTCCATATCTGCGTGATTTAAACAAAGCTTTAGTTAAATCTGAGTGGGAAAAAGTATAATTTGATTATATTTAAGAGAGGAGGTCTGTAATTATGTCATTAAATACCTGGATGATATGCGGACTGGCACTATATGTTTTATTTGTAGTATACGTTGGTTTCTTAGGAGCAAAAAAAATCAAGGGTTTAAGTGATTTTGCTGTAGCCGGCGAATCTATGGGACCAATTCCTTTAGGACTTGCTTTTGCAGCATCCTTCTTCTCTGCAGCAACGTTTATGGGGTATGTTGGCTTCTGTTATGCTTGGGGAGCTACCGGCCTGTGGATTTTTCTTGCTATTTTTATGGCATCAACCTTGGGATTTATTCTGTTAGCTAAGGGCGTACGTAATACTAATATAGAGCTTAAATCTATATCAATGGCCGACTGGTTGGCAAAACGCTATGATAGCGATGTGTTACGTGGTTTGTGTTCCATAGTATTTATCATTCAAATTTTTTACATTGCCGGTCAATTTTCAGCAGGTGGCAGTTTGTTGTCTGGTATGATTCAAGGTCTTGACTATACTACTGCTATTATTGGCGTAACCGTTATTACTGTTTTGTATGTAACTGTTGGTGGCCTGTTTGCTGATATCTATACTAGTATCGGTCAAATGTGCCTCATGATTTTCGCAGGCGTATTCGTATTCATATCCGGTATAATGATGTTTAAAGGAGGGTTAACAGAAGTTTCTGATCTTTTGGCTGCTCAAAATCCTAACTTTGTAACAGTGCTTAATCCTGACTCTCTTCATATGTACAGCTATGCAGCAGTATTTGGTGTTATGTTTATTGAATTTGCTTTTGCCGGACAACCACAGTTGCTTAACAAAATTATGGCACTGAAGAATCCTAAGGATATGTCCAAGATGATTTGGACATGGATAGTAGCATCTTTCTGCTGCCTCTTAGTAATGTTTGGCGGGTTATATATGAGAGCTATTGATCCTAACCTGAAAGTAGCAGATATGGCTGTTATAGAATATGTAAAGTTGTTCCATCCGATTATTAGTACGATATTGTCAGTAGCGATTGTGGCAGCATTGATGTCTACTGCGTGCGGTCTGATTCTTGTTATTACTACTTGTATTAGTAATGATTTATTTTTGCAGACTCTTGTTAAGCATAGAATTATTCCTATGGAGCAAGATGAAGCTGAGAAATTAGCTTATCGCATGACAAAGGTTTTACCAGCGTTAATTGGAGCGTTTTCTCTTTATCTGGTATTTAATCCACCTCCATTTATGGGTGTTATGGTTTGGATTGGTATTTCGGGCGTATCCGCGGCTACTCTGGCACCTTTGATTTTTTCTCTGTTTATGCCTAAACTGGCAAATGCTAAGGCCGCTATTATTGGTGCTATCGTAGGTGAAGGTGTATATTTCTATCTGTATTTGATTGCCCATATTGAGCGTTCTGTAATGGCAGCTGGTGCTTGGGGTGTTATAGTTAGCTTTATTGTAATGTATGTTTTGGCAAGTATGTGGAAAGAAGATACTAAAAAAGCTCAAGCGATTCGTGATGCTAAATTAGCTAAGAAATAAGAGGAGGGTATCAAAATGTTGTGGCATAGTTCAATGTTAACTGTGTGGGCAGCCCTTTCTGTTCTCACTGTAGTAATTTCTTACATCCTATTGAAAAAATGGTACTAACCAAAGGATTCTTTATCGTATAGAGAAGAAATCTCAAAATAGAAAAGGCATTAATATATTTTTTCTGGTCAATCTAGTTTATGCTAGTATGGGTTAATGGCTGGGGCATATTGCTCCAGCCATTTTTGTTGTGCGCCCAGCATGGGCGATAACTAGGTGGTGAAAGTCCACTACGCGCTCGGTAGCAGGAAGCGTTAGCCGAAGGCAAGGGTGTCCATCGTGAGGTGGAATCTGAAGGAAGCCGGATGCTGTTGCGGAAAATCGACAGCGGGCAAAGTTCTGAGCCGACGAACAGAAACCTTATAAAAGGCTGAATTAGAGTGGATAAGTCTGCGACACAAGATGAAGTCCAATGCTACCCGAACTCTATACAGTAAATAAGGCGGCTACATGGAATGAAAGTTATCGTTCTTACCTGGGGAGGTCTCACAGACGTAAAGTAGGAAATCCGAAATACGGAGTAAAGCTTGCTGTGAGAAGTCAGCAGAGGTCATAGTACCGTTTTTTTACGGGAAGGACTGAACAAATACCAGTCTTGAGTAACTGGAGAAAGGAGTCCAACACAATGAAAGCAGAATACCGAAAGGACTGCCTGCAAAGGGATAGCGTGGAACGTGAAGGGTATGCAGGAGTGCCGAGTGTTGGAACTCGGGACAACAGAGAAAGAGACAATGCAACGCAGGATTTACTGCGAGAAATTCTTCGGGGCAGAAATTTACTCGAAGCAATGAAAAGAGTCAAAGGCAACAAGGGAGCCGCGGGAATCGACGGAATGACTGTCGATGAACTGGAACCTTGGTGCACTGAACATGGTCGAGAACTTGTATCTGACATATGGTTCGGAAGATATAAACCAAACCCAGTAAGACGCAAGGAAATTCCCAAAGCAGACGGAGAAGTGCGAAAGCTTGGCATACCAACTGTTATAGATAGAATGGTACAGCAGGCAATAGCACAGGTACTGCAACCAATGTATGAAGAAACTTTCTACAAAGGAAGCTACGGCTACCGAGTAGGAAGAAGTGCACAACAGGCAATGGAAAGCGTGAAAGAATATGCGGAAAAGGGCTACCGATACGTAGTAGAAGTAGATTTATCCAAGTATTTCGATACGCTGAACCATGACTTACTGCTTAACATACTTCGCAGGAGAATAAAAGATAAGAGGCTGATAGAACTAATCAAGAAATTTCTCAAAAGCGGAGTCATGGACAACGGAGTAATAGTAAAGACAGAAGAAGGCTCGCCACAAGGCGGACCATTGTCGCCACTACTGGCAAATATTTACCTGAATGAGTTTGACCAAGAAATGTCAAGACGAGGAGTAAATATAGTAAGGTATGCAGATGACATTATTGTCGAAGCAAAAAGCAAAAGAGCAGCGGAAAGATTACTGGAATCCAGCAGAAAATATCTTGAAGATAAGCTTAAACTAAAGTTGAACATGGAAAAGAGCAAAGCAGTAAGCGTATACTCACAAAAGTTCAAGTTCTTAGGATTTACGCTAGGTAAGAACCAAACGGGTGTAATGATAAGAGTACACAAACAACCCTTGAAGAAAGCCAAAGCAAAACTAAAAGAGCTGACAGCTAGAAGCCAAGGAAGAAATGTACGTGTAGTGATGAACAAGGTAAAAGTATATATAAGCGGTTGGCTGAACTATTACTGCATAGCAAGTATAAAACGCAAAATGCAGGAATGGAATGAATGGCTGCAAAGGAGATTTCGTCAATATATATGGAAACAATGGAAGAAATCTACAACTAGAGTTACAAACTTAAAGAAGTTAGGAATACCAGAGGAGTACGCATATATGTGGGGAAATACAAGACTAGGTTATTGGCGAGTAGCAGGAAGTGCAATACTTAACAGGTCAATAACAAAAGAAAAGCTCGTAAAAGCA
>NZ_CAJLUB010000089.1 GCF_905209685.1 uncultured Veillonella sp. | reverse complement strand
ACCATCATGACCTTCATTTGAATACGCTTTCTACGTCTCATGATGAACCTCCTTTGTGTAGTTTTTTGTCATATCTACCTGATATGTAAGTCCGAACAGTTATCTTGAACTCAATATATCATAAATGAGAAAATTTATCAATAAGAAAATGTTCTTTAAATATTCATCTTTATTTAGTATGATATTATTCATAGACTCACAATAATTATTTTAGGAGGCTTATTATGAATAAATTATTCCGATTCACTGCGGCGGCTTTACTTGTTGCATCCTTTGGCGTATTAGGTAATTATACAGCTGATGCGGCTAAGTTCTTAGAATCTCCGCGCGAAGTGGAAATTGTAAAACCTGAGTTGCCTGAGGTTCCTCAAACAGCTACAGTAGCGCCTAATATGCGTGTACGATTCTTGATTGATAAAAAAGGAAATGTAAAAAACGTATTCGTAGAACGTTCCTCTGGCTATGCTCCAATTGATGAAGCTGTGAAAAAAGCCATTCTACAATGGAAATTTACACCTGCTATCGGCGTAGACCAAAAGGCTCATGAATCTATTATTGGGATGACAATTACTCTACCTAAACAAGCTGTAACAGCTAAATAAGGAGAATGTGATGAATAAAGTGTTGCGTTGTACTGTATTAAGCGCATTGTTTGCAACGAGTATGGCAGCCACTGTGTTGGCGGCTCCATTTCAATTGCCTGTAGCGATATCTACACCATCTGTAGATCAAATTAATATTGCTGGTTATGGCGATTCGATTCAAAGTGCAGATGTGCGTTTTACCATCAATGAAGATGGCTCTGTAGGGGACGTAGAGGTTGTAAAATCTAGTGGGGTTACTGCTCTTGATGAGGCTCTTGTTGAGAAAATCTCCACATGGCGTTTCAACCCGGCTACAGACTCCAATGGTAATCCTGTAGCATCTTCTAAAACTGAATATATTGATTTTAGAAACTAATCAAAGGCGCTCATACTTAGTATGGGCGCTTTTTTTAGAATCTTTCAAATATATCTAAATATGTATCTATGGCAACTGAAAATTACTTTCAAAATTGATATACTAAAAATAGATTATTCATAGAAATAACATATTGAGTATAGTAATAGCATTGACCCATGGAGGTATAAGCATATGAATCCATTAAAGCAAAAGCTAGACATTAATAACGAACGGTACAGAATTATTGTATCTATTAAAGAGGATTATTTAGACGGCAAATTATCCTTAGAAGAGGGTAACCGTATTTTGAAAGAAAAATTAGGTACTTGCACGCCTGATGAGTTTGCCTATGCAGAGCAAAGTTTGAAAGGTGTATATAAGGATGAAGAAATACTAGATAAGATGGATGATTTATTGAATTTATTTGACGGTGTGTTGGTGCGTGCCGAAAATGAGTACCCTGAAAATCATCCATTGTGGGTGTACTTAGAAGAAATTAATGCTGTTGAAAAGGTAGCTCTTGAAGCGGATGAATTGTTAAAGCAAGATAAGTTTATTAAAAATCCGTGGCTTGGCGTATTTGACTCCCTAGCACAATGGCGTATACATCTATCTCGTAAACAAAATCAATTATATCCAATGCTTGAAGAACATGGTTTTGATCGTCCTACCCGTATTATGTGGACCTTTGACGATGGCGTGCGCGATGCCATCTCTGCGTCCTATGCATTGCTTCGTGAAGATAAATACGAAGAATTTTTAGCGTCTGTACCAGATACATTGGCGAAATTGCGCGATTTAAACTCTAAAGAGTTAGAAGTATTATTGCCAACATCCTTTAAATTACTAAGCGATGAAGAATTTGTGCGCATGAGCAAAAATGATCATGAAATTGGTTATGCTATCATTAATCCTCCTGGTTTGTATGTAGTGGCAGGCATCAACGATTCTGCAGCTCAATTAAATGGAAATACTGCTAGTCAAAACGGTGCAGTATCTAATGAGTTCCTAAATGATTTAGCTGGATTATTGTCTAAATATGTAGGTCCTGTAGGTGGGGCACAAGTTGGCAAGGATACAGTCCTCGACGTAGCCACAGGCAAATTGACTCTAGAACAAATCAATCTATTGTTCCGTCATCTTCCTGTAGATTTGTCTTATGTAGATGAAAACGAACTTGTTAAGTTCTACAGCGATACGCCACATCGTATATTCCCTCGCAGTGCCAATGTTATTGGACGTGAGGTCAAGAATTGTCACCCTGCAAAGTCCGTTCATGTTGTAGAAGAAATCGTAGAGAAATTCCGATCTGGTGAGCAAAGCCAAGCTGAATTCTGGATCAATAAACCGGGATTATTCATCTATGTTATCTATACAGCAGTACGCGATGAACATGGTAAATTCCGCGGTGTCTTAGAAATGATGCAAGATTGCACTCATATACGTGAGCTTGAAGGGTCTCGTACATTGTTGACGTGGGATAAGACAGATTTTGTAGGAAATGCAGGAAATAGTACTGGTAAGGGTAATGATACTGATAAATCCTTAGCTCAAGAGGCTGCAGAAGAAGTAGATGAAGAACCTCTCACTACCGATGCTGACGGTCGTTTCCATATCGATGCAAAGACAACTCTATCTAACTTGATTAAGCAAAGCCCTGAAGTGGTAGATTATTTGATTTCTTTGAATCCTAAATTTGAGAAGTTGAAAACACCGATGGTAAAGGTTATGGCTAAGGTGGCTACTATTAAGATGATCGCAGAGCGTGGTGATTTTAATGTAGATGATTTGGTCGGTAAAATCGATTCTTTTATTAATAGAAATAAAAAGTAAACTAGAAAATAGATATAGAGGATATATTTGGAACTTGAATTTAGAAGATAAATATTTGTTTTTCTAGAATAAAAGGCTAGGTCATATGACCTAGCCTCATTTTATTTTTTTATTAGTTGATGTATATTCAGTTAGCTCTTTTATATTAATCATTATTAGGATAAATTCAATAAAACAGATAGAGTTATTAAAATATTTTATATAAAATGTGTTGCACTAATTCGAAATAAGCATGCATTAATTTCTTATAATTCATCTGTTTTGTGTATACAAATTTGTCTGAAAAGGGTACAATAAAACATAATGAAAGTATTTGCGGATGCAGTATTTTCTTATCTTAAACTACTTTTACAAGAGAAATTACGTATATATTAAAGGTGAGGATCTGGATACTATGTCGACACGACGCGTTTGGAAGCAAAGTGAAATTAAAACAAACCCATTATTTTCTAAGATGCGCAGTACTATTGAAACTGCATTTTATGGAAACAATGTAACGCCTATTACATCTGTGGCACAAGCGTACCAATTTGCCACTGAAGAACCTGGCGTTATCGTCCTCGATATGCCTGTATATAAACCATGCGAGCAAGGTTTGCCAGCTGATGCAAAGGTACTTGTTACAAACGATGGTAAAACTACAGGTCGCTATGCAAAAGCTCGTCGCATTATTGGCGATGAAGGCATTGACGAAGTGGAACTTGCTAATATTGCACGTGATGCAGTCTATGATAGCCGCGGTAAAGAATGGCTTTCTGCTGATACTATCGTAGGTCTTGATAAAAAATTTACTGCTCGTGCTCATTTGATGATTCCAAAAGATCACGCATCTATTTTGTATTCTTGGATCATGAACTTTAAGTTCTTTGATGCAGCTGTAAAAGAATTCTACAATGATAGCGTAGAAATTCCAGAAGGCGACATTTATATCTATTCTGATCCTGACTATGTGGTACCAGGTCATCCAGGTGGGCTTGCTATTTTTGATCCAGCTCATAACTGCGCTATGATTCTTGGTATGCGTTACTTCGGTGAGCATAAAAAAGGTACCCTTACATTGGCGTGGTCTTTGGCGAACCGATTCGACTATGTAGCATGCCACGGCGGTATGAAACGTTACAATCTTGATAATGGTAAAAGCTACACTATCGGTGTATTTGGCTTGTCCGGTTCTGGTAAATCTACATTAACTCATGAAAAGCATGATGGTCGTTATGATATTTCTATCTTGCATGACGATGCGTATATCATCAATACTAATGACTTGAGTTCTATTGCTCTTGAACCTACATATTTTGACAAAATGCAAGACTATCCTGTGGAACATCCTGCTAATGAATTCTTGTTGACTCTACAAAATGTTGGCGTAACTATGGATGAGGATGGCCGTAAGGTTGTGTTGGCAGAAGATGTGCGTAATAATAATGGTCGCGCTATTAAATCTCAATTCTGGACAGATAATCGTGTAAACTACGTAGATCAACCAGTTAATGCCATTGTATGGCTTATGAAGGATAAAACGTTGCCACCAATCCTTAAAATTGATGACCCTGTTTTGGCATCTACAATGGGCGCAACACTAGCTACACGTCGCTCTACTGCTGAAAAGCTGGATGCTCACGTTGATCCAAATGCACTTGTTATCGAACCATATGCAAATCCATTCCGTACATATCCATTGGTTCGTGACTATGAAAGCTACAAAAAATTGTTCTCTGAATGTGGTGTACAATGCTACATTATGAATACAGGCTTCTTCTTGGAAGACAAAATTCCTAAAGAGGTAACTCTTGATTTATTGGAACGTTTGGTAGAAGGCACATTGGACTTCAAACCATTCTATAAATATGAAAATCTCTCCTATGTAGAGGTTCCTGGTTTCGAACCACCATTCCAAGTGCGTGAATACCATCACCAACTACACAAAGCATTCGAGTTCCGCTATGACTATGTAGAAAAACTCATCGGTCATAAAAACGAATTGCCACAAGAAGTATTGGATGTACTTAAAACATTAATGTAAGGTGAGCTAAACACTCAAATAAAAGTGAATTAAATACTCAAATACAATTGAACTAAATACTCGAATTAAAGGCCCTCCGTCTGGAGGGCTTTTTTATGTATAATTGTTATAATTCTAGAACCGATATATTATCTTGTGATTAATGGATAACAGATTTTTGATTAATGAAGAATAGATTTTGAATTAATGAATAAAATAGATTCTAGATTTATGAAACATAGTCTTTGGTTTACACAATATAACTTGTATTTTAGTAATAAATAGTTATAATTAAATAATAATGTTTTGTTATAAGGTGTTTCTATGGATATAAAGGATATTAAATATATAAGTACCATCGTCGAGATGACATCGTTCTCAAAGGCATCTAAAAAACTATATATTTCTCAGCCTGCATTAAGTCAAAGTATTCGTCGTATCGAGGCTGAGTTAGGAGTACCTTTATTTGCTCGAGATCGTACAAAGGTTGTTCCAACGGCGGCAGCATTACAGATTGCTAAAGAGGGGATGCCCTTAGTAGGAAAGGTAGAGGCTTTAACGCAGTCTATCATTAATCAAGGGTCTGATGCGGCTTACCATGTTCGTATTGGGTTGTCTCAATTCTATGGCCACCATATGTTGGGAAAAACATTGAAGAGCTTTCAACAAATTGAACCTTCTTGGGAATTCCACGTAGTAGAAGGAGAGTCCCATTTTTTGGAACAACAAATTTGTGATGGCTTGGTAGATGTAGGGTTGTTTCCTACACCGATTTATTCTCAAGCTCTTGAAAGCTATCCTGTACTAGATGAGCAAATTCTATTGGCCGTTAGTGTAGAAAATAAAAAAGCCATAGCTATTGCTGATTCGCTTATGACACCGGATGGAATTCATGAAATAGCACCCTTTGGAACATTTCCGTTTATTCTCATAAGAGAAGGCCTTAAGTTGCGAACTTTGGTAAATCGTCTATGTCAGGCTGAATCTTTCGTACCTAAAGCAGTTATTGGGTCAGAAAATCTTGATACTTGTCGATCCTTGGTAGAGGATGACTATGGTATTACATTCTTACCAAGCACGTTAAATAGCAAGGGCGATGATGATAAAGTTAAATTTTATCCTCTTGCATCAAAACTTTGTTTCCGTCAGTTGGTATTAGTTGCCAGATCGGATAGAGCTAAGCGATTCCATCTAGCTGAAGTAGCACAGATTATGCAACAATTTTTATAAATTATACATATGGAGCTATTAGGATGGTATAGCTTTAGGATACATATAAACATATATATTGATAAAAAAATACACATATATAGATTAAAGAGGTTAATTCCTTAAAATAAAAGGAATTAACCTCTTTTGGTTTTATGAAAGGAATCTGAAGTTATCGAATTTGATGAATATAGTTAATACAATAGTTTGTAGGCATAAATGAGTCAAAAATTTCTCAAAATTTAATTGACAAATGTCCTTTCAGAAAATATACTTATAGTAGTTTAAAACATATTTTGGAGATAGGATTTAAAACCCATCGTTGAGGTGGAATTAACTTGCATAAAAGTAGAATATGTTTTCTTATTAGTATTAGTTGGCCTACGTAGGCCCCTAGGAGGATTATTATGAGTAAAGATGTGGAAAATAAAAATACCCATGATCACAGCCATGGCGAACATCATCACCATCATGATCATGACCATCATCATCACCATCATGATCATGACCATCATCATGACCATGATCACTGCCATTGTGGCGGTCACCATCACGATCACGACCATGATCACCATCATGACCATGACCATAGTCATGGCAAAGCGTTGCCTACGGATAAATGGGTGCCACACACTCATGAACCAGGGGTACCTCATGAACATGGCGTAAACGACTACATGAAAGCCGTTGCAGAATATCGTAAAACTTGGCCTACAAAACAAGATGTTATCGAACAAACACCAGATCCTGCTGTACGCGAAATGATTCTTCGCATGGAGCAAATTGGTTGCGATACAGTATTTGACCGTTTTGATAAACAACAACCACAATGTACATTCGGTATTGCCGGCGTATGTTGCCGTATTTGTTTCATGGGTCCATGTAAAATTACACCTAAGAGTCCTCGCGGTGTCTGCGGTGCCGATGCTGACCTTATCGTAGCTCGTAATATGACACGTGCTGCAGCAGGTGGTTTGACTCAACATGGTGCGCATGCTCGTGAAATTTTGATTTCTTTGAAAGCTGCTGCTAATGACCAATTGGATATTCCAATTATGGGCGAAGAAAAAATTCGCACTGTATGTAAAGCTTTCAACATTCCTGAAGAAGGCCGTTCCTTAAAAGAAGTGGCAAATGACTTGGCAGATGTATTGCTTGAAGATTTGAGCCGTGCATTGCCTGGCGAATATAAAACTATTACAGCAATGGCTCCTGCTGAACGTCGCGAAGTTTGGAAAAACTTGGATATCTTGCCTATTTCCGCGTACAATGAAGCATTTGATGCATATCATCGTACATGCGTAGGTACAGATGGCGATTGGGAAAGCAACATGAAACAATTCTTGCGTTGTGGCCTTGCTTTCACATTCACTGGCGTAGTAGCTGCAGACATCGCAACAGACGCATTGTTCGGTCTTGGTGGTCGTCGTACATCTAAAGTTAACATTGGCGCTTTGAAAAAAGGTTATGTTAACATCGCTGTTCATGGTCACTTGCCAACATTAGTATCCCAAATTTGTAAAATTGGTGCTTCTGAAGAGTACTTAGAAAAAGCAAAAGCCATCGGCGCTAAAGGTATCCAATTCTACGGCATCTGCTGCTCTGGTTTGTCCAGCATGTACCGTTATGAAAATGTTATTCCATTGTGTAATGCTATCGGTGCTGAACTTGTACTTGGTACAGGCGCTCTTGATTGCTGGGTAGCTGACGTTCAAGACGTTTACCCTGCTATTATGGACGTAGCACGTTGCTTCAATACAAAAGTTATCACTACATCTGATGCAGCTCGTTTGCCAGGTGCAGAACATATCGGTTACGATCATCACCACACTAATTTGGCTGAAACAAAAGATTTGGCTCGTAAAATCTTGGATCGTGCTCTTGAAGCTCATGAATTGCGCAAAGGTATGCCTGTATTCATTCCACCATATGAAATCACTGCAGAAGTTGGTTTCTCTCCAGAATCCACTGTTAAACATTATGGTT
>NZ_CAJLUB010000088.1 GCF_905209685.1 uncultured Veillonella sp. | reverse complement strand
TTTCAGGCGCTGGTTGGCGACCGTGAAAGCTCATTAAATCCGCATCATGCCACACCTCATTGAGTCGAGCAAAGGCAAAGGTCATAGAACTAATGCCTGGCACAACCTCAATAGGATTGGCAGGGAATTTCTTCTTTAAATATGGCAACAAGCTATAGTAGCCTGTATCACCACTTACCATAACGACAACGTCATGATGGTTGAGCTCACGCTCAATTTGCTCAGCTAGCAGGCTAAGCTTACCTGTTACAGGATATGTAATTTGGCCAGGCTCTTGAAAGTCCTCTAAGGACCGTTCGCTACCGACCAATACTGTAGCATGTTTAATTAAATTAAGGCCTTTAGGTACCACATAATCAGGATTACCTGGACCAATGCCTACGATATACAAGGTATGTGCCATTGTTCAAGCTCTCCTATCTCTTTAGCATGCTTATCCATTGCCAAAATCTCACCTTTTAAGGTGGTAATGATGATACCTACCTCTGCCTCGTTAGCAATATATCGCTCACTACGCAAAGATGCACGATCTACAACGCGTTGGTATACACCAGTCAGTCCTTCTCGTTCTAAAATCGGGAACGTAGACTCTGTGGTTTGGCAATTAAATAACTCTTCACACACCGCTTGGGATGCCCCTTCTAAAGCAGCATAAGCTACGATACTTTCCATGCGGCCATCACTCATGCGATTGTGTGTGTGGAAACTACCACTAGCTAGTTTTATTAGCTTACCAATATGACCGATAATCAAGATACGTTTGAAGCCAATTTCAACAGCTTTTTCGAGCATAAAGCCGATAAAGTTACTCGTTTCGGCCATTTGGTTCTTATGAATACCTAATACTTGTTCAGCTAAATCTTGACCAATACGGCCCGGCACAAGAACAGCTGTTTCACAGCCATTGGCCTTCATAACTTTTAGCTGAGGAACCAAAGAGTTTTTGAACCCTTCTTCACTCATGGGTTTAACGATACCTGTAGTTCCAATAATAGAAATACCACCTTCGATACCTAGGGTATGATTTAATGTTTTCTTGGCTAAAACCATACCGTTTGGCACGCTCACCGTTACCGTTACACCTTGACCATGTACACAGTGCTCTTCAAAGACGATTTTCATCATCGCTCGAGGCCCTGGATTGATAGCTGGTTCTCCTGGCGGCATAGCAAGGCCCGGTTTCGTTACCGTCCCTACGCCAAAACCCGCTCGGAATCGTAGTTCACCAGTATCATCAAGGGTCACCGTTGTTTCCACATCATTGCCATGCGTAACATCAGGATCATCGCCACCGTCTTTCATAACGGTTACCTTAGCCTCTATATCAGATAGTACCTCTACGGCTTTAATAGGCACTTCAATGTACTGACCTTGAGGATTTTCAATGACCACTTGGTCCACGATGTTCTTATCTAAGAGGGCCAACAAACCAGCTTTCATACCTGCCGTAGCACATGAACCTGTGGTATAGCCACCCTTCATGTCCTCTACTTTCATAAGGCCTCCTACACCGATAGGGTTAGCAACTCATACGAATTAAACTAACCCTATCTTATGGACATATGTTATTAAGAACGGAAGTTAACGAATTGCAATTCTACAGGGATATCCAATTGTTTTAACATTTGGATAACAGCTTGCAAATCATCTTTATCTTTACCAGATACGCGCACTTGATCCTCTTGGATAGATGCTTGTACCTTAATTTTCATATTTTTAATTGCTTTTACTACTTCTTTAGCATTTTCTTTAGTAATGCCTTTTTTAATAGTAATCACTTGGCGAACTGTGGCACCCGCTGCTGGTTCAACCTTACCGTAGTCAAGATTTTTAATCGCTACATTACGTTTAACCATTTTGCCTTTTAATACATCGATAATGGCATTCAATTTATATTCATCATCACCGATGATTTTGATAGTGTCGCCTTCAAGACTAATTTCTGCTTTAGAACCACGGAAATCATAACGGGTACCAATCTCTTTTTTTGCTTGGTTTACCGCATTATCTACTTCCTGCATATCCACTTCGGACACAACGTCAAAGGAACAATCTTTAGCCATTTTATACCTCCTACACCTGAACCCGTTGGGCATGGGGCTCATAGCATTACTTTCATCATCCTCATATTCCAAGTGAAAGTGTAAATGTACACCAAATCGGAATATATCTCTATAATTATACCTTATAACACGCTTCTTTTCTAGGTAAATCGATTTTTTTAATTATAACTATTATTAATCATAGAAGGATTATTCAGACTATAAAGAAAAGTAAGTATTAGCTATTTCAAAAAACAAAATATCCGGTACCCAACAGATACAATCTATCGATACCGGATATTTAATCACTATAATATTTTCATATGAATCTTAATCTATCTTGTTGGCAACACAATATTTTGTCCAGATGGTTTACTTGGGTTCATAGCATTTGGAAGATCTTCTACTGTTGTATTTAAATCTGTATCAGCAGCTACCACAGCAACAAACTTTTGGCCTGGTTCATAGTAAATGTTTGTCCCCTTCATAAATAAGCCACCAACTAGGCTAACAGCAGCAGCCACAGCTACAGCACCATTATCAGAATGACCTTTACCTTTTACTTGGGCATCGAGAGGAACTGTAACTCCATTAACAGTTTTAATTTCATTTATGCTAAATTCTAATCTACCTTTGCGGCCAAACATACCGTTTTTTCTAGACTTTGTAATTGTTCCCAGTACTTCTTGATTTGCTGGAATTACTACAACATTATTTATAAGAAGATTTTCTAATGTTTTTAATCTAAAAGTATTCCCCTCTTTACTTCGTTTGGAACTAATTGGAGTAATTAATTCTAATTCAATCTTTGTATCCTTAGGAATATAAGCATGACCATTAATAATAGAACTTGTGCGTACAGTTGAAGATGAATCTTCATTTTTTAACAGTTGAATACGATTAACACCTGATGGCATCTCTGTTTTTACAACAGAGTTCTCCCCTGCAGCTTGTCCTGTAGTATTTTCTCCATGCGCAACTGTCGGCATTAAGCAACCCAAACCAATACAACCAACAACCAATAATTTTAAAAGTGCTTTAGAAGATTTCATATGTACCCCCAAAAACAAATAAAAACATATAACTATACATTATAGGCTCAGTATACCATATCATGAATTTTTAATGAACCAATTATTTTAGTTATAATATTTGTTATGAGTTCGTAGCAAATAGCGCAAAAGATTAAACATAGAAAATTTTGACCAAATACGATTTATAGCACATTAACTGCATCATACATTGGTTGAACAACCCATTCACCGTTGGAGTTCATTACACCCCATTTTCCATTAGACTTCACTGCGCCATAACCATGTCTAAATGGTACAGTTTTACTAATCAACTTATTCTTATCATGGAATAAAACTTTACCACTCTCATCAATTAATTGATAATCGTTAGAACCTTTATGAACCCAAGCATAGGCCCCACCAAATACATCTATTGTCATATCCTTAGTTGTTGTAAATACAATATTACCGGATTGCATATCAATTAAGTATTTACTTTCACCTTTTGTAGCCACCATCCGAGTAGCACTTACAAAATTAATTGAATCATATACAAATGGATTAACTTGTTTTCCTGTTTCTAAATTAAAAATACCAGCTTTTCCATTATCTTTATTGATGAGTACTAACAAAGCATTAATAGTATCCATTTCCCCTGCATCATAATTACCAGGTTGAATAA
The DNA here is from genome assembly GCF_905209685.1 of uncultured Veillonella sp. GTDB lineage: Bacteria > Bacillota > Negativicutes > Veillonellales > Veillonellaceae > Veillonella. The sequence continues at coordinate 4,242 of NZ_CAJLUB010000088.1, read as the reverse complement.
TATACTCACCATTACGATTCATAAATCCTAATTTACCTTGATTTTTAACAAGTGTACCATAAGCTGTCATTGGCCATACGGCATCATTCTTGCTATCAATGATGATATTGCCACTGCGGTCCAAATAACCACGTTTTACACCATCATAAACTGGGTTCCAAGCATCACCATAATAAATCCCACCTTGACTGCTTAAACCTATGCCTACAGCCATGCTTAAAAATCCACCTAAATTAAACTTACTAATATGACGTCGATATTCGGCCAATCCATTCTTAAATTCATCAATATCGTCTGTAGGAGATTCAAAAATTGGATTGCCGCTACCATCAATAGCTATAGTTTTACCTTTAGCGCTTTTTACAAAGGCACGATCTTCACTAAATTTTGTATACACTTCCTTAAATTGTGGCTCAATCACCGTTTTGTTAGAAGCATCTACAAAACCCCATTTATTTTTTACAGAAACGGCTGTATAAGAATCACTTGGATAAGAAATAGAATTTATTTTAACATCGCCATTGGATAAATTTTTTACCATTTCGCGACGTGCCAAAATATCTTTATCATGCTCACCATAAGTGTCAACACCACTAGAAATCACAGAACCATCAATGTTAATATGTTCTAATGTTTTTTTAGTATATGCAAAATATGTACCATCAGCAGATAATGATGGATCAATATCTAAATACTGTGGTTCAAGCAAAACTTTACCGTCTGTACCGACTACGCCCCATTTCCCTTTTTGTTTTACTGTTGCCAATTGACCCAACTTAATAAAGTTATCATTGTCAATTACTGCTTGTATCGATTTAAGAGCCGCTGGAGGCTGATGCTGAGCAGAAAGAATTGGCACAACAACATAATCCGCCATGCGTCCAGCACCAACCGATACGGATACACCGCTAGATTTAGCTTTAGATTTTTCCATAGTTGAAACTGAAGTAGAGGATGTTGCTGTTGTATGTTTCTCACTAGTTACACGCGTACTTGTAGATGTCGGTGTATCTTGATTTGTCACAGTTTTACTGCTAGTAGATGTTGTTGTTGTTGCTGCGAAAGCACTTGTAGACATAGCCGCCAACACACAAGCGACTAATAAGGATTTCTTATTCAGTTTCATAAACCTCTCCTTTTACAAAGCAAACCATATACTCATCAATATATGGCGTTAAGACATTAAACTGCCAAAGCATTCAAATAAATAAAACACCAATACATAAAAAATATATAAAAAACATTAATAAAAATTATACTATATGGTCTCTATAAAGACAACAAATTATGAAAAATTCTTCATCCATTATTTATTTGATATAATACTATGTATGAAAACAGCAACTATTATCGACTTGATTGTAGATTCCAACGTACATACTCAATCTATGAATCATATTATAAAACAACAGCATATTTCCCAACGTATGCGGCGGCGTTTGCGAAATGACGGTATTATAACAGTTAATGACGAACCAGCCTCTTGGAATACCCTTGTTCACGGTGGAGACCATCTCGTTATGAAGTTAACCCCTGAACAAGAGTTTAGTTTAAGCCCTATGGACCTCGATATCGTATACGAAGATGAGTATATTTTAGTCATCAACAAAGAGGCTGGTATTCTGATGCATCCTACCTCGACAGTACGAGATCATACCTTAGCAAATGGTGTTCTACATTACTACCAAGAAACAAATCAACATTATGATTTCCATCCTGTTCATCGATTAGATAAAGACACCTCTGGAATTGTTATCATTGCTAAAACCTCTGTAGTACAACATGCTTTCGATAAAAAGCATACTCATTTCCATAAAAACTACGACGCTATAGTAGAAGGTCAATTACCCACTAATCACATAAGCGTACAGTGGCCTATTGGACGTAAGCCAGGTAGTATTATCGAGCGTTGCTGCACGGCTGAGGGTAAACCAGCTCATACAGATATAACTGTCATTGAGAGTAATACCATTGTAAAGAATAAGATTGTGCAATGCTTTACCCATGTGCAATGTTTATTACATACAGGTCGAACACATCAAATTCGGGTTCATCTATCTCAACTAGGATATCCACTTGCTGGAGATGACCTGTATGGTGGGCACTTAAAATATATTCAACGTCAAGCACTCCATGCATCGCGCGTTAGCTTTTACCATCCCATGACGGATGAATGGCTAGAATTACAGGCATCCTTACCATCAGATATGGAGGCATTACTCACCAATTAAGCTAATGTATTTCTGGTAAATTAATACCGATACATATAAATTAGCCCACATGGGTCATAAAATAAGACGAAATTTATGCATAAGTTATACAAAAAATATTGGCCCTTTATAGTGTTTCTTGATATACTTAACTTGAATTGATATATGATTGCAATACACTAGTATTTAATCTAGCTCATATGCGCTAGAAAGACTAGCAGTCACAGTATTAATAACATGATATGACAGGCCCTATGGCCAAGGAGGACAACATGCCATTAGTTACTACTACAGAAATGTTCAAAAAAGCCTATGAAGGCGGCTATGCTGTTGGCGCTTTCAATGTAAACAACATGGAAATCGTACAAGGTATCGTAGATGCAGCCAAAGAGGAACAATCCCCTCTTATCTTGCAAGTATCTGCAGGCGCTCGTAAATATGCTAAACATATTTACCTTGTAAAACTCGTAGAAGCAGCTCTTGAAGACAGCAATTTACCAATCGCTCTTCATCTTGATCACGGCGATTCCTTTGAAATCTGTAAAGACTGTGTAGATGGTGGTTTTACATCCGTTATGATCGACGCATCTCACCATGACTTCGATGAAAACGTAAAAATTACTAAACAAGTTGTTGAATATGCTCACGCTCATGGCGTTGTAGTAGAAGCAGAATTAGGCCGTTTGGCTGGCGTTGAAGATGATGTAAACGTATCTGATGCGGATGCTCGCTTTACAGATCCAGAACAAGCTGCTGAATTCGTACATCTTACAGGCGTAGACTCCTTAGCCATCGCTATCGGTACTAGCCATGGTGCTTACAAATTCAAAGGCGACCCTTACCTCGACTTCGATCGTTTGAAAAAAGTTGGCGAATTATTGCCTGACTTCCCAATCGTATTGCATGGCGCATCCTCCGTATTACCTGAATTCGTAGCAAAATGTAACGAATTTGGTGGCAACATTCCTGGTGCACAAGGCGTACCTGAAGAAATGCTTCGCAAAGCAGCTCAAATGGCAGTTTGCAAAATCAACATCGATACAGACCTTCGTCTTGCTATGACTGCATCCGTACGTGAATACTTGGCTCAAAACCCATCTGAATTTGACCCTCGTAAATACTTAGGACCTGCTCGTGATGCTATTAAAGGCATGGTAGCTCACAAAATTAAAAACGTGTTAGGTTCTTCCAACACTCTATAATCTATGGCTAGCGGATTTTTAAAAGGAACATTAATCCTCACCATAGCCGGCTTTGTGGTGAAAGCCATCGGTAGTATTAACTGGATTCTACTATCCCGTATTTTAGGCGGTGAAGGTATCGGTATCTATCAGATGGCCTTCCCCATCTATTTATTGCTATTACAAGTTTCAAGCGCAGGTGTGCCAATTGCCATCTCTATTTTAACGGCAGAGCGGTTAGCTCTCAACGACTACACGGGGGCTAAACGAGTATTCAACATTTCCTTTACAATGCTTACCATTACAGGTCTAATAGCCAGTCTTGCCATGTTCTTTGGCGCCGATTGGCTCATCTCAAGTGGTATCATTCAGGAAAGTCGTGCCTACTACTCCCTCATTGCGCTAGCGCCAGCCATCTTCTTTGTTACTTGGATTTCCTGCTTCCGCGGTTACATCCAAGGTTACGAAATGATGACACCAACGGCGATGAGCCAAATTGTAGAGCAAATATTACGGGTTGTGGTGATGCTAGGTGCGGCAGCTATCTTGTTACCATACGGTTTGCCTGAGGCGGCCGGCGGTGCGAGTTTAGGTGCAGGTATCGGTGCCTTTGGTGCCTTCCTAGTCTTGTTATATTATTACTATAAATTGCCTAAGGCGCCTACTACAGGTGAAAGCTTTGAAGGTGAACGAGAATCTACTAAAGAGGTTTTATCGCGCCTCATCTGGCTTGCCTTACCAATTTCCTTAGCAAGTATTATGTTGCCATTGACGGCTAACCTTGATTTGATCATCGTACCACGTCGTTTATTAGTGGCAGGCTTCTTACTCAATGAAGCAACGGAACTATT
>NZ_CAJLUB010000087.1 GCF_905209685.1 uncultured Veillonella sp. | reverse complement strand
CTTCACATTTATCAGCAAGACCTGCTGCAACAACGTTTTTAGCTACATAACGAGCTGCATATGCTGCAGAGCGGTCAACCTTAGATGGATCCTTACCAGAGAAAGCACCGCCACCATGACGAGCCATACCGCCGTAAGTATCTACGATAATTTTGCGGCCAGTCAAGCCAGCATCACCATGAGGACCACCGATTACGAAACGGCCAGTTGGGTTAATGAAATATTTTGTATTTTCATCAACAAATTCAGCAGGCAATGCTGCATCAATAACAAAGCGTTTTAAATCAGCTTTAATTTGTTCTTGCGTAACTTCAGGGCTATGTTGTGTAGATATAACAATTGTATCAATACGTTTTGGTTTACCGTCAACATATTCAACAGTTACTTGAGTTTTACCATCTGGACGAAGATATGTTAAAGTGCCATCTTTACGAACTTCTGTAAGACGACGGGATAAACGATGAGCCAAAGAAATTGGCATAGGCATAAGTTCAGGTGTTTCATTAGATGCATAACCAAACATCATACCTTGGTCACCAGCACCAATTTTATCTAGTGCTTCACCATTACCTTCTTTAGATTCTAGCGCTTCATCTACGCCCATAGCGATATCAGCAGATTGTTCATCAATAGAAACAAGTACACCGCAAGTATCGCAGTCAAAACCAAATTTAGCACGTGTATAGCCGATATCTCGAACAGTATCACGTACGATGCGAGGAATATCCACATAAGTATTGGTAGAGATTTCACCTACTACATGAACTAGACCCGTAGTAACTAAAGTTTCACAAGCTACACGAGCAGTTGGATCCTTTTCAATAATCGCATCCAAAACAGCGTCAGAAATTTGGTCAGCTATTTTATCTGGATGGCCTTCAGTAACAGATTCAGAAGTAAAAAACATATGTTTTTCAGCCATTTTATCCTCCTAATACGAAAAAAAGCCTCTCATGTACTCATGAGAGACCCTCCCATCTAACGACATTTGTCATAGGAATTAGCACCTTTTCCTCTTGGAATGGTTGCTGTAGCTTCACAGGGCCTATCCCTCCACTACTCTTGATGAGTTACAGAAATATTATAGTGTATTTGCATTGATAAAGCAAGTCATTATTATATTTCTTTCGCCTCTAATAAAGCCAAATCGTGTTCAGCTTTGTGAAGAGCACTATCAAATTTTCGATACATATGATGGCGACCAAGAATATCTAGAAAATCAGACTTGTACATTTCGCGACGTATATCATAACTTACATCACTTAGTAACACCTCAATACCTCTCTTTTGCAGTTCTTCGATGATACTACGTAATATACGTAAGCCCGTTAAATCTACAAATGGTACTTTCACAAAACGAATTATCAAATATTTAGGATCTTTATGAATCGAATTTAATGCCCGATCAAAAGCACTTATAGCACCAAAAAATAACGGCCCTTCTACGGTATATACCATGATATCAGAGTGTATTGTGATTTCATGTTTAATCTGCTCAGATAATTCAGCACAACTTGCTTCGTGCACGTCAATAGTATTAACCATTTTACGCATGAATTGTAATACAGCGAGTACTACACCTACGTTTACGGCTACAACCAAATCTGTGAAAATGGTTAAAAAGAATGTGAGAAGCAAAATAACTTGATCTGGTCGTGGCGCTAAAATAAGCATGCGAACAAATCGCGGCGCATCACTCATATTATAGGCAACAACAAAAAGAATGGCAGCCATTGATGCTAACGGAATATAAACAGCATAAGGCGCTAAAAATAACAAAATAATGCATAGTGTTATGGCATGAATGATACCAGCTAATGGAGAATTACCACCTTGGCGAATATTGGTAGCAGTACGCGCAATCGCTCCTGTAGATGCAATACCACCAAATAAAGGGGCAAATACATTAGCCAGTCCTTGTCCAAACAACTCAGTATTTGATTCATGCTTTGTACCACTCATACCATCCGCTACAACTGCAGATAACAAAGATTCTATAGCACCCAGCATAGCAATGGTAAAAGCAGGTCCGATTAAAGTTAATATTTTATCAAAGCTTAGAATCGGTATAGAAAATTCTGGTAAACCTTGAGGAATGCCTCCAAAAGCACTACCAATCGTCAATACACTGGGAAATTGATAAACAGCTTGAATAATCGTAGCTACAACCATGGCCACAATAGGAGCTGGCACTTTTTTGATATACGGAATTTTAGGTAATATCAATAATAAAGCTAAACTTAATACGGCTATACCTAATGTCGGTAAATCTGAGTTTGGCAAAGATTGAATCATAGCCCACAATTTCTCATGAAAATGAACCATATAAGGTAATTGGGGAAATCCAAAGAAATACGGCCATTGACCAACCCAAATCGTAACCCCAATACCAGCTGTGAACCCCATAATAACAGGAGCCGGAATAAATCGGATAACTGTACCTAACTTCGCTACACTCATCAAGATAAGCATAATACCAGCCATCATAGTAGCAATTTGTAAACCTTCGAACCCATAGTTTACAACTATACTACTTAATAGGACGATGAAAGCCCCTGTAGGACCAGCAATCTGTACAGGTGAACCACCAAATAAGGAAACGAATATACCTGCAATAATAGCAGTATAGATACCCGCTTGCGGCGTAACTCCACTGGCGATAGCAAAGGCCATAGCTAATGGTAGTGCTACAACTCCTACCACCAAACCAGCAATAATATTATTGCTCCATTTATCTTTGCTTAACGAGCCATCCAAATAAGCTTTTTGAATAGCAAACATGTAAATAACACTTCTTTCTATGTACAACAAACTACAAAATTTAAGATACAATTATGTATCAGTGCTATTTATTTTTTACTAATTCCACAACTTCTTTCATAATGTTATGTGCTAACTCAGATTTTTTCATATTAGGCATTTCTTTTGGATCTTTATTAGGATATAAGAAGTAGCCTTCATTTGTATCTACATTAAAACCAGCATTAGACTTACTTACATCATTGGCTACAAGCATATCTAGATTTTTTCTAGCTACCTTATCTTGACCATACTCGATTACATGTTCTGTTTCTGCTGCAAACCCAACAAGAATTTGATGTTTCTTTTTAGCACCTAAACCTTGTAGGATATCTGGATTCTTAACAAGTTCTAATGTCATAGACTCCATTTTTTTGATTTTTTGCTCTGCTTTATGAAGGACTCTAAAGTCAGATACTGCAGCGGCCATAACAACTACATCTACCGTATCGTATCGAGATTCAACAGCATGTTGCATAGATAAGGCAGAATCAACAGGAACAAAATCTACTCCACTTGGTACAGCTAAAGATGTAGGAGCACTAACTAAAATAACATTAGCCCCCATGCGTGCTGCTTGTTCAGCAATGGCGTACCCCATTTTGCCGCTAGAACGATTCCCAATATAACGAACAGGATCGATGTTTTCTTGCGTACCACCAGCGGTAACAAGTACTGTGGTACCTTCAAGCTCATTAGATTTACACATCTGCGATTCAAGCCATTCTACAATGGCTTCAGGCTCTGGTAAACGACCCACACCAGTGATACCACAGGCTAGCCAACCTTCAGCCGGTTCCATAATATGGTATCCCAAAGTCTGTAATCCCTCTAAATTTCGTTGCGTAATGGGATTATTATACATTTCTGTATTCATAGCAGGACAAAGATATTTTGGCGCCGTAGTAGCCATTATTGTAGTTGTTAGCATATCATCTGCAATACCGGCATAAATTTTACCAATCACATTTGCTGTAGCAGGTACAACAACGTATGCATCTGCCCATGTTGCTAATGCAATATGCTCCACATCCCATTGGTGTACTTGTTCAAACATGTCGATAGCTACAGGATGTCCACTAATTTCACCAAATGTAAGTGGTGAAGCTATATGAGTGGAGTTTTCAGTCATAACAACCTTTACTTCAGCACCTTTTTTACGAAGTCGGCTTACTACTTCAATTGCCTTATACGCTGCAATACCTGCAGATACAGCGACAATGATATGTTTTCCGCGCATGTTCTTCTCCTTTTAAAAATTCCTTGTATCAAGGATACAAGGAATTGATTAATCTTATTTAATGCCTTCTTTTGTGCGTTTATAAGTCACTTCACCTTCGGCAATTTCATAGAATGCCAAGGATACAGGCTTGTCAGTTGCATGTGTAGATTCAGCTAAGCATTGTTCGCCATCTGTTAATTCACGAGCGCGTTTAGCTGCCAATGTTACCAAAGTATATTTGCTATCAACTTGACTTTCCAATTTTTTCAATGGAGGTTTTACCATCATACTATCACTTCTCCTTAGACTCTTGATACTGTTTATAAATAAATTGAATTTGTTCTTTATTACGACTAATCTTACAGGATTCTGCCCGTAAAATAGAAGCAACCTTCTCTGATGCCTCTCCGAGATCATCATTTACAACTATATAGTCATATCGATGAGCTAATGCCAATTCAGAACAAGCTAATGACAGCCGTTTATCAATAACTTCTTTCGCATCTGTACCGCGGTTATGTAAACGCTCAGATAACTCAGTTAAAGACGGTGGCACTATATAAATAAATACAGCATCACTAAAACGTTCTTTTACCTGCATAGCACCTTGAATATCAATTTCTAACAGTACACTTTTACCTTCATCTAATAAATCCATTACATGTTGTTTTGGTGTACCGTAGTAATTATCATACACTTTTGCATATTCTAAAAATGCATCTTCACTTAATAGAGATTCAAACTCTTCTTTTGAGCGAAAGAAATAATTGACCCCTTCCACTTCACCAACACGTGGTGCCCGTGTTGTCATAGAAACGGAATAAACTAGATTAGGCATTTCTTTTCGAATATTCGCACAAATCGTACCTTTACCTGCGCCAGATGGCCCGGATATAACGATTAATAATCCTCTGTCTGACATATGTACTCCTATGATTCTACTGTATCTTCGTCTACATCATATTGCACAAGTCGATGTGCTACGGTTTCTGGTTGAATTGCAGATAATACAATTTGACCACTATCCATAACTAATACAGCACGAGTCTTACGACCATATGTAGCATCAATGAGTAGGCCCTTATCACGTGCATCTTGAACCATACGTTTAATTGGCGCAGATTCAGGACTGATGATAGCCATAACACGGTTAGCAGATACCATATTACCAAAGCCTATATTCAATAATTGAATACTCATTTATGGACCTCCTATTACTCTACATTCTGTACTTGTTCTCTAATTTTTTCTAACTCACATTTAAGTTGAACCACAAACTCTGTAATACTTGAATCCATAGCTTTGGAACCAATTGTATTCACTTCACGATTCATTTCTTGCAAAATAAAATCCACCTTACGACCGATGGAATTCTCATCTACAAGTGTGTTTTTTAATTGTACCACATGTGAGGTGAATCGGACAATCTCTTCCGTAATATCAGTCTTATCAGCCAGTAAAGCTATTTCCTGCAAAAAACGATCTTCACTGATACTCGCTTCCAAAGAAACTAAGTACTCTTGAATTTTACCTTTTATATGCTCGCGATATGCTTCTACGGCTCCCGCCTTATTCTCATCAATATGTTTGATGACATTTTCTAAGGTAGAGATACGTGATAATAAATCTTGTTCAATATGTTTACCTTCTACCGTACGCATTGCTATTAGAGCATCTAATGCTTGAGTTGTAGATTCTTTTACTATTTCTGAAAGAACATCTTCTGCAATCGGTGTATCTTGTTGTTGTATCCATTCGTTAGAAATAGAATTGACCGCTTGCAAAGGTACCTTTTTAGGATCATCATAAAACTCTTCTTGAACAAGTAATTCTTGTATCTGTTTTCTCAATACACTGTTTATTGTAAAGGTCTTAGGTCTCTCTCCCGCATCTTGGATAGAAACCGATACTTCAACCTTACCGCGGGTAATTCGATCTTGTACTAATCCACGAATAATGGTTTCAAAAGGGTTTATTTGCTTTGGACTACGTATAAATAAATCAAGAAATCGCGCATTTACGGACTTTATTTCTACCGTGCAGGTAATGCCATCTTTGGTTGCCGTGCCAGAACCAAAACCGGTCATACTTTTCATGTGATATCCTCCTTAGCAGTTTTTATTATTGTACCACGAATTATACATTCCGTGTTTAAATACTAAGAATTATATGTACATTATGTTATACTAAACTATACTTCTAAATAAAATTGAAAGGAGTACTATGAATTTAGACGGACTTACCATGTCTGTTCTCGCTAAAGAATTAAACGAGCGATTACAAACAGGTCAAATACAAAAATTATATCAAATAGATAAAACTACATTACTATTTAAAATTCGAGCCCTTAACGAAGATCAAAACTTGATTGTTACAGTTGGTGCAACCCCTGCAATGTATCTTAGCAAACCGATCCAGGATTTACCAAAAGAACCAAGTTCACTATGTATGTTTTTACGTAAACATATTGAAGGTAGCCGCATTGTAAAGGTGGAACAAATTAATGGGGACCGAATCATGTGTATCCAAACGGATAAGCTTGAAATGGATGGGTCTATTACAAGTACATTTATCTATGTAGAATTAATGGGCAAATATTCAAACTGTATCTTTGTGCAAGATGGAGTCATTTTAGAATCCTTAATTCACGTATCCCCTTTAATGAATCGTGAACGGTCTATTAGTCCTAAACTTAACTATGAATTACCACCAAATGCTAATCGTGTAAGTTTGATGGACTTCGATTATGAAGAAATCAAAAATCTACTAACTTCCTTTGGTGATGGTACTGTACAGCAATCTATACGGGCCATCTTTAACGGCTTTGGCAAACCCTTATTAGATGAAGTATTATGGACTGCCAATCTAAATGGTGATGAATGTATAACTGATTTAAGTCCAGATCAATTAGATACATTAGCCAAGGCATTATATGAGCTAAAAGCAAAACTCCAAGACAGTCATGGCTTATTTACTTTAATCAATGATAATAATAAAAAGGCTCACGCAACCTTTACATTACACAACTATAAAGTACTTAAAGAATATAATACAATTTCAGAAGCTCTAGAAGAATCGATTCACAATACAAAATCTATTCACACTGCTGATAAGGAACTAGAAAAGATTTTAACAGCGGCTATCAAAAAAGAAGAAATCCGTCATCAAAAGATCAAAGATGAATTAGATGATACTAATAAAATGGACACCTATAAACTGTATGGCGATATCTTAATGATTAATGCCCACTTACAGGTACAGTATGAACCTTCTATTCAATTACCAAATCTTCTTTCTGAAGATGGAGAGTTATTAACAATCCCTTTAAAACCAAATCTTACGATTGTAGAAAACGGACAATGGTATTATAAGCTCTATACAAAATTAAAAAATCGTATGGTCAGCGGTGAATATCAACTTAATGCTAGTACTACAAAACTGGAATATCTCAAATCGATTTTATATAGTATTTCATTAGCCACTACCCGTGAAAGCTTAGAAGAAATTCGAAAAGAATGTATGGATGCGGGCATTATAAAAAAATCTAAAAAGCCACTATCTTATAAGCTAGGTAAATCGAATTACATTCATTTAACCATTGATGAAGGTGAAATATTTATTGGTCGTAACAATCAACAAAACGAATATTTAACCCATCGATTTGCAAAACCAACCGATATTTGGTTCCACACTCAAGATATTCAGGGTTCTCACCTCATATTAAGACTTAATGTAGAACCTGATGATATGATTTTATCTAAGGTTGCTCAATATGCAGCATATTTTAGTAAGGCTCGTGAAACTAGTAAGGTACCTGTAGACTACACATATATTAAAAATATCAAAAAACCACCTGGGTCTCCTCTTGGATTTGTTATTTTTAATACTCATCAAACAATGATTGTAGAGCCTAAAAAACCCGATAATTATACTGAATCATAACCACCCGTAGAACGGGTGGTTTGCTCTGACCCTATAAGGGTCTTTCT
>NZ_CAJLUB010000086.1 GCF_905209685.1 uncultured Veillonella sp. | reverse complement strand
TACCTACTACTAGAACATCAAACTGTTCCATAATGACCTCCTCATAACTACCTATTAATAAGAAAACTTGTTAGACTATCTCATTTCAAAAACTTATAAAAATTTTTGATAACCTAATCATTTTTCTTTCAAGAAAAGCCCCATACTTATGCGACTTTTCTTATAGCTTTACATATAATTATAGAGAGCATTTTGTATGATGTCTAAACCCTATTATGCATAATTAATTTCGATTAATCTAACTGATAATTTATTTCACTTAGTATTTTTCTTGTTTACTTATGAACATTTAAAATAGATTTATGAATATTTCATACAGGAAGTTAAGGATATTACGAAAGTAATTCGGTTCCGAAATTTTTGTATATTTTTATTTCCGCTAGACCCTTAACAAGTCTTATTAATACTGACTTTATAAGATTACCAAACTGTTCATAATAATTAATATCCGTTAAATTCCTACTAAAACTACCTAGATTTTAATCATCGAAAATCATCAAATTTCTACGGCTATTATTGGTATTTAACTCTCTGATAATTATTATCATAAGTTTTTTTAGTGATTTCTTTCACACTCGCTAAAATTGGCAAAATCCTGTTCATCTATGCGCATACGGCAATCTTCGATATAGTTCATCTTCATTCATTAGCAGAATTCATTAAGTTTCAAGTTTTCTTCGTTTTTGAGCGCTCAAAACATGAAGAACAGGCTTATAAACTCGCATATACATTCATCTTTTGCTCATTCCTGTTGTATAAGGTATGATAATAGATAAATAAGTTATATAATATTATATATATAGTCAACTCTATATGGTGTTGTGGCTTTCACCAAAATGAAAGCATATATATATAATGACTATATTAATGTAGTTGGAGAGCTATATTTTTAACTCATACATAAGGAGAACAGAGAATGAAAATTTTACTTGTAGAAGACGAAGAAATGCTGAATGGCATTACGGCCAAATATTTGCGTGCAGAGAATATGACAGTTGATACATGCTTCAATGGTCAACAAGCCATCGATTATGTAAATACATCTAGCTATGACGTTATCGTTATGGATATCATGATGCCAGTCCTTGACGGCATTAGCGCTCTTGCACAAATGCGCAACGACGGTAATACAACACCTGTATTGCTTTTAACTGCAAAAGATTCCTTACAAGATAAAGTTACAGGCCTCAACACAGGCGCTGACGATTACCTTGTAAAACCTTTCGATCTTGAAGAATTAACGGCTCGTATTTATGCATTGGCTCGTCGTAATGCGCGCCACGCACAAAACGATATCCACGTAGGTCCACTTACAATTAATGTGCCTCAACGTACTGTTAAACGCGACGGTGAAACAATCACATTGACTGCTAAAGAATTCGACCTCTTATTCTATTTAGCAAGTAACGAAAACATCGTATTATCCCGTCAACAAATTCTTGACCATGTTTGGGAATACGACTATGAAAGCTACTCTAATCTTATCGATGTATACATCAAAGATTTACGTAAAAAGATCGATACTGACGAGAATGTAAAACTCATTCAAACAGTTCGTGGAGTAGGGTATGTCCTCAAAACAGAAAACTAATGATCCTCACCGAGATCTAGACACCATGTCTGGGGCAGCTACCGATTTATTTAATCGGCTGCCCCTCACTTTTAAAATTATGTCTTGGTATACCATCTTTTTGCTCATCATTTTGATGGTTGCCTCTGCATGGATTTATGCATATACGCACGAGTCCGATAACAAAGAAGTACGTGAGCGCTTGCAGCAGCAAGCAATGATCATGGCTACGGATATTCGCAAATTTAAACCGTACCAAGATAATACATTCTTCTTTGTTTCCACCCAAGACGGCTATATTATTAAAGGCGCCTTACCAGACGGTTTCCCAAACCAAACAGTCCTCTCCTTAGGACAGGTTGGAGAAATTGCTGTAGGTGACGACACCTTCTATTACTACGATACGCCGGTTAATGAACCAAACTATCGTGGTATTTTGCGTGCTGTTACAAAGGTAAAAACAGCGTCTAAAAAGACAGAAAACCTACTATATAGTTTATTATTAGGTGATGTTATCTTCTTGTTGATTTCATCACTAGGTGGTTATCTATTCATCAAAAAAGGCCTCAAGCCGGTCCGAACCTTGACGAAAACAGCTAAGGTTATCGGTAAGAACAATGACTTGAGCCGCCGTATTGATATTCCTGTTCGTACTGCGCGCGATGAAATCTACGAGCTTACCACCACGTTTAACCGCATGATTTCAGGTCTGGAAGACTCCTCTAATCGGGAAAAACAGTTTAGTTCTGACGTATCTCATGAGTTGCGTACACCAATTGCTGTTATCAAAGCAGAAAGTGAATTCGCTTTAAAATACGGCCGTACAGAGGACGATTTACGAGAAGGCTTAACACATATCTTAGAACAAGCCAAGTTTATGACTAACCTCGTAAGTCAATTGCTCGATGTAGCACGCCTAGAGAATGCGCATGAACTCAACTTAGCACCTGTAGATGTATCGTTGATGTTAACCAATATGGTTCATGACTATACGCGACTCGTTGCAGAGAATACAGAAAAAAGGATTTCCATCACCTCCAATATTCAACCGCATATGAGTATCGTGGCTCATGAAGTGTCCTTACGTCGTGCCATTACAAACTTGGTGGACAATGCTATCAAGTTTACGAATTCCACCATCGACATTTCAGCCAAGCTTGCCGGCGGTGAACTTGTTATTACGGTAACAGATAACGGCATCGGTATCGAGCCAGAAAACCTTGAGCATATTTGGGATCGCATGTACCAAACAGAGCAATCTCGAAATAAGAAATCAAATCACGGTATTGGACTTGGCTTATACTTTGTAAATAAAGTTATTAGCTTACACCACGGCACAGTAACAGCCACAAGCGAGCCACAAGTAAAAACTACATTTACAGTACGATTACCGTACAACAGAACAGAAGAATAAACTAAAGGGACTGACCAACGGTCAGTCCCTTTTATTATGAAGCGCTTAATTATTAAGCATTTAATTTTTAGCCTATGAATTGTTGCCATAATGGCATATACACATATTCTAGGAAGGTCCATACAACGAGCCCTGCAATAGCACCAACAATGGCACCATTGATACGGATCCAGCTGAGGTCATCCTCTACCTTAGATTCGATGAAGTAGATAAACTTCTCTGAGCTAAGACCGCCTAGAACCTGGCGTATGATAGTTTCAATAAGGTCATAGCCTTGTTCAAGCACGTATATGCCAATATTGTGCAATGTATCTTCAATACGATTTCTCAAATCTTCGGATTGACCGTATACAGCCCACAATTCAAGGGCAATATTTACGAGGACTTGTGCAGGTGTTTCTCCATTTTCATCCCCTACAAGTAATAGTTCCTCTACATAAGGGCATAAATGGTTCTCAATGACAGATTCCCAATCTTGTTCGCGAATCCAGCGTTCCCACGCTTCATCAAGAGCATCACAAACCTCGCGATTCTCTTCTATATGACGAATTGGGTCTACCCATTGGCGAAGCCATGCAGTCCGTTCAGGACTATTCGGACGCTTCCAATTTTCAAGCATCGCATAGGCCTCTTGAACAATAGCTTGCGCCAGTTCTTTGTAGTTCACCACATCGGTCGCTTCAGACATAGAGATGAGGAAATCAGACCAGAAGCCTTTTCGCTTTTTCTTATGCGCCTCTTCTGCTACAACCGCTGTAAGCCACGTAACCATAGCTGGATGGTTAATACGTTCTTGAATTACATTCAATACCTGTACAACCATACCTTCATAGCGATTATGTTCACATAAGTCGAGCAATACGTGTTTCAAAACCGGTACTAGGGAATGCTTTTGAAGCAATCCACGGATGCGTTTTGCCCCCCATTGTGCCCATTCCTCGTTCGTTTGAGATTTCCACAACAGATGTAGCCCTTGATGTATCACAAGGCGCGCTGCCCGTTGCCCTTCTGGAGATAACAAGAATTTTTCAAATAATGGTACAAATTGAACATTGCTCAACAATACTTTGCACCGTTCCTTGGTAAGCATCTTTGTCTCAACGAGCTTGATAACACCGTTGATAAGGCGATCTTTATTGCGAGGAATTAACGCTGTATGATATGGAAAACCTAGTGGCTTACGGAACAATGCAGTTACGGCAAACCAGTCCGCCACACTGCCGATAAGTGCTGACTGCACAGCCCAATAAAGAGGCTGATACCAACTTTCACGACCATAGAAAAATTGACCTATGAAAACAAAACAGTACAATACAGCGGTCAAGCCAAGAATACCATTAGCACGTTGCCGCAAGGTGAGGGATTTCAAATACTGAATCATTTGAGCACCCCCTCTACCAAAAGATATAAACCGTAGAATATACCACCTAAAACAGCCCCTACGAGGGAACCATTGATACGAACCATTTGAAGGTCATAGTACATCTTACCTCGTACAATTTGGGTGATTTCATCAGGGGAGTAACGAGATAATTCCTGCCCTACCACCTTATCGATGAGAGGGTTTAATTTTTGTAACCACGGAATGCTGCGTAACAAGAAGAATCGTTCAAAGGGCGCTTGCTTGTCTGGGTTCAGCAAAATCTCTGTGCCGAGCACATTAAAGCGACCGATAACGATATCCATGAGACGTTTCCAGTCCACAGTATCACCATCGATGAGCTTGCCTTCCCATTCTTCGAGAACCATCTTAATCCATTGATCCTTATGCTCTTCGATGAATGCTTGCCACTCTGCATTGGTTTCCAAATTATTGAAGAAACGAATGGCTTGGCCCCATACGTAACGACCTAAATCAGAGTCGATGGACTCATTATCCTTAAGGAATTGAACAGCCTTTTTCTGTACTGTTTCTACCAATCGTTCTGGTGAAAGCCCATCCCCGCCAAAGGCAATAGCCAATTCACGGAAGAAGGAATCCTTCGTATAGGTTTTCATAATGTCTAACATTACGCGGTACAAGTACGGATATACCTGATTTGATGCAATGACGCGCTGACAAGTACGATTAAAGTAAAGCCAGAAAATACTCGCCGTATGGCGTTCTAACATACAGCGGCCAAACAAGATAACGAGCGGTGTCGCCTTCCAGTTTGTAACGCCTTTGTATATGGCTTTATTGATTTCCTGACGCATAGGTTCAATATCCATATGGGATAATACCTGATTCCCTACACCGTACAAAATATCCCGCATTTGGTCTTGTCCTACATCGCTCATGCCGTATTCAATAATGCGGACCATAACCCGTTCTTTTTTGATGGCATAGTACATTTGAGGCACGCGCAATAACTCTTCACTGAGCATAGTGCGCCCCATTTGTATAAGACGTTCCTTACTGCGTGGTAAGATAGCAGTCTTAAAAGGTATCCCCAAAGGTTTTGTAAAGAGCGCCGTCACCGCATACCAATCCGCCAAGCCACCGATCATAGCGGCCCCAGATACGTGCATGATAAATGCCCAAAACATATCTTGCCGTTGTGGATATGAAATTAAAAATATAATAGCCATGACAACCAATAGGGTGGTTGCCACTGGTTTAGTTTTCATCATCACTTGATCCTAACTTACTAAATTACGTATACAGACTCTCCCCATATAACGTAGTGACCATAGAGGCCACGAACTTTCACATACTACAACTTGTGAAAGTATATTTAATATGTGTATCCATCATCTGCTAGAGCATCCGATTAACACTTCAGTTAAAATGTACATTCATCGCCTTCTTTTTGAGGTTCCCACACAGGAACATCACCAAAGAGAGCTTTAAAATACACAGATGGTGTCCATAGTGGTCCATTTAGATGCATCGGAATAAAGGCTTTTTTCACCTCTACACGGCGCAAAAACTCAATGGCGCCCCACTCCATAGCGTCTTCCAAACGATTATCTACAGGGAACATCGCTACATCTACAGACAAACCGTCCAATTCTTTAAACTCACGCCATGCCATGCGCTTTGCATCTGCATTATTCTCTGGCGTATCACCAAGCCAATGCCACCAGTTGAGGTCACCTGCGTGGAAAATAGAATCAGAATCGATGTTAGCCGTATTTGTCTTTACGTAGAAAGAACCACCTTCATCGGTACTACCATACATATGAATGCCTACATCATCTAATGTAGCATCATGACCTGGGCGCATGGTAATGCATTTCTTTACCTTCCCTTCTAATGGCACATCTTGATGGCAAATATAGCGTGTTTGAGGACCATCAAACTCTGTAATGGATGGATTAAAATGATCTGCATGAACATGGCTTACAAAGAACCAAAGCTCACGACCACGCTTTGCTAATTGCCAAACAATATTGTTAGGATCTTTATAATAATCAAACACATAGCAACGCTTACCGTCGTCTACAAGAAAGCCACTATGCGCTAAAAAAGTAACATTCAACATTATTATCAATACCTCTCATTTATTGAGAATTTATATCATTCGTATTGTTTATTATACCATATTTTTCTTAATACATGGCATAAACAAATGGCTATTTATATCATAATAAGGGCAGAAATGCCGCTGGCACTTCTTAAATGCGGCCAGCGGCTTTCATATAGTCGATATATTGGTTCCCCCATTTTTCAAGAGATGCGAGAACCGCTTTAAACTCTGCCCCCACTTCGGTAAGGCTATATTCTACCTTAGGTGGAATAGTACCATATACTTCACGATGAACTAAACCGTCATCCTCCATTTGTCGCAGAGCTCTAGTAAGAGTGGCTTGCGTAATTGGATATAAGCGGCGCTCTAACTCACGGAAGCGCACAGGACCTTCAGATAATTCGTGCATGATCAATAAAGACCATTTGCCGGCTAATAACTTTTGGCTCGTTGCATAGGGACAGCGGCCCACTAAATCATGAACATTTACGAGTTGCTCTGCCATGGTGATTCTCCTTTTCGCTCTAATATAATTCAAATGTTATCACATATTTTTACTATTTCAAGCATTTTATGGTATCTTTTTTTAGGGTACAAATATTTATGTTCGCTAATATTACTATATACACAAAAGAACCGCTAGTTACAAAACTAGCGGTTCTTTTCTTTACCATACTAAGTACGCTACTAAACGAATACTTTTAAGAAGCAAGAGATATTATAAATCAATGTCACTTATTCCCTAAAATTTAGTCGTCTGCCAAAATCATAATAATGTTTTAATAAAAGATTCCATTTCCATCGGTTTTACAACAGGCTCAAAGCGCCCTACCACATTACCTTTACGATCTATAACAAACTTAGTAAAGTTCCACTTTACCTCATCGTCCTTTAGATAGTTAGGATCAATGCCATTGAGATAGTCTGTAAGCATTTCTGTCTTATCACTAGGCGGGAACCCTTTAAATGGTTGCTCTTTAATCATATATTTGAATAAATCCAAGGCACTTTCATCACGCACATCAGATTTACCCATCACAGTAAAAGTAACCCCATAATTTACCTTGCAAAAGGATTGAATTTCGGTATTAGAACCAGGCTCTTCCTCGCCAAACTGGTTGGAAGGGACCGCAATAATTTCTAAACCTTGTTCGTTGTATTTCTTATAAAGAGCCTCTAACCCCTCATATTGGTGAGTAAATCCACACTTACTTGCCGTATTAACAACAATAAGAACTTTGCCTTCAAAATTTTGTAGCGATTGCAATTCACCAGACTTATTAGGCAGAGAAAATTGATATACAGACATAGTAACTCCTAACTTTCACAATAAAACTAATATTATATTAATAATGTTTTTACATCGTAATTAAATTTAGCTGTAGTCTCAGCCGCAGTTTTTTGCCACTCTGTAGGTGCTGTACCGTCTTTTTCTAGGAAGAATCCAGAGTCAAGGTAACGAATGATGATATAGTTGGAGTCCTTTTGATCAAAGCCATTACCACGACTAAAATCGATACCATGACCTGTATTGCGCGTTACGATGGCTTCTAATAATGGCAGGGTAATGGCATTCAACGTGATTTTCATATCACATTTGTCGAAAATCTTTTTGAAGA
>NZ_CAJLUB010000085.1 GCF_905209685.1 uncultured Veillonella sp. | reverse complement strand
CTGTATCCTCCCGCACGTCTATATCTAACTGATTATAAAATTGCCATTCACCTTCGACGGAAATGTCATATCCTAAATGAACATGACCTACGCCTTCGTGAAAGTCTACTGTTAATTCATGAGTATTCACGGCCATGTGCAAATCACCATACGGTGTTTCATACACGGATTCGCGCTCTTCACCACGGACATATTGATGACGCATATTAACAGCCCCTGTTCGAAGCAATACAATAGAGTCATCATGGATTTTAATGGTCGTCTTTACCCCATCTAAGCCAGTCACACTAGATTCTTCGTAACGCACATACTGGGCATTACCCTTTTCATGTGATGTACCTGGGGAAATCAGTTCCACTACGGTATCCTTGCCGTCCATATCTCGTTGTACACTTTTTACGGACACTAGAACCCGCTTCATTTTTCAACCTCCATGGCAGTAATTAATCATCATATTATACCATAATCAAAGACTATTTTGCACCCTCAATGAGTCGCAATTTCTTAGTCTTTGTCATCTGTTTTATGGCATATTCTCTACGTTGTGCATCTTGTTTATTGTGAAAGCTTTCAGAATACACCAATGTAACAGGACGTCGCCCTCTTGTATACTTAGCACCGCCTGGAATAAGCCCATTATGAGCCTCTATACGGCGCTCAATATCGGTGGTCCACCCACAATACAAGGAATCATCTGCGCAACGCACCAAGTACACATAGTGCCGCTCTTCAGACTTAGCCTCCTTATTTGCCATTTTTCGCATCATCAGTAATCGGTTCCAATGTAATGGTATTGATGATTACTGGTTCTACAGGCTTATCATTGCGACCAGTTTTTACTTTGCCAATTTTTTCAACTACATCCATACCTTGTACTACGGTACCAAAGATAGTGTGTTTGTTATCTAACCAATCTGTAGGTCCCAAGGTAATGAAGAATTGAGAACCCCCTGTATTAGGACCACGGTTCGCCATAGCAAGGACGCCCATTTTATTGAAGTGTAAATCATTGGAGAACTCATCAGGAATGGTATAACCAGGGCCACCAGCACCTGTACCATCTGGATCCCCACCTTGAATCATAAAGCCTTCAATAACGCGGTGGAATGTGACACCATTATAGAAACCTTTTTTCACTAAATAATCAAAGTTTTTTACCGTAATAGGCGCTTTAGACCCTAGCAAACGAACTTTGAATTGACCATAATTTGTATCAAAAATAGCATACTCATCAGCGATTGGCGCATTAGAGAAATTAGGCATAGTTACAGATTCTGCCTTTACAGTATTACCTTGTGGTTGCTCCCCACTTTTTGTACCACAAGCTGCTGTACCAAGCATTGTAATCCCCAACATTGCGCATAAAGCCAAGCGTTTCCAGTTCATAGTTCCCCCAATATATTGTTTATACTAACATGTATGTAAAATTCACATAGAAAAGCCGCTCAACCCGTGAGCGGCTCTTTTTTAGTATATCATGTTTTAGAGAAAATTTGGTTTAAATAATTATTAAATTTACCAATTTATATAACCTTATACTTTCAGTTATAGATCAGTCATTATTTACCATCAAATTGTTCTGGATTTTTAGTCTACAATGAGGACATTAGAACTCAATCAATCCACTTGAAATGCTTACACGCATTATAAATACCATCCTTATCACAGTCGGTAGTGATATAATCGGCTTTTTCTTTCAATTCAGCACGTGCATTCCCCATGGCAATATTAAGCCATTCTGGCCTAAACATAGATAAATCATTATATCCATCACCAAATACTACGGCTTGATTAGGTTTCATACCAAAATGATCAAGCATATTGCGAATACCCAAAGCTTTTTCCATTGGTTCATATAAAACACAGCCATCGCCATAACGAATGAGCTTATGCGTCATATGCTCAATTTCTTTTTCCTCTTCTTCCCCTTCTTTAAAGAACACATAAATCTTATAAAACTCTTCTACATTATGAAAGTCAAAATTAGGATCTACTGTCGTTTTAAAAACATCCCAATTCGGATGCCAATCTAATATTTCCTTATACGGCGTAATTCGGCCTAATTTATTCCGATCTGTTACAGCCCAAGGAATATTATGGGACTCTAAATATTCCAAATAGTTAATGCATGCATCACGATCCATGCCAATCATGGACACTAGTTCATTATTAACAGTAACACTATGTCCGCCATCTGCCACAAAATCTGTAAGCCCCGCTTGTTCCGCAAAACGCTTTGCATCTACTTGGATACGGCCTGTTGCTAGTGCCACCCTATGACCACGGCGCTTTAATTCATCTAAGCTATATTGAGCACTGTCAGGAATTTTACCTTCCGGCCACACAGCTAAGGTATTGTCTATATCGAAAAAGAAAAATTTCTGTTCCACAGGCCCTCCTAATCACGTCCGCTCATTAACTTAAATCGCTCTTTCTGCTCTACATCAGGATATTTTTCTTGATCCACATCACTCAAAAACATATCTAGTGGTCGTACATATAAGTCACGTTGATCATATAATTTTTGATACACTACGAACTGTTCACTCGTTTCCGAATGAGTTGCAACATCTAACACATAATAGTACATGCCTTTAAAATGACGATATAAGCCACCCTTTACAATTTTTCGCATTTATAACCTCATCACATAACATACACAAACGGTTACAAATTATATTAATCAAGAGATTCCATATATTGAATAGCCTTAGTCAACATATCTGCAGTAATTTTGTACGGAGATACATCAATATCATGAACAGATGTAGCCTTTTCAACAATTTGAGGAATATGCGATGCAGTAAGACCTAACTGTGAAAGTTTAGTAGGCCAACCTAATTCGCGGTATATTGGCAACCACCGTTGTAATTCATCCATTTGTTGGTCAACGGTTAACAAAATAAGTAAGCCATATGCTACTATTTCACCATGCAAATGGTTTTCTTCTGTTTCTTTATTAGTAACACAGCCATAACATACAGCATGAGCCATATTACTATTATATGCCATAGGAACACAACCCGATACAATACCGGTAGTAAAGATAACAGTCATAGCAATGGTATCAAATGCATCACTACGTTTTTTAGCTTGACTGTCTTTATAGGCTTGTATACCATGTACTAAAATTGGTTCACTACACATAGAAGCTAGAGTAAGGCCTAACTGAGTATTATAATCTTGCTCACGATTGCGAGCAGAAAGATGAGTTTCATAGTGTTTTGCAATAGTATCTCCCATTCCCGCCCACAAGTAACGGCTTGGCGCTTCTACGAGAATATCAGCATCAATAAAGCAGTGCACAGGAGGATGATTTACAAAGGCTACGTCATCAAAAGTATGCTCTGCAGTGTATACAGCTGCTACTTCTGACGTTGCAGCACAAGTAGAGGCAATGGTCGGAATTGTAAAGAATGGTTTATCATCTAACTCTAGAGCTACTACTTTTACCGTATCCATGGCCTTACCACCACCAACAGCAAATATAAAGTCCGCATCTTTTACAGAAGCCATTTGTGCAATTTCCTTACCTCGAGCGAAAGTACACTCTCCACCAAAGTGAATAATATCTAGCACTTTAATCCCTGCTTTATCAAGCACTGGACGAATGTGTGGCAAAGCTTTAGAAAGAGCTGTCTCACCACCGATGATAGCTACAGACTTACCATATAATTTTGTAAATTTGGGAATAGCGTCAAACACCTCATGACCGCCAAAACTATAACTAGGTAAACAATGAGTACTACGCATAAAATCTTCCTTCCTTCATTATCTATATTCTTATTATACTTATTATAGAAACTTCTACTCACAAAATCAATTTTATATGACAACCCTTAAGACACAAAAAAGTTCTATACTTTCACCAAAAACGAAAGTATAGAACCTTTAATGCTATTATTTATTTTCGGACACGAGCCCTTTATGGATAAGACCTACAATAAAACCGAGTATTGCAAAGCTCACCCAGCCCATCCCAGCAGCCTGGAATGGAATGTATTGAGTAAAGAGCTGTTCCAATGCAGCAGGTGCAATACCTGCCGTTTCAAGACCAGTCATAAGAGCAGAGATCATTGTGAAAGCCATTGTCCATGCGTATACGCAACGACGACCACCGAACACATTGTGAAGAAGTGCCAACAAGATGATTACAATCGTTAACGGATACAAGAGCATCAACACTGGAATCGCTGCACTGATGATTGTTTTCAAACCGAACATGCTAAGACCAAATGCTGCTACGGAGAAGATTACTACATATAATTTATAGCTAATCTTCGGTGTCAACTTGTGGAAGTACGTACCACAAGAAGTGATAAGACCGATACTTGTAGACAAGCAAGCTAGAAGAACGATGATAGCCAAGATAATTTGACCGAATTCACCGAACAAGTAGTTAGCACTTACGGACAACACAGGAGCACCTGTATCAAACAAACCAAAACGTTCAACACTAGTAGCACCAATGTTAGCGATAAATACATAAACAATACCGAGAAGACCTACAGCAATAGCGCCTACTTCCATTACTGTTTTTGTAATAACCGCACGAGATGTAGCGCCGCTAAGACGAACAAAGTCGATTACAAGAATAGCAAATACTACGGAAGCCAACGCATCCATCGTATTATAGCCGTCCAAGAATCCTTGCAACACAGCTGTAGGTGCATCACCATAAGCTGGTTGTGGCACTGCATAGCCGCCTAGCGGAGTCATAAAGGATTTAATAATTAACAACAGAATTACAAGTAGTAATGCTGGTGTCAAAATATTACCGATACGATTAACAAGCTTTTGTGGACTAATGGATAACCACAAAGAAACACCAAAGAATAATGCCAAGAAAATTGGTTCCATATTCATGCTTAAACCTTCTGTGAAAGGTTTAATTGCAATTTCATAAGCTACAGTACCAGTACGTGGCGTCGCAAACATTGGACCGATACTCAAGTAAAGAGAAATTGTGTACAACAAGCCATAAATCGGATGAACACGGCTCGCAAGTTCTTCAACATCTTTACAGGAGGAGTACCCCATCGCTGCAACACCTAATAGTGGAAGGCCTACACCTGTTAATATGAAGCCGAGCAAAGCCCAACCTACGTTATCACCAGAATGTTGACCTAAGGCCGCTGGGAAGATCAAGTTCCCTGCCCCAAAGAATAGGGCGAATAACATCATGCCTATAGCCCAATAGGCACGGGCAGATAATTTATCATTACCATTCATAAACGTAACCCCCTTCAGGTTATATATAAAAATAATATTACTATTATAATCCTAATGAGGATATGTATGCAATAAAAATATCCTTGTTATGATATATCAGCATAATATTATTCCTATAAGTAAAGGAAATTAAACATCCGCCTTTTTAATGTGAACTTGCACATCATAGAATGTGCTACCCCAACCTTGATCCGTAGGTCTATCTGCTGTAAGCGCATTGATAGCTACATTTGGATCACTAGATTGTGATTGCCACCACACACCAAGTGTTACTAATGTACCTCGTTGTACCTCTTCATCATAGTAAGCTCTAATTTTTACACTACCACGATTATTATAGATTTCCACTTCATCCCTATCATTAATGTTATATACCTTTGCATCTTCAGGGTTGATACGAAGTTTCATAAGCTCAGGATCATCAAACTCGAGTTCACAGAAGCTAGAATCTAAAATACGAATATCGTTCCCTATGATGAGCCAGAATGGTGCATTATCTCCATATGGCGGCAAATAACGAATTAATGGTTCCACATTATTTGCATTATATAGCTCTATTTTTCCAGATGGCGTTTTAAAATCTAATTTATAATTTTCAGGCAATGTCATCTCTACAGGTTCACCTTGTAAGATTACATCTTGATCGACCTCAGATATACGACTAGATGTACGAACAATTTGTTCTATTAACTCCCGTTCACTAAGGTTAAAGAATTCATCTTGAAGCCCCATTCGTTTAGCTAGCTCAGAAATCACTTGCCAATTGGATCGAGATTCACCAACAGGATCGATTAATTTATAGCCAGTTCCGATGGTATAGTGCCCATAAGAGTTATATATATCATCATGTTCTACAGATGTAGTGGCCGGTAAAATAATATCCGCATATTTACATGTGTCGGTAAAGAATCGTTCATGAACAACCGTAAATAAATCATCTCTCATCAAGCCTTTTCGCACTACATTTTGATCAGGTGCTGTTATAGCCGGATTACTAGAGAATACATAGAGACTATGCACAGCTGTACCTGATGGGTTTGTAAGCATTTCACCTAGTTTAATCATAGGCATCAATCGCTTTGCTGGTGCATCCACATGAGCCTGTTGCATCACTTCTTTGCCCACAAACTTACTACCACTAGCACTCGATAATAAGCCACCGCCTAAATGTTGCCAAGCTCCAACTACAGCAGGTAATGCATTAATAGCACGACAGTTCATAGCACCATTCCCATAGCGTGACAACCCACTGCCAAGACGTATAAATGGAGCCTTAGCGTTAGCGTATGCATGAGCAAACTCGGTCATACGCTCTACGGAAACGCCACAAAGCTCAGATGCTTTTTCCGGTGTAAAATCAAGCAACACATCGTTTACAAGCTCATCATAACCTTGTACATGTTTCTTAATAAAATCTATATCTGCTAATCCATCTCGATGAATAATATGAAGCATACCTAACGCTAAGGCGACATCACTACCAGGTTTTACGTAAATATGTTCATGAGCTTGATTAAAGGTATATGTTTTATGAGTATCTATAATCCAAACTCGAGCGCCATTCTTTTTGGCTATATTTACATCATGTAAGATATGAACATCGGTAGCAGTCGCATTAATGCCCCATAAAACAATTAAATCGCTATGTTGTGCCTCTTGCGGCTTAATAGCTAATGTATCACCGTAAACTGAGCGGAAACCTGCCTGCTTAGCGGGAGAGCAAATACCACGGTCTTGATCTGTCGCCCCAATACGGCGGAAAAAGTAATCTGCTGCTGGGCTTTGAATCACACCCATCGTACCTGCATAGGAGTAGCGCAAAATACTTTCACCACCATAAGTACTAATGGTGTCTTTAAAATTATTAACAATGATATCTAATGCCTCATCCCAGCTGATACGCACATATTGATCTTCTCCAATACCTTTCTTGCCAACCCGTTTCATTGGGTACTGTAAACGCAACGGAGAATGAACTACTCGTTCATAATGCGCCATCTTAGGGCATAATGTACCTCTTGTAAAAGCATGATCTTTGTTACCACGAACAGATACTACTCTATTATTCTCTACCGATACGATTAGACCACATGCATCTGGACAGTCATACGGACATACTGATTTGTATTCTTTCAAAATAAGCACCTCGCTTATCAATTATATAAACTATAGGATGTATATTTATATTATATTACAGCATCCTTTGTATAAGTGTAACCTTTAATACATTTTCTAACTTTGTAAAGATTAAGAATACTGCATATATTGCATAACAATACATTCAGTTATCACAATACGTTAATATACTCATCAATATTTTTTATATATAATACTGAACATTTCAAGTTTTATCGATATTTATCCATTCTCATTCTTACTCAAAGCCTAAACAGATATACTAATAAGCTCTATAAAAATACTGCAAATCTATAAAAAAATTATGCAATCATAACTAAAAGTCATAACCATATAGTTTTAGGTATAATCAGTTGTTTCAGTAACTGCCCTAGGAATATGTGACAAACATCACCGGTACGTATGCGTATTTAGTAATGTGTTTCAGACTGTAAGACTATTCAATCTCACATCTTTCTGTGCTATACTGACATTGTCATTTGAGAGGATATAGAGCTCATAAGAAATCATCTTAATTTCATGATATCTAAATTTGGAGTTGCTATATCAGGTACATATTTTCTGAAAAGAGGTTTTAACGATGGCAGACGCAAAAAACACTGTGTTATTCCCTTATGAAACATTGAAAAAATTAAGCATGGACGCTTTCCAAAAATTCGGTTTCTCCGAAAAAGAAGCTGACATCATCCAAGACGTAC
>NZ_CAJLUB010000084.1 GCF_905209685.1 uncultured Veillonella sp. | reverse complement strand
CATAAACGAAAAAGAGGTTATACAAATCAACAGAACATAATTGATTCGTATAGCCTCTTTTAAAGCTAGTATTGTATTAGCCTATATAACGCGTTTTGCGCCGATATAGCGTTCACCCCAATAGCCAGTATCAAGATCTGCTACTGCTACACCACGACTGGAAGTGGCGCTGATGAACTTGCCATCACCAATATAAATACCGGAGTGAGACGGACCTGGTTCATATGTTTCAAAGAATACCAAATCCCCGGCTTTCAAGTTCGCACGAGAAACTTCAACACCTACGTTATATTGTTCATCTGCCAAACGTGGTAAAGAGATACCTTGTTTCGCAAATACATATTTAACATAACCAGAGCAGTCAAAACCACTTGGAGTCGTACCACCAAATACATATGGTACACCGCGGTATTTGTCCGCTTCTGCCAAGATAGCATGGATGCTATTTGGTGTTTCGCTTTTCGTAATATTATTTAATTTAATATTTTTGCCAGTAATGGATTGACCTGCGATACGACGAGACGTCGCATTGCTGTTTGTGAAAGCGGATTTCGTCGCCACTGCTTTAGTCGCCGCATTTTGAGTCAATACTGCCTTCGTAGAACGAGGAGCGCTCATCAATGCATTATACGTAGCAGGACCTACGATACCATCCACTGGTAAACCACGATCTTGTTGGAACAGACGAACTGCCCATTTCGTTTCTTTACCATATACACCATTTTTATCTGTAGCATTATAACCGTGTTTAATTAGTTGTTGTTGAACCGCTGTAACACTTTTGCCCTTATCACCATATTGTAATGTTGTTGCACCTACCATGGCTGTTGTGGCACACACAAAAGTTAATGTTAATGCCGTTATTTTAACCTTACTATATTTTGACTTCATATGCTTCCTTTCCAAAAACTTTTAAAGTAAGTTATTTATTCAAAATATACTAACCGTCTATTTATTTGCATTCACAAATACAGCTAGTCTTCTTTGCTTTTGTTAGTATAAGTCTCAGGTGCCATAAACACATCTGCACTACTAGGTCCAAGTAATGGAGCCTCTTCATGCTCATCAAAGTTTATAGCTGACTTAACCCAATACAAAGGCCGTTGCTTCACCTCTTCAAAAATACGACCTACATACTCGCCAATAATTCCCAGTCCGACGAGTTGAATCCCACCAATGAACAAAATTGATACGCCCAAGGTAGTCCATCCATTCAAGGCTTGACCCGTAAGATATACATACAAGAGGTGCAATATAAGCAAGAAGCTCAACCCACCACATAGTACACCGACGTACAAAGCAGCCCGTAAAGGAACTCTTGAAAAGGCTGTTACCCCATCGAGAGCAAATCGTATCATTTTACGCACACTAAACTTTGAGACCCCTGCAAAACGAGGTGGCGCTACGAAGTGCAACTCAGCTTGTCTATACCCTAAGGCACCGACAATACCGCGTAAGAAACGACCATGTTCTCTAAACCGTTTCAACGTGCCCAATGCTTTACTATTCATGAGACGGAAATCAGATCCACCTTCAACAATAGGAACATCAGCCATTTTGTTCATTAGTTTGTAATAATACTTAGACGTGAAAGATTTAGCCCAACTAGCATCTTCAGTTGAATCGCGTATGGTGCGCACCACATCATACCCCGATTCCCACAACCGAACAAGTTCAGGAATCAAAGCTGGTGGATGCTGCATGTCACCGTCCATTGTAATAACTGCATCTCCATGAGCATAATCAAGACCACAAGTAAGCGCAGTCTGATGCCCAAAATTACGAGCAAGCAATAACACTTTGACATGTTTATCATTGTAAGCAATTTCACGCAATATCATAGATGACGAATCACTAGAACCGTCGTCTACGAAGATTATTTCATAATCGTACGTGAGTCCTGACATAACATCAGTTACAGCTTTATAAAAATTCGCTATGTTCTCTTCTTCGTTATATACAGGCACTACAATAGAAAGTAACATAAATCCTCCAAAGTATTTTACTCACATATTTTAAGTTAATTAGTAAATTAAGGCAAATCATCAAGGTTAACAATAGGCGAATTTATATCTACAAATTCAGTAAATAAGCGATTTCTTCGCACTCTACCGCTTTTTCTCTTCATTTACCTTATATATAAGTATATCAAATAAGTAAAATATCATTTTATATATGAAACTACTTAACAAACAGTATTATAAAATAAATTTATATTAGTAAAAAGATAATAAATTCTGTTATTAACTAGCTAAACCAACAATTAATCAAAAAATCAAATATATTTTCTGAACCAAATACAAGAAATTCGACTGATTTCATTTTATTTTCATAAAACCCATCGTAATTTTACAAATTTTTCTATATACAAACCAATTATATATACTCAAAATATGAATAAAATACTAACATTATAAAAAACAAAGCTAATTTAATGATTCTAACTAACTAAATCACCAAAATATTCTCCTACAGAGAAGAAAGAGACCCTGATAAGGGTCTCTTATATTATAGGCCAGCAGCATCAATCCAAGATTGTAAATCCGCCTCTGCTAGTTCCATATCCTCTTCATATGCACCAGCTACGACTGGATACTTAGCAACCTCTACAGTGTGCAAAATCGAATCATCTCGGCCATTTTTAAAGGTGCCAATCCAAATTCCAGAGAATTGAGATTCATACCACTCTACAGGCTGATCTGTTTCATTGAAGTTAATCGTAATATGACCACGACCAAGTGTTTCTAATACCTCCACTTGCTCTTCTTCTGAAAGACCTGTTTTCTCTATATAAATAGAATAAGTCTCACCTGTTTCACGCAAATTTTTAAGTGCTAAACGCAACTCATTTAACACAGCGCGAACATTACCATAATTCTCAATCATAAATACTCCTATTAGAGATAAATTTACATCCTATAAACCGATTAGTTTAAGTGTTAGGTTCTGCAGTTACACCCCATTCTCGTAACACATTGAGTACACGTTCTTTCACCTCTGGTAAAGCTCGTTGTACAGGTGCACTAGGTTCAAAACCAATCTCTAACGATTCTGGTTCCACCCCAATAACGACTGCATCCTCTAAGGGGTCTTCTTGAATGGCGCGGATACGTAAAATATCTTGCATTCCTACTTCGTGTACAGAAATATGTTCTGTAAAATATTGTTCTAATTCCTTATGAGGGAACTCATATATAGTTCCTGGAGCTTCCCCACCATTGATAGCGTCTACGAGAAGAATTTTCTTCATACCACGCATATACGT
The DNA here is from genome assembly GCF_905209685.1 of uncultured Veillonella sp. GTDB lineage: Bacteria > Bacillota > Negativicutes > Veillonellales > Veillonellaceae > Veillonella. Next base: position 4,842 of record NZ_CAJLUB010000084.1, on the reverse strand, counting down.
AAGCAGTTCCATTCCCATCGTTCCACCATCAATAATAGAAATAGACGGTGTAAATGTGAAAGACTCTTTCAACTCTTTTACTACATGAACCCCTAACCCCTCGTCAGTAAGTAATATATTACCTACACCGAGTAGGACGATTTCATTATTACCATCATCATAAAGGCTATTTAAATCAATACGCGGACCCTCTGAGTCCGCGTATTGTTCCAAGCCACTGATGATTTCAGTACTTGTATTAGTCATTTTCTTGTAATTCTCTTTCTCTAGGATCGTTAGGATCACTTGGACGATATGTTGTACCAGATGGTTTATCGATACGTTCACCACGACGGCGTTTGCCATTGAGGTCTTCAATATCGATTGGGTCATGCGCATAATACTTCATACCAGAAACCATAGCAGATACTTCGCCAGATTCTTCCATAACGTCTTCTCGGAATGCCATGTACACATGAACGATAGTAAAGAACAAGAAGCCCCAAGCAATATAGTGATGGATAATATGAACCTTGTATTCACCACCAAATAATGTAACAACTGGAGCAAATAAAGTTCCTAAAATACCATTAGGATTAACCATTGAAAACATGGCAAAACCCGTTAAGATTTCAAAGAAGAACATAATGTACACCATCATGTACGCAGTTCTCGCTAAGGAGTTACGAAGCCAATGATGTTCATGCTTTTGAGGAATCATCAAATAGTGCAATGTAGTTTCTTTAAGACCGTACCAATACCGTTTTTGACGGAATTTAGGTAATAATCTGTCTCCTCGATTCCAAAGAGCACCAGCAAATCGGAAGATAAAGGAGAATGTTAAGATAACACCCGCAATGAAATGGATACGACGCATAGTTTCCATAGAGAACCAGCCGTCAATTGCAAAGGTTGGTTCTGGATTACCTGTAATAGCTGCAAATCCTGGATCACCAATATATAGGCCAGTCCAGAATAAAGCCGTTACACTAAGCACCATAGTCCAGTGGAATATGCGCAGCCATAAACTAAATACGACATACGCCTTTTTGTCAGTATGTATTAACATAAGCCCACCACCCTTTATTTACACAATGCATCTGTATTGACGGAAACAATTTTTTCGCCTTTTTTATTGTATAAATGGGTTGCACATGCGAGACATGGGTCGAAGGAGTGAATTACCTTCAAGATTTCAAGTGGTTTATCTGCAATTTTTACATGTGTATCAATCATGGAGTCTTCGTAGGCACCATGTTCGTTAGCTGCAGTCTTAGGACATGCATTCCATGTAGATGGTACGATACATTGATAGTTTGCAGAGCGACCATCTTTAATATGAATCCAGTGACCCAAACCACCACGAGGAGCATCTACAAGGCCAACACCTTTAGCATCTTTATCCCATGTATTTGGCTCAAATTTAGTCATATCAGCTACAGTAGTGTCACCATTTTTTATGTTAGCAACGAGTTTATCAAAGAAGTATTGACTCATATTTGCTGCTACTTGTGCATCAAGGCCACGACATGCTGTACGACCAACCATTGTAGTCATCCATACGTGAGCAGGAACGCCAAGTACTTGAGATACTGTATCGATTTGACGAACAATCATGGATTCTGCCCAAGTTGGATCTTTAATGATACCTTGTTTTACTTTTGTATATACAACGATATATTTTGCTAATGGGCCAACTTCTGCAGTTTTGCCTTTGAAAGTTGGGGATTTAATCCAAGAATATTTTTTATCTTCATCAAGGAATTCCCATTTTTCTTTTGTACCAGATTTAGGGCCTGTAAACTTAGGATCTGTAACACCTTCGATAGGATGAAGAGAGCTTTTACCATCTGGATATGTGAACCAGGAGTGATCAACCTCTTCACTGAGGTATTGAGGATCCATGAAGTCTTTACCTTCTAATGGAATAAATGTAGCTTTATCTACGCCTAAAGCGAAGTTTTCAACTACGCCATTAGAACGAACCACACATTTTTTATGGTAGTCACCATTAGAAATGCCAGAATATGTATCATCTGGATAGTCACCGTAGGACATAACGCGTTTTTTCGCAAGGCCACCGCCATCAATCATGCCTTTTTCTACATACATTTTGCCGATAGCTAATAGATCTGGCACGTAGAAATTATTTACCAAATCTTTAGCCAATGCAATAGATTCTTCTACCGCAGCAAGACGTTGTGTATTAATAGGCGCATTCATATCATTCATAGAAATAGAACATGGCATGCCACCTACAACATAGTGCGGATGAGGGTTTTTACCACCAAATACAACGTGAGGAATTACGATATCACGTTGACGATCAAGAATATTCAAGTAATGGGATACGGCCATCAAATGAACCTCTGGTGGCAACAAATTATAATCAGGATGATCCCACCATTGAGCGGAGAAAATACCCAATTGACCAGATTCTACAATTTTCTTAATCTTTTGTTGTATAGCTGTGAAATAAGCAGTTGTAGCTTTAGGGAACTCTTTAGGATATGCAGAGTCTTTAGACGCAGTTTCAGCAGGCGCTAAACCACTTACATTATAAGTATTTAATACATCATTTTGTAATTGTGCTGTTTTAGCTGGATCTGCACTAAGAGCTGCTACAGGGCTAACCCAGTCAAGAGCGTGTAAATGATAGAAGTGAACAATATGGTCATGTACATCTAAAGAGCTATGCATGATATTACGAATGTAGTTTGCATTTTTAGGAATAGTAATTCCAAGAGCATCCTCTACAGCACGTAATGCTGCTAAGGCATGTGTTGTAGTACATACACCACAAATACGTTGTACGAACGCCCAAAGGTCACGAGGATCGCGATCTTTAGCAACAAGTTCGATACCGCGCCAAGCAGTACCAGAAGACAATGCGTCCTCTACTTTACCACTCGCTTCATCAACTTTTATTTCTACCCGTAAATGACCTTCAATACGGGAAATCGGATCTACTACTACGCGTTTCATTAGTGACCTCCTCCATTATTATGTTTCTTTTCATCCCATAAGCCTTGTTCTTTTAAGCGTTTTTCTTCTTTCATATCAAGAATTTTATTACGCGTAAGAGTTGCAGCACCATGAACGATAACTGCTGCAGTAGCACCAACAGCAGCCACTGTACCGATTGTATCAGCAGTTGTGATGGTATTAGCTAATGGAATATCTGGTAAACGTTTGTAGAATACGTCATTATCCCAGAAGCCCTTTTCAGAGCAACCAATACAACCGTGACCGGATTGAATTGGATAGGATAAACCATTCCACCAACGTAAGTTACCACAAGAATTATATGTTTGAGGTCCACGACAACCTACTTTGTACAAGCACCAACCAGATTTGGATGCATCGTCGTCGAATTTTTCAACGAAGAGACCAGAGTCAAAGAAGGCACGGCGGTAGCATGTGTCGTGAATACGATTGCCATAAAATTGTTTAGGACGACCTTGAGAATCAAGAGGTGGAATTTGACCAAATAATGCATAGTGCATGATTACACCAGTCATAACCTCTGGAATTGGAGGACAACCCGGAACTTTGATAATAGGTTTACCAGATACAACAGAAGATACAGATACTGTATTTGTTGGATTTGGTTTAGCCGCTTGAATACCACCCCAAGCTGCGCAGGAACCATATTCAATGATTGCTGCTGCGCCTTTAGCCGCTTCTAATAAGGATTCTTTAAATGTGCGACCACCTACTGTACAGTAAACACCATTTTCATCAAGTGGCACACCACCTTCAACAGCCAAGATGTATTTGCCTGCTTTTTCTTTGATGATTTTCTCTAAATGTTCCTCTAATGGTGCACCAGATGCAGCCGCCAAAGTATCATCATATTCAAGAGAAATCATATTCAAAATTACATCAGATGTAAATGGAGAAGATGAGCGAATAAAGGACTCACTACAACCAGTACATTCATGACCATGTAGCCAAATTACCGTAGGCAATTCAGTTGTTTCAGCTGCCTTAACAACAGTGTCTAACATCGTTGGTGGCAAGCCTAGAATAGCGGTGAGTGCTACACAGGATTTCATAAATGTGCGTCGACTCAAACGTCGCTCTTGGAAGAGTGTCCATAAACTGTTTATACGATTCTTCACGGAATATAGCCTCCTTACAACAACTTTGCGCAATATATCAATATTACTTAATGAACTACAACTATTATGATAATAATCATACTATGAAAATTAAATAATGTACTATCTAATTCGTCACAGCTATTATGATAACAATCATATTCTTACTACTTTATTATATCACTTAATATTTATGAAAACTATATAATTCAAATAAAAAAGCTGTATACAAGAAAGTTTATTTAACTTGCATACAGCCTTGTATTATATATTTTTTGTAAAATTCATTAGTTATCAATAAATTAGATAACTTCCTTGATTAGGGACTCAAGCACATCAGCTTTCTTGTAACCCACAAGGGAATCAAGCATTTTGCCATCACGGAAGAATACCATAGATGGAATACCATCAATATCTTCTTTCAACAAAATACCACGAAGATTTTTATCTTCTGCATCAACACTAAAGAACTCTACTTGTCCTTTTAAACGTTCAGCTACTGCTTCTACTTCTGGACGCATAACAGTGCAAGGTTCGCACCAGGCAGCCCAGAAATCAACAATAGCTAAACCTTTAGAGCCAAGTACTTTTTCATCAAATTCTTGCACACTAGTAATCGCTGTAATTGCCATGAAGTTCTCCTAACAAAGATCTACAATCTTGTATACTATAAATTATATCTTAAATATGGAAGCAAGCAATCAATAAGCCGAGTTCTGTTCCGCTTGCGCGGTGACGATTATCTTTCTAGGCGTACAGT
>NZ_CAJLUB010000083.1 GCF_905209685.1 uncultured Veillonella sp. | reverse complement strand
CTACCGGTACGATGTTGAAGTTGGCCGCCATAGGTGTCATCAAAGTACCGCAATAGCCAGCAAGCATTGCGATAGCACCAACAGCAGCTGGGTTTGCACCATGAGCTACAACGAGCATTGGAACACCAATAGCACTTGTAATCATTGCAAAGGCTGCAAAAGCGTTACCCATGATCATTGTGAAGATGACCATACCGATGCAGTATGCTACAACTATGAGGAATACATTATCTGCAGGTACCACACTAGCTACAGCACTGGAGATAATTTTACCAACGCCAGCTAAATTAAATAAATAGCCTAGAGCCGCTAATAATTGGGATAAGATAGCAGTCCAACCGATAGCATCGATAAGACGACGACCTTCATGGAAGCCTTGGTTAAATGAACCCTTAGTGATGTAAAGAGCAGCACCCATAGCAATGATTGCGGCAATACCAATGCCTACAAGAGCACCTAATTTAGTAAAGAAGCCAATGATGAATGTGATGATACCAACAAGTAAAGCCGGTACGAAAATAACATTACCAATACGGACTGCTTCGTCTTTTTTGAATTCAATAGGAGATTCAAAGTAATGACCTTTGCCGAGTTGTTTTACCAAGACGATAGCAGCCATGGCGATAACGAGCCAGCCATTTATTTCCTTTGATAGATAAGAACCAAAGATAAAGGACACGCTGTACAAGAGCCAGAATAAACCTGTACCGATACGATATTTATGTTCTTTATCTAAAAATGATTGAATGGCAAAGATAAATAAGATGATCCCTACGAGAAGGTATACATAATCTAAGGGCTGCATTTTATAGATAAGTTCTAGCATATTATTCAGCCTCCTTCTTTAATTCTTCTGGTGTAACAAGGATATTAAATTCATTAGGTACTAATTTACCAGCTTTCATATCCTCTTCGTCACGAGCTACAGAGGCTTGAATTGTTTTATCAAAGATAATAAAGCGAATGAAATTAACGATATAGGCACAAACAGCTGTTGGCAATCCGTATAACACCATATCTGTTAACTCTACAGAATAGCCTAATTGTTCCATAACACCTTTGATAAGCAATAACCCACCAGCAGCAAGGAACAAGTTTTGACCGAAGAAATTGCCTATATTATCTGCAGAAGCAGCTATACCACGCACCTTATCAAGAGTACGTTGAGATACTGGGCGACCTTGCGCTACTGCAGCTTCACTCATAGGTGCGATCAACGGACGTACCATGGCAACCATACCGGACATGTTAATACCAAAAGCTACAGTTACTTGGCGCACAAATAAGTAAATCATAAAGATACGACCAGCCGTAGCAGCGTTGATCTTACCGATCAAAATTTCTGCCCGTTCACGTAAGCCATGACGTTCCATAAGACCAATAACAGGTAAAATCAAAATAAATAATGACATATAACGATTTTTAACGAAAGCCTCCCCAATGGCACCAACGATATCGTTGATACTGAGACCACCTGCAAGGCCCGTTACAAAACCTGCGGCTACGACAACTAACAAGGCATTAAAGCGCAGCATCAGACCGATGACCATCACTAAAATACCAGATAAGACTAACATAGTCTCACATCCTTTCTACAAACCATCTATAAACTAGTTCTATAGTCCATAGATATAATATATATGTTTACATTATATAATATATATGTTTACTTTATATACCCAAATATGTTTTTTTTGCATAAACAAATAAACCTTATACATTACTCTCATTTGATACAGTTATTATGTCACATTAAGTACACTCTATATCAAAATAGTTATGTATAAGGTTTAATTAGTTACTAGGCAACTATAATAAATCCTTTTTGAAAAGTATGGTAGTATGTTGTTTACCTCTAAAATGAACTTTGTCATAGGCCTTAAAGCCAAAGGACTCATACATTTTAGGCAACCATGGATGTTCTTTTGCAGTCCCCAATGTAACAGCAGGCGTTTTAAATTGGTTAATCAATAATTCTTCAGCATAGCCAAGAGTTTCCCGAGCATAACCTTTTCCTTTAAACTCTGGTGCGGTTACAAAGTGAGCGATGTGTGGAAATTTATCCGGTGTAGAATATTTCACCCACGGCATACAGAATGTAATAGAGCTTACAAGTTGTCCATCAATATACAATCCATATACAGGATAGGTCTCGATCCATTCTTTGGATTCTTCCTCTGTAAAATCGATAGCATCGAATGTAATCGGATAGTCCTTAATCGCTGCATAACCGTCGATTAATACCTTATGATATTCCGCTGTATCTGCTACAGTTAATTGTCTAAATTCTTTCATGGTCTTTCCCTCATATCTATATTTTTATTCATAAACTATGTATATTTATTACTTATGAACGTTATTATACACCTATATATATTTACTTTCAAGATTTTTACATAAATATTATATGAAGTTTTTATACCCAATAAGAAAACATAGAATGATATATCGTAATACTAGTATTTTATCTATTATAAAAGTTATCCAACATACATAAGATGTATAAATATTAATTTCACTATTTATATTTCAGGGTTAATATATCAATTCTATATAAGCATAAAAAAACAGGATGTATCACTGGGATACATCCTGTTTTTGAGCTTTCACAAGCTCGAGGGGAAGTTGTTATCAACGTATTATTGGTTAATACGGGAACCGTATACGTCGCGTTGAGTTTTAGGTTCGTTGTTAACGCGAACACGTTCTGTTTTATGACGATCGTTGTCAGCACCAGAAATACGATCCACACGGAAGTGGTTAAGACGAATATTTTGTAATTCAGGACCAAATTCGTTCATAGCACGTTTCATGTTGTCATCGATAGGAGCACCATTTTGAAGTGCACGGTACAACATAGTAGCGAATTCGTAACGAGTCATCTTAACGTCGCCTTTGAATGTGCCATCAGGATAGCCAACAAGGATACCATTACCAGCCAATTGGCTAATGTATTGGTAAGCCCAGTGGTTACGAGGAACGTCTGGGAATTCAGCAGTTTTGCTAGGATCAATTGCATGTGGAGTCAAGATTTGTAACAAGTTGTTATATTTATTTTCCATATCTTGAAGACGTGCATTCAATTCAGCAATTTCACGGCCCATAGCTACGCGAGAGCGGGACTCAGGGGAACGTTTACCAAGACGAATGGATACGCCAGCGTTCAATTGAGATTCGCCAGTACCTACAGTACCACCAACGGAGAACATTGTGTCTTCGTTAGGACGGTAGAAAGCGCCCAATGCAGCGGAGTTAGCATTGTGGTAGTGACCATAACCAGCAGCGATTGTCCATTTGTCATCTGGGTTGAAATCCAATGGATGCAATGCAGCCAATGCAGCAGAACCTGCACCTACTTTATTTACGCGTTTTTCAACATTGCCAACTCGGTTGTTCAAGTTAGTAATATTATTGTTGATTTGACCTGGTGTGGAGTTGTTGATTTGAGTTTGCAAATCATTTGCTACGGAGTACAATTGGCTACCGTTTACAGCATCTGTGGAGTCAGCGGAAATTTTACCAGCTGCTACGTTGTGAATTTGACGTTCTTCACCAGCTTTACCAACGGATACAGAGCCTACAGGGCTAGTGCCTGCGAAGCCACCATATGTATGACCAGCTACTGTTGCGTTAGTTACGTTAGTAGCAGAACGAGTAGTAGAGTTAGCACCTAATGCAATGGAGTTTGCAGTGGAAGCATTAGCTTTGTTACCGATTGCAATACTGTAGTCAGCAGTTGCAGCTGCATCAGAACCGAATACGTTAGTACGTACGCCTGTTGCTTGTGCACCAGCACCGAATGCTTGTGCATGATCGCCAGTTGCTGTTGCAGAGGAACCAATTGCATTAGCATGGTTGCCATTAGCTGTAGCATCAGCACCGATAGCATTAGCTTTGTAACCAGTAGATTTTGCTTGGTGACCAAGAGCTAAAGAACGTACATCGGAAGCTGTTGCACGAGTACCGATTGCAATGCCCCAAGTTTTGTCAGCTTGAGCTTCGTGACCGATAGCGATTGTTTCGCTCATTTTAGCTTTTGCTTCGTTACCTACTGCCAATGCAGAGCTACCTAATGCAGTGTTTTTAGAACCGATAGCTACAGAATTGCTGTTCCAAGAACCAGTTTGAAGTGTAGCAGAATCAGGTTCATTATCGAAAGTACGATCGCGGTAGTTTGTAGTTGTACCAGCTACAGTATTGTTATAACCATAACCGATAGCATTTGTACCGTTAATTACGTTGCTATCACCGAAAGCTTGTGCAAATGCACCTGTTACAGTATTGCCATCACCGAAAGCATTAGCTTGGTTACCATTAATGGAGTTTTGGTTACCGTATGCACTGCTAGAACCATTAGCGCTTGTAATTGTATTACCTTGACCTACAGCGATGCTAGTAGCTGTACCATTTGCAACAGTACCATAAGAAATACTATTATGTGTAGTATCTGGGGTTTGACCAGCTTGATCACCTACGGCTGCAAAAATAAAACCATCTGCTGTAGATACAGGTGTTGCTGCACTTACAGGAGCAACAGTAGCACCTACAGCTGCAGCAGCAGCCAATACAGCAAACGCTAATTTTTTGGAATGTTTGTTTTCTCTCATCTTACACCCTCACTAAATTAAAATTCTTAACCAAACACAATACAATTTTTCAACCTCTCTAAGTTCCGCCTCTCTCCTCGGGCTGATAAAATATACTTCTCACGTCTCACATAAGAAATATATTCGATTCAATTTAAGAAAAATTTATATTGTTGATTACCCGCATAGCATATCAAAGTTTTACGATATAAACAAGCCTTTTTCCCATATAAAGTTCATTAATAACTCTTCATAATTCCAAAAAATAGCATGATTACTGGCATTCTTTGTTGTATCAATATACTCATCATTTTTAATGATGAGTAAGAAAAGTCACAGCTTTTTAAGGATTCTACAGAATATATTTTGTATAACTTATAAATAATCGTCGCTTTAATAAGTTTTATAAATATTTCAAATAGCCTATCAGTCCTTATTCATATTAACTTCATGAACTCTTTCTGAAATTCTAATAAGAGAATAATTAATCATTTTTCTGAATTTTATAATAATTTTATATTTATTCTTAATAGTATTCTACATCTACTTAAATAAGTTAATAAGTATACATATATCACCCAAAATATTCGCATAAGTTTACAAAACAAGGCTTAATCTATATATACAGCATCCATATTCTTTCCATAGCTATCATAAATACCAAAAAGCTCCTACGTTACATAAACGTTAGGAGCTTTTTATATATTAAGCCAACAAGGCTTTTACAAGTTCTTCTGCTTTGCCAAAATCATCTGCATCTGGGTTCCAGTTACATTTAATTTCAGGTTCCACCACGGAGAAACCATATTTAGTTAATTCTTCACGAAGTACCTTCGTAGATTCACCAGACCAACCGTAGGTACCAAATACGGCAGCCTTTTTATTTTTAAACTTCAATTCACGCAAAAAGTCGAGCCAACCAGCTACAGAAGAGATAACACTATTCCCTACTGTCGGAGAACCAACGGCAATTGCTTTTGATTTGAATACTTCTGTCATAATGTCGTTTTTATTTGTTTTACTGATATTAAAGATCTTAACCCGTGTATCAGGAGATTGTTTAGCAATCTCATCAGCAATTTTATGGGCTAATTTCTTTGTACCATCCCACATAGTGTCATATACGACTGTAATTTGGTCTTCTTGGTATGCTTGAGACCACTCATAGTATTTCTCTACGATTTGCAATGGGTTTTCACGCCAAATTGCACCATGGCTAGTAGCAATAATATCAATTGGTAAGTTGAGCTTTTGAATTTCTTCAACCTTAGCTTTTACCAATGGAGAGAATGGATTCAAAATATTGGCGTAATATTTCATCGCCTCTGCCCATAGACGACATTGATCGGCCTTATCTGCCCACAATTCTTCTACCGCAAAGTGTTGACCGAATGCATCATTGGAAAACAAAATGTTATCGCCAGTCATGTACGTTGCCATGGAATCAGGCCAATGGAGCATGCGCATTTCTACGAATACCAAAGATTTACCGTTGCCAATATCTACAGAATCACCTGTCTTCACAGTTTTAAAATTCCATTCTGGATGATGATATTGACCAACCAAGGACTTAACGGCATTTTCTGTGCAGTAAATCGGCGTATTAGGGATTTTTTCCATCAACGCTGGCAAGGAACCGCTGTGATCGACTTCGCCGTGATTACATACGATGAAATCAATCTTGTTTAGATCAATTTCAGATTCCAAATTATCTATAAACTCTGAAGAATGAGGTTTCCATACGGTATCGATGAGGACGGTTTTTTCCTCTTCAATCAAGTACGCGTTTTGGCTAGATCCATTATTAATGCTGTAATCAGAACCGTGAAATTCTTGCAATTCCCAATCAATTTTACCAACCCAAGATACGTTATTTTTTATATGCTTTCTCATAATAACCTCCATAATTCTTGTGAAAGTCTTTCACAATTAACAATATGTACGGCCTATGTGGCATCTGTGTATATGTACCTATCTATGTACCTATGCATATATCACAACTCGGTCATTAACTATGGTTTTATTATAACCATATCGCATAGTTAAGTCTGTATCTGTAGGTACAGATTTGATAATTATTCTAAAAAACCACTCATGGGTAATCAAATTCTATACATTAGCGTACAATAAATTTCCCATGAGTGGTTACGAGCATATGCAGTTTTAATAGCAGGTTGTTTATTATCTAGCTTAGATAAGCTAGGATAACGTCCTATTATTTATTCTCAGGCTTAGATAATCCTGGAATTGCTTTATAGATATATAACGCAATATATCCATCAACCATGCTATGAACGATAGTACCGCCGCCTACTAGAACGAATACGACATAAATTAGATCGATATTCGGTATCGTAGTTGTCGTATAGAATAATAGACACGCAAGCACTTCACCGATGGCGTGAACGATAGCACAAGCAAAGTTGAAAGCAGCAAAGGATAAGGCCCCTGTTAATACACCTGGATGATGTTTTATATAATAAGCCCCCATCAAGGCAAAGATGATATGAGATGCAGCGCGCATAACGATAACGATAGGGAAGCCAGCTACAAAGAAACCTAGCGTAGAGCCGATAACAACACAAGCAGCCATCTTACGGGACAAGAACATGGCTAGGAATATAGGCACGTGACTCGCTAGTGTATACGAAGCCGGTGGAATGACAACTTTCAGAGGCATCATAATAGGAATCATGATGGCTAATGCCATCAACAACGCAGTAATGGTTAAATTTCGATACATGGAAGAATTCATAAAGGCCTCCTTATTAGCTCTTCTCTCATCTAACAATATGATTATGGTAATTATAATATAAGACCGATCTAATTAATGGCTATGTTAACAGACTTATAGATTAGTGACCTACATTTCCCCACAAGTTAAGGATGACAACACCAACTACAATAAGACCTATCCCAAAAATGGTGTACATATTATAGCCCTCACTAAAGATAAAGACAGAAATGAGTGCTGTCACCACGAGGCCTACGCCAGACCAGGTAGCATAGGTAACACTGAGTGGAATATATTTCAGTACATGCGTCAATGTATAGAAAGATCCTACATAGCCACATACGCAGGCAATAGTCTGTAACGGCCGCGTAAAACCATCAGATGCTTTCAACATGGTCGTTGCAAATAACTCAAGCCCTATAGATAAAGCTAGTAAAAAATATGGTAACATAACGCCTCCCACAAAAAAGAGAGGGCCTTACTACCCTCTCTTCAATACATAAGTACGCACTCAATCGCACCTATTATAAACGTTCGATTACGGCTTGCGCCATTTCTGTGGTACCTACGCGTTTTAACCCTTCGCGGTAGATATCGCCTGTGCGATAACCATCAACGAGTACTTGTTCAACAGCTTTTTCAATAGCGTCAGCCACTTGAGGTAAATCAAGGGAGTGACGGCACATCATAGCTGCGGACAAGATGGTGCCCAATGGGTTCGCCAAGTTTTGACCCATAATATCTGGTGCAGAACCGTGGATTGGCTCGTACAACGCTGTGCCAGTACCCATGGATGCAGATGGTAAAAGCCCGATAGAACCAGAAATAACAGCACCTTCGTCAGACAAGATATCGCCGAACAAGTTTGTTGTAACGATAACGTCGAATT
>NZ_CAJLUB010000082.1 GCF_905209685.1 uncultured Veillonella sp. | reverse complement strand
ACACCAAACCTTTCTATCAAATCGAGACCTCTCGCACTATGAACGGATGTAAATCCGTGATTTTCTAAGATTTGTTGTCCTTCTTGGGACCGTGTAAATTCAATATAATCGGCAGCTAGTGCACGATCTTGTACATATTTCATTGTATTAATGGTGAAAGTAAGTGGTGCAGGCGGCACAAATTGTGGTGGTATAGAGAAGTATTCAATACGATCCTTGAATCGATCATGAGTAGTAAGACGTTTTTCAATAATGGATACATCTGCTTTACCTTCTACAAGGTCACACATCATGGAGATTACACAAGCATTTTCGGCTATCATGTTTTTCATAATGCCATCGGTTAAGCCTGACAGTTTCATAATCCCTTTTACAGAGGCACTACCAGGAGGTGAGGCACCTAATGGCAACATAACGCGTACACCAGGCTCTGCCATATCCTTCAAATCCCTAATTCCTGCTGGATTTCCCTTAGGTGTAACGATGACATAATCCGTAAAACATAATGGTTCAAAAGCCATGCTTACGCCCTTTTTACGCATATTCTTTGCCAACTCTAAACCGCGAGCACCAAAGACTTCGGTACGACTCTTTTCTGCAAGCAACGATTTACCAATAGCACCTGCAAAGGCACCAGTGTACTGAATATTGTGCCCTGTGTGCATCGTATAGACTTGGTTTAAATCGAGAAATGCTTCAGATAATCCTCCACAAGTCCATACTTGCAATGAATCAGACTGTGTTGGCTTATAGGCACCGCGTATAAACGACGGCACCGCTGATGCGGCTGCTAACGCTAAAGCACCACCAATAAACTGGCGACGGGATATATCCTTTTTCAAAAATCCCATGTACTTACCACCTTTCACTGAACTTTACAGTACTAAGCATATACTCACATTATAGTATAAAAACCATAAGCTTTTCTGATTATATGCATAAGTTTGATTAATTCGATTATACAGATTAGTCATATAGGCTCTATTTTTAAAGGCATTATTATAAATTTTAATCATATATTTCTACATCTATTATATTGAATATTTATTAAATTCAGTAAATATAATAATCCCTGAGAATCAAAGGAATATAAAAAAGGATTATGTGCCAAACGCATAATCCCTATCCATAAAAGCAAAAAGGCGGCACAACCAAATGGTTGTACCGCCTTGATTCATCAATTATTCAGCAGTGAATGGCAATAAAGCGATTGCACGTGCACGTTTGATAGATGTAGTCAATTTGCGTTGATGTTTTGCGCAAGTACCGGAAATACGACGAGGTAAGATTTTGCCGCGTTCAGTCGTGAAACGACGAAGTTTAGCAACATCTTTATAGTCGATTTGATCGATATGGTCTGCACAGAAAACGCATACTTTTCTTCTTGGCTTTCTGCCTCTATCTCTTCTCATTGCGAATCCTCCTTTTCGAATTAGTAGGAGTCCCTGACACTAGAACGGGATGTTTTCGTCATCGCCGCCTGTACTGAAACTATCAAAATTGGACCCACCTTCGAAAGAATTAGTATTCATATCAAGGGATTGGCCCACAAAGTTCGCTACCACTTCAGTAACGTAACGTTTTTGACCGTCCTGAGTCTCGTAAGAACGAGTTTGCAAACGACCTTCTACAAAGCAACGACTGCCTTTACGAAGATTGCCTGCCGCTTCACCAAGTTTACCCCAAGCAACGCAGTTGATGAAAGCAGTTTGTTCTTTCGTCTCATTTGTTGTGGAATCAATATAGGTGTTAGTTGCAGCTACTGTGAAAGTTGCTACAGCACGACCAGTTTTGGTATAGCGTACTTCAGGATCACGAGCTAAATTACCTAGAATTTGTACAGAGTTCATGTTTTCCTCCAGGCTTTAATTATGCTTCGTGTTTTACAATTAGATGTCTTAGGACTTCATCGTTGATTTTCAATACACGATCGATTTCTTTGATTTCAGCAGGTGCTGCTTCAAAGTTAATCAATACATAGAAACCGTCAGTGAATTTCTTCACAGCGTAAGCAAGACGACGCTTGCCCCAACGATCTACCTTTTCTACTGTGCCGCCTACACGAGCAATTAAAGCTTCTACTTTTTCAATAACAGCGTTAGTTGCTTCCTCTTCAGCTGGTTTCACAATAAACATGACTTCGTATTTGTTCATACAAAATCACCTCCTCTTTCGGACTAATGCCCCTATCGACACATAGGGGTAGGAAGTGCTTACCATCAATAAGCCTTACTATTATAACCTAAAAAAAGAATGAAAGCAAGGGCTCAAATTTAAGCCCTTGCTTTCACCAATATTATATACGATTATATTTTTCATCTTCAGGAAAAGCGATAATGGCGCAGATAATAACAAATAATGTAATGACCCCCATCATAGGATCTGCCGAGTCATTTGGCAAGAAGGTAAGCATCAACGATGATACAATACCACTACCATATTGCATAGCCCCTAATAATGCTGCCCCAGAGCCAGCCATCCTGCCAGCTCTATCTAATGCTAAAGCATTTGTTACAGCTGCAATGATGCCGTTCATAGAGAAGAATAAAAAACAACCAATAACGATTAACCACAGTGAATGGTAGCCTAAGACAATCAATCCCATTACAACAGATACACAAATAGCAGCAAATAATGTGGCATATCGCAATAATCTATCGAGACGTATAGCACTTACAATACGTCGATTGATTGCGCTTAGTAACATAACACCAATAATATTAATAGAAAAGAGATAACCAAAGTACTCTTTTGGTACCTCATAGACATCAATATATACATAAGGCGAACCTGTTAAAAATGCATAGATAGCAATATAAAAGGAGCTGACACATAGGGTATATTTCATAAAGCCTTTATTACGCAATAAAATCCAATAATTATTATAGGTATGACCTATAGACTTTTTACTACGCTTCTCTACAGGATGTGTTTCAGGAATGACTAATACGGCAACGAGCATCAAAATACCGATAGCAACTAATAACCAAAAGATTGAATGCCAAGTATACCACACGAGTAGATGTCCTGCCAACATCGGCCCTGCTATAGGTGCTATGGCCATAACAATAGCTAAGGTAGATAACATTTTAGCAGCTTCAGTCCGACCATATAAGTCACGAATCATAGCCCGTGATAACATAGGACCTACGCAAGCACCAAATGCTTGGAACACGCGCCAAGCCAGCAATTCCATCATGGATGAACTCAATGCACACCCCACAGAACCAATAATAAATAAAACTACCCCCATAATCAGTGGCTTCTTACGTCCAATTTTATCGCTAACGGCGCCCCAGAAAAGTTGGGCTAGCGCAAAACCTATTAAGAAACCAGTCAACGTTAGCTCCGCATCACCATTAAGATCTCGCCCCATCTCTGGCATGGCAGGCAAATAAATATCCGTCGACAACGACGTAAACGCCATCAAAGCACTTAATATAGAAGTAAAAAGCCATCCTTTATTGCTAATCGTCAGCATAAAGAC
The DNA here is from genome assembly GCF_905209685.1 of uncultured Veillonella sp. Classification (GTDB taxonomy): domain Bacteria; phylum Bacillota; class Negativicutes; order Veillonellales; family Veillonellaceae; genus Veillonella. Next base: position 4,892 of record NZ_CAJLUB010000082.1, on the reverse strand, counting down.
ACCACTTTCATATAAAATCGCACGATAATATGTATTTATTAAGATTATATCAAAAACAAAGTTAATCCTATATAGTTTTGATATTTTTCAATAAAAAAGCGTAGTAAAATACTACGCAAAAATTGGTATATAACAAAATGTCAATTCTATTTTTCCTAAAATTACATTGATATACTAATGCTAAGAGTCATCACGTGAGTTAGGCTCATCACCGAAAGGTGGTGATACTATGAGCAAATTCGAAAAGTACTACTTAATTCTTTTTGTAATTTCCATAGCAATATCACTCTTTGCACTATTCAAATAGTATAAAGACAAAAGCCTAACGCAACAGAGTATTCAAAATACTCGCACGCTAGGCAATAATAAGAAAACATTTATAAGATGAGCCTAACGCAACCACACGTTGATGGCTCTCTTTTTATATATTATACAACATAAATAGAATTTCTTAAAGGAATTATATGATAAATGGCTCTTTATCATTAACGACATAAACATTTCTATTAGGCAGTATTCTCTCTAGTTTTTCAGGGATATCAGTATGAACCGGAATAACAATATCAGGACCAACCATTTCTATGAACTGAACTAAATCGTCCTTTGAGACATGACCACTGGCATGACATATATAAGATGAATATGTATCTAACAATTCTTTCAATGCTAAATTCTCCTCAATATATCCTGTCCACATGGAATATATAATACGTACATCATCTTTAGGGAACTCTTTAATTTTAGAAATAAAGTTTTCTGTCCCTCTTACTAAGGATACAAATCCATGTTCCATATAGTATTTAGGATACCTTCCTTTATCAATAACTAATGGGCTATCATGTCTACGATACAAAGAACTTTCATAATATACATTATTTATGACAGTATCTAATATCTTTTTCTGATAAGCATCACAAATTAAAACTTTATCAGTTGGCATATTCTGCCAAATCCCCATAATACGATCAATATTCGTAGATGAACACATAACAAATACATATTTCCCATCTTGAATATATGAAGAAATATCATCTAATACGGCTACTTCAGATATATGATCATCAGCATCTCTAGATAATAAAGTACCTTCTGTAATTAATACATCAATCTCACCTATATATGTATTAACTAATTTTTCTAATACATGATGTCGCAACCCATGCATCCGGAAATCACCTGTATATAAGACACGTTTACCTTCTGCTTCAATGACAAACATATAACTATCCGCAGCACTATGATCGATAACTAAAGGTCTGATACGTATATCACCAATAGAAAAGACATCTCCGCCCCGAAATGTATTAGCACCTAATAAGCGCAAGTATAAACCTCTATCTTGATACTCAGCACCTATTAGCGCGATTTCCTTACTTAATTCACCCATATATAATGGAATTTCTGATAGTGCAGAGGTTAGTTGGCCTAAATGATCCATATGATAATGAGAAATCACAATACCGTCACAATCCGGCATCCCTTTTGTAACGCCGTCTATATCTAAATTTATAGGTATGTACTTTTCATCTAAACTTAATTCGCTACCAAAGTCCAATATAATACGAGTAGTTGCTGTACTAATTTCTATGGCACTACCACCAATCTGATGTGTGCCACGATGAACAACAATATTCATATTCAACCTTTACTTAGAAATGGTAAGCAATGTTTCTGCTCGATATAAACGATCTAAATTTTCTGACCAATTATCTACTTTATTTTTATAAGGCGCTTTACTTACTTTTTGAGCTTGTAATACAACAAATCGAATTTGTTTCAATTTAGACTCTTGTTTTAATATTGCCTCACATAAAGCTCGTAATTCTTTTCTTTTACTTAGGTTTATTAATTCCTGACACTCTTTATACTGTTGTGACACAACAGTTTTAGATGGATAGTTATTAGGATCATCAGGTTCATTTGAAACGATACGAAGCATCAAATTTGTTTTATCTCCACCATCTTCTTTTATACAAGACTTTTCGTCAAACAAAACAACTAACTCGGCTTCATTTGTATGTTTATATTCAGATAATTTCTTTAAGTTATTTATACCCTCGTGAGCAACATCAACCTTAATCTGTTTTAAATCAAGCAACTTATAATATGTATAAGCTTCTAAAATACAGCGTAGTAAAGTTTCCTCACTGCCAGAAGGCCGATACTTTAATTCAATGACAGAATAACATTCGTCATCAGTGTTATAGCCTAATAAATCTATTTTTCCATAAGAATCATTTCGTGTTTCCTTTAATGGTGTTTGATAATCAAAAATATAGCCTAATCCATCAACCTTACGTTGATAAAACAACAATTTCGCTAAAATTTCCTCTTTACGATTTGTGTCTTGCAGCTTTTTCATATCTACGATTCCAGAAGGAGAATGATCTGTATCAAAATGATTCGTTCGTACTGGCTCTAATTCTTTCCACATCTTTAAAAGATTTTTTGATAAAAGAGTACTTGAAATAACTTCACTATAGTGATTCTTATCCGCTTGCCCCTTTCCCTTGACATAGCCTTTGTAATTTACAATAGGAGCCTTATAAAAGTTTGCTGCAAATCTTTTTATATCCCCATCGCTATCTTTTTGTTTTACTTTTTTTATATTAACAGTATCTTCTGTTGTATCGCTCTTATGTTTCCCAAAAAAGGTTTCAAACTCATCAATTTTATATTTTCGATTAATACCTTTACAAATAAATTCATATACCTCTTCAGGCTTTAACATTATAAACGCCTCCCTTAATAGCAATTTACCTCACTGCACATAACTACTAAAACTACCCCATATCATACACAATAGATCAATGTATTATTATAAATTCATTATATCAATCGTCTTTTTATGAGTAAATAATGAAAAATCAAATTCTATGCAGATACTATCTTCCTATATTTTTACTTTAATACAATCAACGAGTAATAAATTCCTCATATTATAGTCTTTTATATTAAAAATATGTACACTATTTAGATTAAGAAAAAATTCTATAGAAAATCCTTGCGTCATTATTCTATATAATTTACTATATATAGAGAAATCTGATTATAAAAAGGAGTCATCATGGCTAATATTAATGAAAACTATTTAAACCTACAAGGTTCTTATTTATTTGCGAATATCGCTAAAAAGGTTGCAGATTATCAAGCAGCTCATCCAGATGCAGATATCATTCGTCTTGGTATCGGCGATGTTACATTACCACTAGTTCCAGCAATTATCGACGCTATGAGCAAAGCAGTTCAAGAAATGGGTAAAGCTGAAACGTTCCGCGGTTATGGTCCTGAACAAGGTTATGACTTCTTACGTCAAGCTATTGTTGATGGCGACTACAAACCATTAGGTGTAGACATTGCGATTGACGAAGTATTCGTTTCCGATGGTGCAAAATCTGATGTTGGTAACATCCAAGAATTATTCAGCGAAGATAACATCATCGCTATTACTGATCCAGTGTACCCAGTATACTTAGACTCTAACGTTATGGGCGGTCGTACTGGCGAAGCAGTAGATGGTATCTTCCAAAAGGTTGTATACCTCCCTACTTACGCAGAAAACAACTTCTCTCCAGAATTCCCTTCTGAACGTGTAGATATCGTATATCTTTGCTCCCCTAACAATCCAACTGGTACTGTTTTGAGCCGTGCTCGTTTAGCAGAATGGATCAAATGGTGTAAAGATAATGATGCAATTTTGATGTTCGACTCTGCTTATGAAGCTTTCATCAGCACAGAAGACACTGTAAAATCCATCTACGAAATCGAAGGCGCTCGTGAAGTAGCTATCGAGTTCCGTTCCTTCTCCAAAACTGCAGGTTTCACTGGTACTCGTTGTGCTTACGCAGTTGTACCTAAAGAAGTGACTGGTAAAACTAAATCCGGCGAACGCCAAGCACTAAACCCTATGTGGAACCGTCGCCAATGCACTAAATTCAATGGTGTTCCTTACATCATCCAACGCGGTGCTGAAGCAGTATACACAAAAGAAGGCCGCGAACAAACTCGCGCTAACATTGCATACTACAAAGAAAACGCTCGTATTATCAAAGAAGGTCTTGAATCTATCGGCCTTACTGTATACGGCGGCGTTGACGCTCCATACATTTGGCTAAAAACTCCTGGTAATATGACTAGCTGGGAATTATTCGACATCTTGCTCGAACAAGTTCAAATCGTATCTACACCAGGCTCTGGCTTTGGTCCTCACGGCGAAGGCTACCTTCGTTTAACAGCTTTCGGTAGCCGTGAAAATACAATTCGCGCCGTTGAAAGAATTAAAACATTAAAATTCTAATAGGATAATTGCCATACGGTTTACCCGATATAGCACCAATCCCTATAGAGACAAAAAGACCGATTGCCCCTCTATAATAAGAGGTCAATCGGTCTTTTATATCTCTCATCAATTAATTCTATAGAAAAATATCAAATACCCTACTTTTGTGCTATAATAAAAATGTTAATAATTAAATTTCTCGATTTATATAGGAGGCTAATATGAGCAAAATTCGTATTGGTATCGTTGGCTACGGCAACTTAGGTCGTGGCGTTGAAGCATCCGTAAAATTACAACCTGATATGGAGCTTGTTGGTGTATTCTCTCGCCGTAAAGGCTTAGAAACAGTTTCTGGTGTTCCTACATATACTATGGAAGATCTACCAAACTTCAAAGGTAAAATCGATGTTATGGTTCTTTGCGGTGGTTCTGCAACAGACCTTATCGAACAAACTCCAATGGTAACTAAATACTTCAACTGTATCGATTCCTTCGATACACATGCACGTATTCCTGAGCATTTTGCTAATGTAGACAAAGTAGCTAAAGAAGCTAAAACTGCTACATTGATTTCTTGCGGTTGGGACCCAGGCATGTTCTCTTTACAACGTGT
>NZ_CAJLUB010000081.1 GCF_905209685.1 uncultured Veillonella sp. | reverse complement strand
TACGCAATGTTTGGCGTGCACTATCTTCACCGCTAGCAAGTGTTAATACCAATGGGTCAAGTAATAAGTCATGTGGTTGAAGACCATAACCATAAGCGCGATTTACGATGCTTTCAGCTAAAGCAACACGGTCCTCTGCTTTTTCAGGCAAATCACCACTGCAGATTGGCAAGCAAAGTAAAGCTGCACCATAGCGTTTAGCCAAAGGCATAACGTGAGTGATGGACTCCTCTTCCCCATTTACGGAGTTGATAAGAGCGCGACCTGGGTAGTTTTTAAGAGCTACTTCCATAGCTGCTGGATCCAATGTGTCGATGGACAATGGAGTTTCAACGAGCATGGATAATTCGAAGATAGCACGTTCCATTAATGGAGTTTGGTCCATACCAGCTACGCCCATGTTTACGTCGAGGATGTCTGCACCTGCTTCTACTTGGTCCAAAGCATCGCGTTTTACGCGGATGAAAGAGCCATCGCGTAACTCTTGAGCAAGAACTTTACGGCCTGTAGGATTGATACGTTCACCAATGATAAGAGGTTTTGTATTGTGACCTAATTCTAACAATTTAGTACGGCTAGTAATGATTGTTTTAGGTTCTACGTGAGCACGTTCCTTAGGTGTATGTGCTTTTACAGCGTCAGAAATTGCTTGAATATGAGCTGGTGTTGTACCACAGCAGCCGCCTACATAGCTTGCACCTGCATCTACGATTGGAAGCATCAATGGACCCATTTCTTCTGCTGTAAGTGGGAATACAGTTTGTTTATTGATTAATTGAGGCATGCCTGCATTTGGTTGGCAGATAATTGGCAAGTTTGTTACGCTTGCAATTTCCTCAATAAGAGGTGTGATTTGTTCAGGTCCAAGGGAACAGTTAATACCAATAATATCAGCACCCATAGCCTCTACGATAGTAGTTGCAACTGCTGGTGGTGTACCTGTAATAGTACGACCGTCTTCACTGAAAGAAAATTGACAGATGATTTGTACATCTTCTTTTGTCTTTCCTGCTGCTTCACGAGCATCAAGAGATGCTAATAAAGCGGCGCGCATTTCTTGTACGTCGATGATAGTTTCAATGATGATGAAATCTACGCCACCTTCGATCAATGCTTCAGCTTGTTCGCGGTATGTGTCATAAATAGAGTCAAAGCTCATGTTGCCCAATGGTTGTAAGAAACGACCCGTAGGACCCATAGAACCGGCTACACGTGCAGATGGTTTAAACTCTGCAATAGCATCTTTTGCTACCTTTACAGCGGCAATATTTATTTCTCTTACACGATCTTGTAAGTCGTAATCTTCTAATTTAAGACCACAAGCACCGAATGTATTTGTAGTGATAACATCACTGCCATGTTGTAAGTATTGGGCGTGAATATTCTTTACTACTTCTGGTTTTTCTACGTTAAATAATTCTGGACAATAGCCCTCTTCTAAGCCTGCAGCTTGAAGCATTGTGCCCATAGCACCGTCAAATATATACATAAACATCTTCCTTTATCATCCTAAATGTTACAATGTTTCACGTGAAACATTATTCTGTTGGTTGGCCTTTCATAGCGATACCAGAGGCTTCAGCTGTTGTTTTGTTACAACCCTCTTCGCCTTCGTTATTAGACGTTACAGACGCCTTTTCTGGTAATTTACGAGATGCACAATCCTTTTGGGAACAAGATGTGCAACCGCGTTTAGTTTTGATGTCTTCGTTAGCTGGCATCAAACCGATGATAGCTGTTACAGACTTACGTGGGAACAATAAATAATTCTCTGTTACTTGTAAGCCAATCATCTCTGTTTTGATAATTTTAGCTAGTTGTGGCTGAATTTCTAATGGCCAGTTACCATAGCCAGGGCTAAAGCGCCATGTTGGTTTATAGCCTTGCTTTTTAGCAATTGTATTGATAACTTCATTTACTTGATCTGCTACTTGTTCTACTGCTGTTGTAGCTGCTGCATCAAGTAATAAACCTACAGTATAGTTACCTTGTTTGAATAACTGTTCACTACGAATCTCTACATCTTCGCCTACTGTTACCCCTAATACATAGACCTTAGTAGACTTTTCTAGATGTTTTTCTATGATGGAACCTTCGATTTTAAGCGGTGGATTGCTCAAAATTGTCTTTGTTTCAGCATCATAATCATATTCTTGATATACACCTTTAGGTGTAGCTAATAACTGGATTTCTTTACATGCTTCGTCTACGTAATTTTGAGGAAAATCCTCTGCATGACGAAGTCCTGCGTATCGTTTTACTTCTGCTTTATCGATGGCAGGAAGCATTCCGTTATAAATGGGCATGGAAACGCCTCCTTTTCAAAATAAAAAGCTCTGCGTATCCGTAGAGCGTGTACTTAATATTAGTATATTGTTTATAGATTAGATTAATCTCAAGATTTATCTATTTTACGCCTATAAATATAATTACTATCTATTTAATAGTATATAGATATCGATAATGCCTGTCAAAGCATATAGGGCCTGTATTCTCATATAATTTTGTAGTGCGTTGGTATAACTTGAAGCTATATCGAAATATATTTTAATCCTAAAAGTTATAAATATAATTGTTTTAAGTATTATATCTATTATATCTATTATATTTGCTTCATGATCTTACTGTTTTATTTCTAATTGTTTCACGTGAAACAATTGAATTATTTTTATTAGCTTAACTATTTCAATTAGCGGATTGAATTTTTAGGTTAGTTATATATTTTAGATTAGTTGGGTTGTAATTTTTTTAGCTTAGTTATTTCAAAATAAAACTGTGTGAAAAAATATGTGTAAAAATTATAAGTTGGTATATATTTATATACCAACTCTATTTTTTTACTATAAAAATTTTTATGTTAAAAAATATGTATTGAACAACTATAAATTTACGTTTTGAGTAACTATAAAATTTTGATTATCTATAAATGTTTCACGTGAAACATTTATAGATAAGTTTTTACTCAAATATATTTTGAAAAATTAAAAGTAAATTGTTTCACGTGAAACAATTAAGGTATATAATTATATAATTTAAAGGAAATATAGATTAGATCTATATATTTGCTGATATGAACTATATAATTTTTGAAATAATGTGTATGATAGATGAAATTATAGATATTTTTCTAGAATTTGATTTGTAATTACCGTAATTATCGTTGTTTTATGTTATAATTAAAAAGAAATATTTTGAACGAACATGTGAGGTGAATTAAGTGGGCAAAGTTATAGCTATTACTAATCAAAAAGGCGGTGTTGGTAAAACAACAACATCCGTGAATTTGAGCGCTTGTTTGGCTGATGCTGGTAAGAAAGTATTGCTTGTTGATTTAGATCCACAAGGTAATGCTAGCTCTGGTTTAGGCATTGAAAAAGATGATTTAGAACTCTGTGTACACGATGTTCTAATCGATGGTGAACCTATTGCTGATATTGTTCAGCCTACAATGCTTAAAAAGCTATTTGTAGCGCCTGCAACAATTCAATTAGCTGGTGCAGAAGTGGAACTCGTTTCCGTTGTTTCACGTGAAACAATGTTGAAAAAAGCATTAGCACCGGTACGCGATGAGTACGACTTTATTATCATTGATTGTCCGCCATCCCTTGGCTTATTAACTCTAAATGCTTTCACTGCAGCGGATAGCGTATTGATTCCAATTCAAAGCGAATTCTACGCATTAGAAGGGGTTAGCCAATTAGTAAAAACTATAACAATTGTGCAACAAACATCTAATAAAGACCTTGAAATTGAAGGTGTCTTGTTAACTATGTTTGATGGTCGTACAAATTTATCTATCCAAGTAGCTGATGAAGTGAAAAAATTCTTTGGCAATAAAGTATATAAGACTATTATTCCTCGTAATGTACGTCTTAGCGAAGCGCCAAGTTATGGTGAACCAATTATCGTATATGATCCAAAATCTAAGGGTGCTGATGTATATACTAAATTAGCTAAAGAAGTAATTAAAGCATCAAAAGCTAAATAAATGGTTATATATAGCTGAAAGAGCTAAATGGCTAAGTGTTTAGTTAAACAAATGTCTGAGATTAGTAGAATTAATGCATTGGCTATTAAATAATTGAGTGTTATTAATTAATATAGCCACTATATGTAAGGTGAGAGAGGTTAGTTATGCCTAGAGAAGTTAAAAGTAAGAAAAGTAAATCATCTGGCTTGGGGAAGGGCCTTGGAAACTTAATGAAGGTAGATACTGTAGAGTCTGTATTACCTGAAAAGGAGATTCACGAACTACCAATTTCTGAATTAGTTCCGAATGCAGATCAACCTCGTAAAAGCTTTGATGAAGATAGTTTAGCCACATTAGCTGAGTCTATTAAAAATCTTGGTATTTTCCAACCAATTGTAGTACGTAAACAAAAGAATAAATACCAAATTGTAGCTGGTGAACGTCGTTACCGTGCCGCTATTATTGCAGGCTTAGAAACAGTACCAGTTGTTGTAAAGAAATATAATACAGAAGAAATGACAGAGGTAGCCCTCGTTGAAAATTTACAACGTGAAGGCTTAGATCCAATTGAAGAAGCTTTGGCATACCAAGGTTTAATGGATACTTACAAACAAACACAAGAAATGATTTCTGCTCGTCTAGGTCGCAGCCGTTCTTATATTGCAAACATGGTTCGTTTGTTGAAATTATGTGATTCTGTACAAAAAGATCTAATCGAAGGTGACTTAACAGTAGGTCAAGCTCGTCCATTGTTGGCATTGCGTAGTGCAGCTCAACAAATGGAAGCTGCTGAACGCATTAAAGAGGGCGAATTAAGTGCACGTCAAGCAGAGGCTCTTGTTAAGTCTATGCAAAATAAAACGCCTAAGGCGAAGGCTGCTAAGCCGCAAAGTACTGCAGAGGTACGTGCTCTTATGGATCGTTTAAAATTAAGCTTAGGATCTCCTGTAAATATTAAGTTCCGCGCTGGTAAAAAGGTTCAAGGTAAGATTGAAATTGCCTTTTCCTCTGAAGCAGAATTAGAACGACTCATTGCTTATATGGATGGTCAAGAGCATACAGATGATACGGAAACTGTAGAATTTAGAGTTTAATTCTTTAGCAATAGTAATAGTAATAGCAATTACAATGCATAACTATATACTCTTTATTACTACGTAATTACTATATATAGTGGATTTTTAATTAAATAACATAATTGGTATACTAAATTTGATATCGAATTATGTAAATTTAGTAATGACAAATCGATAACAATTCTGTATAATGTAAATACAATTTACAATCCACGGTGAAAGCGTAGTCTACGGGCTGCGCTTTTACTGTTATGTTAAGTAACAAGGATAGACTATGGAACAAACACCTAAAGCAAACCGCGTGCATATTGGCTTTTTTGGTCGTTGTAATGCTGGTAAGTCTACATTGATTAATATGTTAACTGATCAGCCTGTATCCCTCGTATCTGAGGTGGCAGGGACAACGACAGATCCTGTGAGCAAATCTATGGAGATTTTACCACTAGGACCTGTAGTTATTACCGATACAGCTGGTATAGACGATACAACTGAATTAGGTACATTGCGGATGGAGAAAACAGAAGAGGTTGTGAAGAAGATTAACCTCGCTGTTTATGTACTTCGTACCGATGAAGAACCAACTGCTGATGATATGCACTGGTTAGGGCTTTTAAAACAAAATAATGTGCCTATTGCATTATTTATTAATGAAATTAATGCAGAAAATAAAGAAGAAAATAAAGTAGATGCATCTGCTTATGTTGAAACTCATAAGGGATTATCTGATTTAGCTACCGTAATTGGGTCCGCTGATTTTACATCTAAGACTAAACGCTTAGAATTACTCGATCTTCTGGGCGGATTAACACCACTTGATGTAGAAGGTGAACAAACTCTATTACAGGGCTTAGTAGAAGAGGGGGATACTATCATTCTTGTTTGTCCTATTGATAGCGCAGCTCCGAAAGGGCGCCTTATCTTGCCACAGGTACAAACCATTCGAGAAATTCTTGATTACAAAGGATTAGCGTTAGTGTGCCAAACAGAAGAATTACCGGCTATGATTAACTCTCTTAAGAACCCACCTAAGATGGTTATCTGTGACTCTCAAGCCTTTGATCGAGTTGATGAGTTAACACCTAATACAATTCCGTTGACGTCGTTCTCTATCTTGATGGCCCGCTTTAAAGGAAAATTACAGGACTTAGTAGCTGGTGTAGAGGCAATTAAGAATTTGAAAGCAGGCTCTAAGGTGCTTATCAGCGAAGGCTGTACACATCGCCGTCAATGCGATGATATTGGAACTGTTAAGATTCCTAATCTTCTTAAAAAGCAAGGGCATACAGATTTACAGCTAGAATTTACGAGTGGGGGAGCCTTCCCAAAAGATGTATCTCAGTATGATTTAATCATCCACTGTGGTGCTTGTATGCTCACACGCCGCGAGGTATTACGACGCATTGAATGTGCCGTTGTACAAGGCACATCAATCGTAAATTACGGTGTACTCATAGCCGCTCTACATGGTATACTAGAACGAGCGATAAGCCCATTTGTTGACGAATTAGAGGGCTAATAAATAGTATTGTAATATGTATCTAATACATGGATTGAGATACAGCATTACATACTTTTATATAAATTACTATATAGGTATCGTTATCTATATTAGATATATTAAATTAAATTGTATGCAGTCATTTAACTTTCACAATAAGAATGGTATAATTAAGTGTTGGAGTTTGAATGATTGTATAGGAAGGAATATACATGTTCGAATCGATTCAACCGTGGATTGGCATGGCAACCATCGTCCTTGTTATAGCGTTGTTAGTGTATTGTGTCATCTTGCACATTCGCTTAGGGAGTCTTAAAAAGAAATACGATTTCTTTATGCAAGGGGACAATGGTGCGAGCCTAGAACGTAAATTATCTGTAGAGGTTAGCGAAATTCGCGATGCTGCGAAGGGTCTTGAGACTATGATGACCGAGCAAGCGGCGATCCGCAATATTCAAAGCAATACGATACAAAAAATTGGCTTTATTAAATATAACGCCTTTGAAAATATCGGTAATGATTTGTCCTTTGCGCTTACATTGCTTGACGGCAACAATAACGGCATCTGTATCTCCAGTATTTACGGTCGTAATGAATCCCGTATTTTTAGTAAACCCATTGTGAAAGGTAAAAGTCTCGTAAGTCTTTCACAAGAAGAATTAGAGAGTTTGAACGAAGCGTTGGGCGAACGCACCAATGAGGAAGCGTTAACGAGCGCCATCGTTTCTAAATAAGGAAGGTTTGTATTGAAAGTACCGGCATTTATTTCAAACAAAGTTGAAAGAAATGGTGACAACTGCATATTGACATTAACAACCAAGCAGGCGAAAATAGCAGCCGTTGTTGGCTCTATCTTAATCATCGCGGCGTTGGTTCTCGGCATTTGGGGCATCGTGCGCCAAGCTGAGGTGATGCAATTACGTCAACAGACACAATTGCAATCGGAACAGCTGAAATTATTACAACAAAAGACAGATGTTCTAGATAAGAAAATCCAAAACTTAAATCAAATTAGCGAAGAAAACAAGCAAATGCTGAAGGGCGCTGAATCTGGCACACCATCTCAAGGTGGCGGGGACGGTAGCGACCCAAAGCAGCCAGCCGCTGATGAAAGCGAAGTAAAGACGCTGACGGCGGCACAATTATCAGCGCGTCTATCCAAAATGGATAAGGACGCACAAAAATTGTTAGTTAGCTTCTATACAATGCGTAATATCCTTCGCGATGGTGGTGCGCAAGACCTTATGGCTATGCAATCCATCAACTTCTCCGCTGGCTCTGGTGGTGTTACGAATAACACTACACCAAGTATCTGGCCAAGCAAGGGCGTTATTACCTCTCCATTTGGTAGCCGTGTGGACCCTGTAACGGGCGCTATCGGTGCGTTCCATGAAGGGGTAGATATTGCGGATGACTATGGTACACCAATCGTGGCTACTGCTGCTGGCGTTGTAACCTTTGCCGGTTATACAGAGGGCGGTTACGGTAATCTTGTTGAAATCGACCATGGTAATGGCTTCGTAACACGGTATGGTCATAATAGTGCTGTATTGGTAACGGTTGGTATGAGCGTAAAACAAGGTCAAACAATTGCCTTGATGGGTAGTACTGGTAAAAGTACAGGCGCCCACGTTCACTATGAGGTACGCCTCAATGGATCTCCTACAGACCCTATGATCTTCTTGCCAATTAGCAACTAATAGGTAAAACCAATACTATATACGTAATATCCTTTACGATATATGTAACATGAAACATAATTCATAGGAAAAAGAACTTGTTATGCGTGCAAATGCACTAATAGCAAGTTCTTTTTCTTTTCTTTTGTATATATATATTGTAAAATAAAAGTATATGAACGGAGGTATATCTATGAAGGCCTATGTACAAGTTTATACCGGCGAA
>NZ_CAJLUB010000080.1 GCF_905209685.1 uncultured Veillonella sp. | reverse complement strand
ATGTTAACCCATGTAAGAAAAAACACGTTACTAACATGCGTTCCAGCTCCTCTGACGAAGCAGTACGCTTGACTCCACCTCGTATCTTCTCCTTGGAACAAGCTCTTGAGTGGATTAACGATGACGAACTCGTTGAAGTAACACCTGAAAGCATTCGTATGCGTAAAACAATCCTTGATCGTAACGCACGTGCGAAAGCTGCTAAAAACAAAAAATAATATCATTAGTGATATAAAACGACGCTCCTATGGGGGCGTCGTTTTTATTACATATAACAAAGGGGATATTCCTATTTATTATATTCATATAAAAACAGGTGATAATTTTATCATTTATGATTGATAGGAATATAGAACCTTGTATATATGGAGTTTGCATAATAACTTGCTGATACGGGTATCGGTATGTACGGAATATCCATGACGATGTATAATAATAGCAAGTTTGTTGAAATCAATTATTGATTATGGAGGTTCTTATGAATAAGAAAATTCTAGCTTCTTTATTTGCTGTAGGTTTAGCTGCAGGTAGTGTATGCTCTTCTGTTGATGCACATGGTGTGTTCTTCGCTAACCGCTTAGATGAAAAAGCGCTAGTACTTGGCGAAGGCCCTGTTGATGATGCGTATAGCCCAGAAATGGTAAAAAGCATCATTGGCCTAGATAACAATGGCATGGTAATTCCTGTACAAGTTATTAAACATGAGAAAAATGTAGTAGTTGTACCAAATGATAAATTGGGTATTACAGTAACTGACTTCGACTATGGTTATTGGACAAAAGACAAAGATGGCAAAACTGTTCATAAACCAATCTCTGAAGTACCTGGTGCTCAAAAAAGTACACATGCCATTAAATATGATGTTCACTACTGGAATGCAGAAGCAAAACCTTTTAATAATAAAAATGCTTTCATTCAAATCATTCCATCTGTTAACCCATTAACTCTTAGAAAAGGTGATACATATGAAATTCAAGTCTTGAAAGAAGGCAAACCATATGCAAATGCACCTTTAATCAAAGACGTAATTAACGATCTTACTAATGAAAGCCAAGCTGATGCTAACGGTAAAGCAACAGTGACTGTAAGCGCTAATGGCCTTAACGTAGTAGGTGTTGAAGTAGGCTTCCCAACACAAACTAAAGGGGAACAAAACAAATACTTCAGCGCATTATCCTTCATCATCAATCCTGAATAATAGTGTGTACTATTTAATGAGTGTGTAGTTATAAAAGACCTCCTAAGTTGGACTTAGGGGGCCTTTTTACATTTTTGAGCAAATAAAAATGTAAATGTGTTCTGTGAGGACGCTTGCCTACAAGGTAAGTAAAAGGAGAGATTATTATGAAGTTACATCGCCATTTATCCGCTATGATGGCTGCCTTAGTGTTGACTGGTATTTCTTATACTGCTATGGCTACAGAAATTAATGCTTCTAGCGATAAAGCAGAGGAATTACTCGGTTTAACAATGGGCTCACCAGTACAAACGCAACCTGAGGTTAAACACATAGAGGATACATTAACAGTTAATGTACATGGTAAAAGTTTAACAGAGGCAGGTAAAAGTAAGAATGTTACAGGTATTTATAATGGCTTTGGGGCACAACTAACGGTAGATAAAGACCTTATTGTACGATTAAAGAATGATGCACCAGCATCGAAGAGAGAATTAGGTCATTATTATATGAGTGCAGTCTATGCTGGTTATGGCGGTAAGGTACCACGTCTAAGTAAAGATAACCCTGATCGAGACTATGGTGATACTAATATTCATGTGAAAGGTAATGTAGATATCGATGCTATCGGCTCTGGTTTACAAGTCAATCAACGAGGTCATATCCTTGTTGATGGAGGCGGTAAGATTATCACTCATCCTGTAGAAACATCTGATACCTATTCTGTAGTAGCAGAAGAAGGGGATGTATATGTTAATGCAGGCGCTGATGGCAAACATCCAGGCACTCATGACTTAGTTGCTGTTGGTAATGTAGGCCTTATCAACAAGGATTATGGCCGCGATCCAAATCACAATGTAGAACCAACTAATATAGCACTAGCTTTCACAACACCTAACTCTAGCCTTACCGGTGCTGTTTTGAATGAATATGCTGAAAGCAATAAAAACTCTCATAATTCTGGTGCAGATATTTACCTACAAAACGAAGCTACTTGGAATAATGAATGGATTGGCATGGAGCGTCCTACACCTAAAAAAGAACGTCCATCAGGGGATAATGCAGCGTACCTATACAAGGGGAGTAAGGTTCGCAATCTTGTAGGTGGTGTTAACCCAACTGCAGCAGGTAACATTCATCCTATCGATGCGCGGCCTATAACAATTCAGAACTATAGCGGTTATGTGAATGCTATTTATAAATCTGGCGTACCAGCAAGCGAAGCTGGAAAAGGCCAAATCGTCGTTGAACATGCGGCGGATAATAGCCATATTACAATGCAAGGCGACCATTCCGGTAATACCATCGACGATGCAAGCTACAAAAAGGATATTCAAACATTAGCTGAGAAATTACAATACACAGGCTATGATAAGAAGCTTAGCACAACAGTTCAAATCAATGAAGGTGTTACTACACCTGGTGCTGTTGCAGACCTAGGGGCAGATCATTTTGATGCTCAAGGGCATCTCATTGTAGATGATACAACAAAAGTTGTTCGTGCTAGTGAATCATCGCTCGTAGGTGGCACAAAATCGGCCCTTACTTCAACAGTTATGGCCTGGAAAAATAATACGAATGATTTACAACGTCGTTTAGGTGACCTTCGTCTAGCTAATACAGATAAAGGCGTATGGGCTAAATATATAGGTGGTAAATCTAAGATTACAGATGGTGCTGATGCACATATGACATACAATGGCGTACAAGTTGGTTACGACCATAAGGCAACTAATGGTTGGATTTTTGGTGGTGCTATTGATTACAGCACATCTAGCAACTCTTATGCTAATGGCAGTGGCGATGGTAAGCTTGGCGGTATTGCCTTATATGGTACAAAACAACATGACGATGGTCGGTATATTGATATCATCGCTCGTGGTAATAGATTATCCAACGACTATAGCCTTAACTCAATTAGTGGACAACGATTGAATGGTAACTATCATACATTTGGTACATCCTTGAGTGCTGAATATGGCAAACGTATTAAAAAACAAAATGGTTTCTATATCGACCCTAGTGTAGAATTTATTCTAGGTCGTTTAAATGGTGTATCCTATGATGCAACTATTGCAGGTGGTGGATCCATGCATGTGAAATCTGATGCGGTCAACTCTGCGGTAGGTAGACTTGGCATTGGTATTGGTAAAGAAACAGAAAAATCTAATATCTTTGCAAAACTAGCACTAGCTCATGAATTCTCTGGTAAGGTAAATACTACATATTCTGCACCAGGTAATCCAACAGTACAAACAACTGTAGATTTAAAGGATACATGGCTTGATGCGGAAATCGGCGGCTCTTGGAGCATTCGTCCTAGTACATATCTATATGGTACATTCACTAAAAACTTTGGTGCTACCATAGATAATACATGGCGTATCGATGCAGGCGTTAGACATAACTTTTAATTAAATAGATAAAAACTCTGTAGTTGCTTGTGGGTAAGGTGCTACAGAGTTTTTTTATATAAAAGTGTCTATGTGAATTACTCTTTATCGGCAAATAGACAATATTAACTGGCTTGCTGTGATGGGCAGACTTTAACAATTTTGTATTTCTATGATAGTATATAAAGGCTAGTTAATATGTAACTTCTTAAGTAAGAGTTAGGAGGATATAATATGAAAGTTCTAATCGTAAATGGTAGTAGCCATATAAACGGTACAACAATGCAAGCTATACAAGAGGTACAAAAGGTATTCAGTGATGCCAATGTAGATACAGAGGTCATTCAGCTGGGCAATAAACCTATTCGTGATTGTATTCAATGCGGTTATTGTTTTGAACATGGAGAATGTGTATTCAAAGATGATGATGTAAATGCCTTTGTAGAAAAAGCGAAGGATGCAGATGGCTTTATCTTTGCAACACCTGTATATTATGCACATCCGAGTGGACGTATTTTATCCTTTTTAGATCGCGTATTCTTTAGTGCAGAAAGTGTAAAGCCAAATCCATTTGCCTTTAAACCAGGTGCATCTATCGCCGTAGCTCGTCGCGGCGGTACAACTGCATCCTTTGATGTACTCAATAAATACTTTGGTATTTCTCAAATGCCAATTGCAGGCTCTACATATTGGAATATTAGCCATGGTCTAGTAGCCGACGATGCTAAGCAAGATGAAGAAGGTATGCAAACCATGCGCAACTTGGCGAGAAATATGGTTTGGATGATGCGTAGCTTTGCTGTAGCTAAGGAGCAAGGGGTGCCATATCCAGATACCGATAAAGAGAAAAAAGTGTCTACGAACTTTGTACGTTAATAACTCATTGATTGTTGAGTTACTAGAGGAGTTATGATGGTTAAGGTTTTATTCATTTGCCATGGTAATATTTGTCGTTCAACGATGGCAGAATTTTATATGAAGCATATCGTTGCAAAAGCTGGACTCAGCGATTCTATTTATGTTGAATCTGCAGCTACATCTCGTGAGGAGATAGGAAACGATACTCACTATGGGACTAAACAAAAATTAGATGAAATGGGGATTCCTTATACGCGTCGTAAGGCTCGTCAAGTAACCTTTGATGACTATCATAATTTCGACTATCTCATTATCATGGACGAAAATAATGCACGAAATTTAAAACGTATCATTGGTGATGATGTAGATTCTAAGGTGTACAAGGCTATGTCTTTTGTTGGTGAAAGCCGTGATGTAAAGGACCCTTGGTATACAGGAAACTTTGACGAAACCTATGACGATGTAAGTCGTAGTTGTGATGCTCTATTAGAGTTAATTAAAGAGAATCTGTAATAAAAATAACCCCTAATATTAGTTGCTATACAACTTAATATTAGGGGCTTTTATGTATAAACCTAGTACCCATATATACTTTATACTATCGAACCATAGCGTAATATGGTATAATTTTTAGGTATTCATGCGCCTATAGCTCAGGGGATAGAGCGCCGGTCTCCGGAACCGGGTGCGCAGGTTCGAATCCTGCTAGGCGCACCAATTAAAAGGCTTCTCGAATTTCGAGAAGCTTTTTTGTTTACTATCTATATTTATTACACTGAATTCCCCTAGATTTAAATTCATTCATGAGTATATCTATTGATTTATCAATGGTTTCTTCATTAGTTATATATACCATCTTTTTATAATAGACCGTACCATCAAATTCTATCCAACGACTTGTCGTACCATTTAGTTTGCAAATCTTCATTCTGCCAGCCCAGCTTCCCATGCTGCGGAATTTTTTGCCCTTAGAGAAGCGTACTTCTCGAATATCTTTTAATTTATAGGTTCTTTTCATTAATCCAAGGCCTATAGAGACTTGATCATCTGTAAAATAAAGAAGTTTATAACGGTCTTCTGGAGACATGGATTTAATTATAGATAGGTTATAAGTAGCAAAAACTACAGCAATAGCTATCAATATAAACATTAGTATTATCATATAGCTTCCCATACTTTCAAGGCCTCCTTTTCTCTATTATAATAAATATAAGTAATGTATGAAATACGGTGTATAGTTAACTTTGAAGAGTTGTTTGTATTTAGCGATGGGAGAGAAACATGGACATACATGCACGAACTACTAAATGGAGTAAAGGCATATCTGAGATGGATGTATTATCCTTTGCTGAGAAGGAAATAGTTTGTAACAAGGTAGCTAAGCAATTATTCGTTATCTGTGTTACGATGGCTACTTTACTACTGATTGTAATTATAGCTGGTATGTTTGAATATCCATGGCTTCTGGATCATATGACGAATACAGCGAATACAGTGAGCACCGCTCATTCTCAAGCAGGGCGATCAGGTGGTACCATGACCAGTTTGGCCTATATGATATCCGTATTAGCAGTTATGCTGATACCTACAATGGGGATGTTTTACATTATCAAAAAACCTTTACTTAAAAGGGAAACAAGAAAATTAGTAGAGAAGAAATTAGCAGATGCTTCTAGTACAGATGATGTACTGACATCGGTATATTGGGCTTTTTCTAATCAAGAATATGGTAGTGATGATGCTTTCACCAAAGATATTATTGATTATATACCGGATAATAAAGATAACTGGAATCCTAATGGCATTGCTATTAATAATCGTAAGGTATGTATCGTTTATGAAGCATTCATTACAGGTTCTGAACAACTACGAAGTAATGAGCATATTGTTGACGTAACTGATTTGGATGAAGAGAATCGCATTGATGGTGTATTTCAAACCGATATTAAAGTCGAGTTAAGCGCAGAGAATAGACGATATTTTACTAATGTAGAGCTATTAAGAAAAATTCATAACCAAATTGCCAATAAAATAGAAGAGGGACAAGATTGTTTTGAAGGATTAGAATATGTAGGAACAGTAGATAGAATGCCAGTATATCGAGTTATGATTGGTGACTAATAGATCTATATCATTTCATGAATGAAACTTCATATTGGTTATCTTTGAAAAATGCGAACAAGAAGCACAAGCTAAGAGAGAAGAACGCCTTAAACAAGAGCGTGAAGTTGCTTCTAATGATGAGAGTGTAAAGACTGAAGAGAAAACTGATACAGAGGTACCTAAAGCTGATGTGCCTACAGCTGATGCACCTAAAACAAATGATGTATCTAGTTCTGTAGAGAAAAAAGAAGATAAATTTTTGTATATGAATGCTATAGCTGCACGTATAGGAACTCAATATGTAACATGATATAGGAAACCTCCACTCGAATGAGTGGAGGTTTTTCTATTCGGAGCTATATAGGCGCTGTGTTGTAGATAGGGATTCAACATAGAATATTATATTTAATAGTATGGAAATAATAAGTGAATGTGATTTGGGTAACACATTTTATTTTGAGAATAATGTACAATAAGAATGTCCTTAAGAAAATCTGAACATCCTAGGTGGAACACTAGGCATATAGGACGTGATGAATAACATATACATTATCTAATTAAGATTAATATAGTACTAAATTGTATCAATACATAATTTTGCTGTAGTGATACAGAGGAGATAGAATGACAAATACAATACAAGAGCTCACTGTCAATGAAGCGTGGCGTGATGAGCAAGATGCGTGGAATAACCGATCCAATTACTTTGTAGAAATGCACAATCGAGATGATCGTAAGGCGCAGGTTACAGAGTTTTTATCATTTTTGAAGGATGAAAATCTGTTACCTCAAAACGGCGGTCGTACGCTAGATGTAGGCTGTGGTGTTTGTGACTATGCACTAGGTTTGGCTCGTGAAGGGTATAAGGCAACAGGCATAGACTTGTCTGATGGTATGATCCGTGGGGCTAAACAATTAGCTGAGGCAGAAGGTTTAAATCTTGATTTATATATTGCCCCTTGGTCCGATGAAACTCGCCGTGAACTAAAATGGGATAAAGCCTTTGATTTGGCATATAGTATCTTCTGTCCTATCATGTTTGATGTTGAAAATATTCGAGCTATGCATGAAGCAAGTAAGGATAAATGCTTGTGGATTGCTTTCAGTGAACGCAGCGATGAGACGGTAGATATGCTGTCTGAACATTTCTTTGGTCGTGATTCCTTCCCATGGGATGGCAAGATGAAAGAGTGTTTAGCTGCTATTCATGAAATAGGGCATAATGTAAAAGTAACGTATAAGACGGTTCCTGAAACAGAGGTTATGAGACTTGATAAAGCAGTGAATTACTTTACGATGCGACTACACAACAATACATGGGGCGATATGGAAGATATGAAAGAGGAAATCAGAAATCTCATTGAACCTTTAGCTATTAATGGAGAGATTCATAATAAGACGGTTGATAAAGTGGCCTGGGTGTCCTGGTCTGTAAAATAGGAGAGTACTATGACAGTTGATGAAAAACGTAAGTTAGAATTAAAAACTATGTACCAAATTATTGGCATCTATTGTCATAATAAGCACCATATGCCCAAGGGGCAACTTTGCAAAGATTGTGAACAAGTTTGGGAATATGCAGAGCATCGCATTGATGCATGCCCTCATATGGAAACGAAAACTTTCTGTAGTGTTTGTAAAACTCATTGCTATGCGCCTACATATCGTGAAAAAATTCGGGAAATCATGCGCTATGGAGGCCCTAGGATGTTATTGGTATCACCAATCCAAGTCATTAGACATATGTATCTAGAATGGAAAGATAAAAAAAGAGGCTAGCATTGCTAGCCTCTTTCTTAATTGTGTTATCACATTTTTGTGTAATAATCTTACGCGAGCGCTTTGTCCAATACAGCTTTGATTAAAGCTTTTGTTTGGTCATAGCTTTCACCAGGTTGAGCCTCGTATTGTTTGTCGAGGTCGAACCACAAGT
>NZ_CAJLUB010000079.1 GCF_905209685.1 uncultured Veillonella sp. | reverse complement strand
GTATATGAACGGAGGTATATCTATGAAGGCCTATGTACAAGTTTATACCGGCGAAGGCAAGGGCAAAACGACCGCTGCTATCGGTCTAGCTATCCGTGCCATCGGCGCTGGCAAGAAAGTCCTCTTTTTGCAATTTATGAAATCTAAAGTATATAGTGAACATACTATTTTACCTACCTTAAAGAATTTAACCTTAGAAACCGTGGGCAAGCCATTCTTTATCATCAAAGAAGGGATGAAGAGCAAGGATGAACTCGCTAAATGGGGCGATGAAGTCGTTGTCTTTGAATCTGGCAATCCGCCAAAGGATTATGTAGCGCTCATCGAAAAAGGCTACGAACGTGCACTAGCTGCTATCAGCAGTGGTGAATACGATCTCGTGGTTCTTGATGAATACAATATGGCGCTCTTCTTTGAACTCATTACATGGGATAAAACAAAGGCTTTGCTCGATGCTCGTCATCCAGAAACGGAACTCGTATTTACGGGCCGTGGGGCTCCTCAAGAATTAATCGATGAGGCAGACCTTGTAACGGAAATGAAAGAGGTCAAACATTACTACCTTCAAGGCGTAATGGCTCGAAAAGGTATTGAAAACTAATCATAGGTACACCTAAGGAGGTGATGTGGTTGAGTACAGTGGCTATTGTGGCCCTCGTTATTGTGGCCATCATTGCAGCACTCATCTTGATTATCCTACTGACACCAATCACATATAGCATCGAAATCAACGGACGATCGCCATATCGTGGCGAGGTGCGCGTCAAATGGCTGTGGCGTGTATTTTCACTGCATCTAGCGTATTTACAGGACAAACCATTTTTTAAGGAATTATACATTTTGGGCATGCTCAAGATTGGTCCTGTGAAAGATTATGAAGAATGGCTTGAAAATCGCGTAGAAGAAGAATACCAAAAGGTGATGGACGACGATGGCGACATGTCGCAATCGGAAGCCTTCGCCAAGGCGATGCAAGGGGGCGGACAAGGTCCTTCTGCAAGCTCTAGTGGTACTAGCTTTGATGATTTGAAGAGTGCTCAGCGTTCTGACGCTACCTTTAGTGATGAAGAAGCGCCAGGGGCTGGGACTTCTCAAAAGCCGAATGAACGCATAGAACGTCCTGAACAAGCTTCTAAGGATATGGATGCACAAGCTCGTGCTGATCGGTATGACTCCATTCAGCAAGATCCAACATCTCATATTCAAAGCGATGATGAAACAGTGAGCCGCGTTACTTTTAACAGTGACGGTTCCATTAAGGAAAAGGTATTTACGAAGGTGAATGACCTCAAAACGACGGTGAAACAACGTTTTGAAAAGCCAGATCCAAACGATCCAGTGGCATCATTTAAGTCTAAAATTCCTACATTCTGGTTCATGAAACATGTAACAAATACAGAATTGTGGCACCAGTTATTCCTTGTTTCAAAACGATGCTATGACCACTCTAAACCACGCGATGTGGCTATAGAAGGTCGATTTGGTATCGGTGACCCATATCGCATGGGGATTATTGCATCTATGCTATATAGCATTTGGCCAGAACAAGCTGAGAACATCGAGCTCGATTATGTAAATTGGGCAGGTGAAGGTAGCGGTCACATTAAAGGTCGCATCATTTTAGCTGTGATGGCTTGGCATGGCACAAGATTTTTACTATCTAAACCAATGCGTTCCCTATTGGGCGAAGGTGCTCGCGTCTTCTGGGTTAAACGGAAGGAAGCAAAGCAGTTAGAAAAGCTGAAAGCCGAACAAGGTCAAACAGCGTAAGGATATATTAAGTCAACTAAGTACATGAGCTAATATAGCAATGATACTTTCACAAAAAGCGGAGGTACTGTGATGGAGAACAGTAATGTAAAAGAGAATTTGGAAGTCCTATTCGAGAAATTCAAAAATATGATTAAGGTGGAAACTGTAGTAGGCGAAGCTGTGCAAATCGGCGATACTACACTTGTTCCATTCGTAGACGTAACATTTGGTTTCGGTACTGGTACAAACCACAACACTGCTAACAAAAATCACGAATGTGGTGGCGGTGGCGGCGGTGCCAAAATGGAACCAAGTGCTATCCTCGTTATTAAAGGCGAACGCATCGAGTTGTTCAACATTAAAGGTAACCCTTACAGCAGCAGCTTCGACCGTCTTATCGGTTTGGTGCCTGACCTCGTGTCCAAATTGAAATCCGATAAATACATTTATTTGAACGATGAACAATAATTCGGTGACGAATTATAAATACTAGGTGAAAGCCGTAATACCCACATGTGTGCTCTGAATATGTCCGTAACGACTGCGATTATAGCTTCAGGGCATGCCTGTGGGTATTATTTTAACTTCTATAGACTTTCATAAGCAGTTCATAGGGCTTTATTATGCTATGTAACATAGTCTTGTGAAAGTTAGCGAGATTTGTTATAGTAAAAATAGTACACTATTGGATTGTATAGTGACACTTTTATTTCGAGGAGGATTTCAGATGAAATTATCTAAAAAATTAACTACCCTAGCTATCGTTGGTGCTATGTCTGCTACTGCTGCAGTAGCAAGTGCTGCTAACATTGGCTTAGTAAATATGAGCCAAGTAGTAAATAGCTACCCTGGCTATGGTGCATTAGATATGAAAATGCAACAAGTAGACGCTCAATACCGTCCACAAATTGAGAAAAAAGTACAAGAAATTGAAAAAATTCAAGATCAAACTCAAGCAGAAGCTGAATTCAACAAATCCGTAGCTCCATTGCTTCAAAAAGAAAACGAAGAAATCAACAAAATTGCTCAACCTATGATGCAAGCAATTCACAATGCTGTTGAATCCATTCGCGTTGAGAAAAAAATGGATGTAGTATTGGATGATCCATACACAATCCGTGCGGCTGACGCTAATAGCAAAATCGAAAACATTACTAACGAAGTAATTAGCCGTCTTAAAAAATAATATACATAAAATTGACCTCTAGTTGAGAAATTAACTAGAGGTCTTTTACTTTAAAGGACTTTTTTATTTATATAGCGAATTATAAACATTAAAAGCGTTATACATTTTATTGCAATTATAGCATTATAGTTCTTAAATTAATCGTTATGATGCAATTTAGTTATGTTCCCATGTCTTGAGATATTCATTAATTATGATATACTATAGATAGTGAATAGACTTCAACGCTAAGGGCGTTGGTCACTAAGGCGCTATCTATAGATAGTGCCTTTTTTATTTTATATAGGGAGTTTTAATCATGGCTTTTGATAAACCATTTTTGGATTTAGATAAGCAGCTTAATTTACTAGAGTCTCGTAAGCTTATTATTACTAATCGAGATCGAGCAAAACGCCTTATTATGACGTCTTCTTATTATGATTTAATCAATGGATATAAATCTGTTTTTATGTTGTCCAATGACAGGTTTAAAGATAATGTAAAGCTAGAAGATATTTATATTTTTTCTTTTATAGATAAAGGTATTCAATCTATTACTATGAAATATAGTTTAATGATTGAAACATTATTTAAGACAAGACTATCCTATGTAATCTCAAATCATTTAGGGGTACATCAAGATGATTATTTACATGCTAGATACTATAAACGACAGATAAATCATCTTAGCTTTGCAAAGGTAAAGCAAGAGATTAATAAACAGCTTGATATATGTAATGCAAAACAGCCTACGAAGTATTATTTAAAATATCATAATCATGTTCCACCATGGATTTTATTTAAAAATATTTCTTTTGGAAGTGCTATTAATATATTTAGATTATTAAGTACAAAACATAAAAGAGAAGTGGCTAATCTTTTACTTCCTACTGATTTGATTACGTGTAAAGATAAAATAGAGTTATTAATTAATACATTAGAGGCAATTCGTCGTTTTCGTAATTGTGCAGCTCATAGTTTAAATTTCTTTGGTTGTCGATCTGTATATAATATACCAGGTAATATTTTATATACCATCGTACCAAATGGTGTACTTAAACGAGAGAAAGGTGAAATAACAAGTAGAGATAAGAAATCATTAAAAGGAATTTATGGTGTATTGATTATGACAGCAATATTATTAAATGATAAATTACTTGTTAGTTCTCTTATAGCTGAATGCAGAGGAGTTTTTAAGTCAGAAGTTAGTGGAGATGACGACTCAAAGCATATTGTAGACTTAATTAATGAATTAAAACAAAAATATAAAGAAGCTACACAAATTCCTATAGATTTTATTGATAGACTCGAAATTATATATAAATCAATTACATAAATAATACTAAAATCTTATAATTAGTAGGTTTTATGATTTTTCCGATTAAAATATAATGCCTGATATAACATTAAGGAGTGAGATCTAATGAAAGATTTTAAAGATTAGCCACAGAACGGTATTCAGTTCGAAAATTTGATACGAAGCCTGTAGAGCAGGAGAAGGTAGATAGTATCTTAGCGGCAGCAAGATTAGCGCCTACAGCTCATAATTATCAGCCACAACGACTACTTGTATTAAATACAGCAGATAGTCTTAATAAGTTAAAAGACTGCACAAATGGTCATTTTAATGCGCCGTTGGCTATTATTGTTTGTTACGATAATAAGGTAAGCTGGAAACGAGAGTACGATGATGCGGATTTAGGCACTGTAGACGCTAGTATTGTAGGCTCTCATATTATGTTCCAAGTCGCAGATATGGGCCTTGGTACAACATGGATTGCTCATTTTGATCCCGCTAAAGTGCGTACGGCTTATAATTTACCGGATACTATCATTCCTGTAGCTATCTTTCCTATTGGATATCCTCATCCAGACTGCGCACCTGCACCGGGCCATACAAAATGGTCTGATCTAAGTGAGCTAACAATATATAATTCCTTTTAAGCTCTACAAAATGTAAGCTCCATAAAAAAGGCGGTTAATCTCAAATGATTAACCGCCTTTTCTTATAGGGTTTATGTTTAAACTAGTTTTTATTCAGGTTTATGAATAAGGTTTACAACAAATTCGCTGTCTTCTACAAGTGTAGCTTGAATGTAGTTGTCGCCGTTGAATTCTAATACTTGGCCTGGAACAAGTACGTGTTCTTCAGTTTCGTTAAGGAATACTTGTACTTTACCTTTAACTACTGTAAAGATTACGTTAGCTTCTGGATGGTTGTGTTTTTCAACCTTTTCGCCAGCTTTGCCGCCTTTTTTAACGATTACATAGTTAGGACCTTGGAATAATAAACCTAATTCTTGATTAACTGTGCCTGCCATAATAGACCTCCTAATTCTAGCTTTTATTTTGAAAGCTTATGTTTATACTTAATACGATGTGTTAATACATAATAGGATGTATTTATCTTATGGTTATATTATAAATGATATTACTTATCAATGCTGTGCCTATAGCTACAGTTTTGCAAAAATAGGGAAGAAATATATAGAAAACTTAAATAACCAAATATTAGGCAAGAAAAAACGAGCGCATGTAAACACTCGTTTTTTGGTACATATATCTGAGAGTAGATACTTTATTATTTTTTACGAATGGAGTATAAACGTGTGCCGTTTTCTTCAGTCGTTACAAGTTCAAAGTTTGGATCTACCGCTTTTACAAAGGCTTCAAACCATGTTTGGTACGCCAATGCCATGAACTTAGGGTCAACGCCCGCTGTACGCCAGTAGCCTGCTTGTAATCTGTGATCCCCAACCCATGTAAATTCATCTGGGCTTTCAGAAACAACTTGGTCACCACCATCACAAGGCATGCCGTTTACATAGAAGTTTTGAAGTGCATTGTAAATAGCAGGTGCAGTGTGTTCCTCAAGACTGTCTTGCGCCACAACGCCACAAGCTTGACCTTGTACTGCGAATGCATCAAGAATAGCTGTTACTACATGTACGGCTTCATCGCCGGAGTTAGTGTCGAGCAAATCTTTGATGAAAGCTGCTTCGCGAACGGAAGCGATGTTGATTTGGTTGGACAACCAGCCATGGATATTGCCATGGTCAATGATATTTTCTAGTGGAATACTAGGGTTGATTGGCTCGCCGTATGTATCTACGGAAATGGAATGTAATTCCTCTGCCAAATCATCAACAACCTTAGTTGTTTTTTCTAAAATCAAGTTTTCACGCTCAACGAGCAATTGAATTTTACGATATAACCAGTAATGGATGTGACCTAAGAATGCGGACATATTAAGCTCCTTTTCGTGCAGTTTCTAATTTTTGAACTAAATCGTATACATTAACACCGTGGATTTCTGCAGCTTGCCACAATGGTTCAGCTGTAGAAGATGGGCAACCAAGGCAACCCATGCCGATGCTTTGTAATACAGGCACCACATTTGGATATGTATCCACGATGTCGCGAATGATTGTGTCTGGTGTGATAGGAGCACCTGCTTCGAGGCGTGGTGCTTCTGGTTCAGGATCGTTACCATGACCAGGCAAGAACACAGCTGGTTCATCAGATTTGCTTTCAGCTGGAGCACCTTCAAGGTCGCCCAATACAGCTGCTTTGAAAGCCTCTAAACCAATGCGGTCAATGAATTCGCCCATACGTTCAATTTGTGCGTTTTCTTTATAGTATGCGATAATTCGATCTACTAATGCAAGAGCTTCTTTTTCAGTTGTTACTTCTGCGATGAGGTCGCCGATGCGTGGATGCGCGCCGCCGCTACCGCCAGCGTACACATTCCAACCTTCTACAGTACCGATGATACCAACATCTTTCATGCGGCTTTCAGTACAAGAGTTAAGACAACCGGACACGCCGATTTTCATTTTGCTTGGCATTTCTTGAGACAAATATTTGCGCTCGATTTGCATGCCAAGATGTACGCTATCTTGTTTAGCACGTTTACAGAATGTAGTACCTGGGCAGATTTTTACGCTGCGCACGCGGTTAGAAACAGTGTACGCTGGCTCCATGCCGAGCATTTCCCAAGCTTTATCTACGTCTTCTGCTTTCAAATTCGTAATCATAATGCGTTGGCTGCCAGTCAATTTAAGAACGGCGCCGAACTCATTGGCTACGTCGATATATTTTTGTAATTGTTCAGGTTGAATGAAACCTCCAGGAATGCGAGGTGTAATTGCATAACGGCGTTGGCCGTTTTTAATGCGTTGTAAATTTGCTGCGATTTGTGCCATTGTAAATCCTTTCTCGAGCCCTCTCTGCGGAGAATAGTGGCCTAAACTACTTAGTTAATCTATGTAATTCTTTATATGTAATCTATATACGCCGTTGGGTTTTGTGAAAGCTTCGCACGTATACGTACAGCGTGATGAGATCAACTAGGCGATGCCTCACCAAAACCCGGCGTAACGATCAGTACGGGTATTAAATACTGACCTGATGTTCCTAGTATAAACTATTTTAACACGTAATAATGTAACCTAAGCTACAAAAATGAAAAATTTCAATATTAATTATTAATAGCATATATGATTTATAATACTAGATATTATAAAATAATTTACCTAATTGGTAAATTGTATATTTACGTTTGTATTTGAGGGAGTATAATAGAATTAACCTACTAGGTAAATTATTATAAATGGCCATTTATATTGTATCAACCATTCACTATGATTTGAGAGAGTCGGTGACATATTGATGGAACGTTTCACGTAGTAGAGATTCAAGAAATTATTGATTATCATTAGTATAGGAGATATACCTATGAAGATATATGAGAGTAAAACTTTTATTGCTATACCGCCTGGAATGACAATAAAAGAGGTTTTAGAAGATAGGCATATGACGCAAAAAGAATTAGCTACACGAATGGATATGAGTGAGAAGCACATCAGTAAGCTCATTAATGGTGAAGTTCCACTAACACAGGCTGTAGCAATGCGTCTTGAACGGGTGTTTGGTGTAGAGGCTAGTTTTTGGAATGGATTAGAAGCTAATTACAGAGAGAAGATATTAAAAGTAGAGTATGAGAACTCTATTGATGAAGAAATTAACTTTGCTAAGCCCTTTGGTTATGCCAAACTTGCGCGTTTAGGTATAGTGCCAGAAACAAAAAAGGCAGCGGAGCAGGTTAATAATTTACAAAAGTTTTTTGAGGTAGCTTCTTTAAAAAATGTAGATAATGAAATGGTTATGCCCTTAGTATATGAAAATATTAAGGATATGGAGCCAGCTAAAAAGAGTGCGATTTATACATTGGTACAAATCACGAAAGAACAGGCGCGTTTTGTAGAGGTAAATTCTTATGATGCAGAGATGCTAAGAAAATTTATACCTAAAATTGAGGACCTTAAGAGCGAACCATTAGCTGGTGTGAAAGAGCCTCTTAAGGATATGCTAGGAGCGTGTGGTGTCATTATCGTATATTTGCCAATTCTTGATAATATAACCTCCACATGTATTACATATTCCAAAGGAAACTCTATTGTTCTTGGTATACCAACGGAAGATACTGATGGTTTTTGGAAGTTATTAGGAGAAGCCCTACATAACTTGGTAGAACGAGATTATCAACGTAGTAATCGCAAATACCGTAACAATGATCCTGTAACTGTGGTGAATTATT
>NZ_CAJLUB010000078.1 GCF_905209685.1 uncultured Veillonella sp. | reverse complement strand
TTTCTTTTTATGTTGTAATATAATATATTTATCATAAGAAGATATAAATATATTTCTAATTTCACATACTACTGATATATACTGAAGACACCGTAGGATAGGGGGCTTAGTGTGTGTTTTATAGTCACCTTGCGATGCCTTGGTATTTCAGCAGTTATATATTTTAGTTTTTTCCTATGTAGGAGGTATGTGTATGAAAAAACTGTTAAATTGGATTATTCCAGCGGTCTTTGGTATAGGCCTATGGTTTATTCCAACGCCTGAGGGTTTAACACCTCAATCTTGGCATTTATTCGCCATCTTTGTTGCTACTATCGTAGGCTTTATTACTCAGCCATTACCGATTGGTGGCGTATCTATCATTGTAATTACTGTGGCGGCTTTGACTGGTACTTTGAAAATCGGCGAAGCTATCTCTGGTTTTGCTAACTCTGCTATTTGGTTAATCGTAGGTGCGTTCTTATTCTCTCGTGGCTTTATTAAAACTGGTTTGGGGAAACGTATTGCTTATAATTTGATTGCTGCTTTTGGTAGTAGCTCCTTACGTTTGGCTTATGCATTAGCATTATCTGATTTAATTTTGGCTCCAGCAACTCCATCTAATACAGCTCGTGTAGGTGGTGTTATCATGCCAATTACTACAAGCTTGGCAAAAGCGTTCGGTTCTGAACCTCAAGATGGTCCTCGTAAAATTGGTTCCTTCTTGATGCAATCTATTTATCAAGTTAATACAATTACATCTGCTATGTTCCAAACATCCATGGCTGGTAACACATTGGTTGCAGCATTGGCGCTTCAATCTTTTGGTATTGGTATCACATGGGGTGATTGGGCTATGGCTGCCATCGTGCCAGGTATTATTGCATTGATCATTATGCCGTACTTTATTTACAAAGTATATCCACCTGAAATTACAGATGCTCGCGAAGCACAACAAATGATTAAAGAAGAGTTAAAAGGCCTTGGTAAAATGTCCTTCCAAGAATGGGTTATGCTAGGCGTATTTGTTTTGGCTTTAGTTTTATGGGCTACTTCTCAATTTACTAAAATTGATGCTACAACTGTTGCATTCTTAGGTATTTCTATTTTGCTTGCTACAAGTGTTCTTGTATGGGACGATGTTAAAAGTGAAAAAGGTGCTTGGGATACATTAGTTTGGATGGGTACATTAATGGGCTTTGCCGGTTTCTTGTCCAAATTGGGCTTCATCAAATGGGCAACAGTACTTGTAGGCGGTTATATTCCAGAAGGATCTTGGATTATTGCCTTCGTTATAGCTGTACTTATTAATACATATTCCCACTATGTATTCGCATCTTTAACTGCACATATTTCTGCAATGTTCGTAGCATTCTCTGCAATTGCTATCTCTGCAGGTGCACCACCAATGTTGACTTTGTTGATGATTGCATTCACATCTAACTTGTGTATGTCTTTGACTCACTATGCAGCAGGTCCATCTCCTGTAATCTTTAATACTGGTTATGTTCCTCAAAATACTTGGTGGAAACTAGGTTTCTTCGCATCCGTAATCAACTTAATTATCTTTATGGGCCTTGGTTCCGTATGGATGAAAGCAATCGGTATGTGGTAAGACCAGATATCCAGAATTTTATATACTTGTAATACATTAAAAACTATATATGTCATAGTTTGATTATAGTGTGGTTACAAAATATACGAAAAGCCGTCCCCTTTGGGGCGGCTTTTTTGTGATAAAATAAGAGCAGTTAATATATTATTAATGTATATGTTGTAAAATTATACGCAAATGAACTATTCATTGTTTATATACGAATAGCATCATTATTTTACATAGGAGGAATCTATGAAATTTGATAATGAACAGTTATTGAAATATATTGGTGCTTGTACATCTCCGTATCATACAGTAGATACAAGTTTACAAATGTTATTGGACTCAGGATTTACAGAACTTAATTTAGATGATGAGTGGCAATTAGACTCTGGTTCTTATGTTGTTAATGTATTTGGTACTACATTATTTACCTTTCATATAGGTAAAAAACCTGAAGATACATTACGCATTGCTTCGGCGCATACGGATTTTCCTGCGATCCGTGTTAAACCTAATCCTATTACCTCTGTAAAAGGGTACACTAAACTGAATGTAGAAATGTATGGTGGTCTCATTGAAAATACATGGCTTGATCGTCCTCTAGGAGCGGCTGGTACTGTTGTATTAAAAGGTGATAATGCCTTTGATGTTGATTCCGTATTGGTTGATACAAAACGTCCTATTGCGATCGTTCCAAATTTAGCTATACATATGAATCGTTCCGTTAATGATGGGGTTAAATTAAATCGCCAAAAGGAAATGCTTCCTATATTAATGATGGAGCGTAAGGATGAGGAACAATCTACAAAATCTTTACATGATAGTAATAATCCAAGTTTATTCCCAGAGTCTGATACTCAATATGATGAGTGGACTACGTTCTTAGCTGATGAAGTCAATTGTGATCCATCTGAAATTTTGTCCTATGAAATGACATTATATCCAACAGAACAAGGTTGTGTCTTGGGCACAGAAGGAGATTTTATTAGTGCACCGCGTTTAGACAATTTAACATCTTGTTTTGGTGTACTTTCCGGGATTATTCAAGCTCGTAAACATAATGCCAATGGTGTACGCTGTGCGATTCTCTTTGATAATGAAGAGGTAGGGAGTCGTACAAAACAAGGTGGGGCAGGTATGCTTTTACCAAACCTTATTAAACGTGTATATGATGCATTGGGATATTCCAATCAAGAGATGGAAAGTTTCATTTCAAAAGGATTTATGGTTTCCTCTGATGTAGCCCATGGTTTACATCCAAATTATCCTGAGAAAAATGATATCACTAATATTCCTACACTTAATAAAGGGGTAGCCTTAAAAATCGCATGTAGCCAATCTTATGCAGGTGATGCCAGAGCCATTGCCATTGTTAAAGGTTTGTGTGATGAAGCCGAGGCAAACTACCAAATTTATGTAAATCGTTCTGATATACCAGGGGGCTCTACAGTTGGCTCTATTTCATCTGCTATGTTGCCGATTAGAACCATGGATGTAGGGTTACCATTATTGGCAATGCATTCTGCACGTGAGTTGATGGGGGCCAATGACCAAGAACAACTCAACCGATTAATGAATCATTTCTTAGGTGATTAATTATATAGTATATAGAACTAGTTCGATGTACATCGATAAAAGACATATGAGTTTTACTCATGAACAGCTAATAATGTATTTTATGATTTCGTAATTAATATAATCCTTTAAATATGTGGAAAATATTGTATAATAGTTATATGTAATTATGAATATTGTACTCATCATAAATTTTGATGAGTTTTCCAAATATATTGTTTTGACTATAAGTATAGGAAATATTCATATATTAATAAAAATGAAAGCTGATAGTTCACATTAGTGGAAGCTAGTAGGAGGCAATACATGAGAAAAATTAAATCCGTATTGGTTGCCAACCGTGGTGAAATTGCGATCCGCGTGTTCCGTGCATGTAATGAAATGGGTATTAAAACTGTAGCCATTTATTCCAAAGAGGATACATTATCCTTGCATCGCAACCAAGCTGACGAAGCCTATCTCGTAGGGGAAGGTAAAAAACCAGTTGAGGCATATCTTGATATTGAAGATATTATCCGTATTGCAAAAGAACATGATATTGATGCTATTCATCCAGGCTATGGCTTCTTATCTGAAAACGAAGAGTTCGCTCGTCGTTGCGGTGAAGAAGGTATCATCTTTATCGGACCTCATGTAGAACATTTAAATATGTTCGGTGATAAGGTTAATGCTCGTGCACAAGCTAAATTGGCAGATATCCCAATGATCCCAGGTTCTGATGGGGCTTTGCGTGATTTTGAACAATTAGAAGAATTTGCAAATACTCATGGTTTCCCATTGATGATTAAAGCCGTAAATGGCGGTGGCGGCCGTGGTATGCGTGAAGTTCATCGCAAAGAAGATCTTCGTGATGCATATGATCGCGCTAAATCTGAAGCAAAAGCTGCTTTTGGCGATGATGATGTATATGTAGAAAAACTTATCGTTGAACCTAAACATATTGAAGTACAAATCCTTGGTGATGAACATGGTAATGTAGTTCATTTACATGAACGTGATTGCTCTGTACAACGTCGTCACCAAAAAGTTGTTGAAATGGCGCCAGCTTTTGCAT
Source organism: uncultured Veillonella sp. (assembly GCF_905209685.1). Classification (GTDB taxonomy): domain Bacteria; phylum Bacillota; class Negativicutes; order Veillonellales; family Veillonellaceae; genus Veillonella. Next base: position 4,339 of record NZ_CAJLUB010000078.1, on the reverse strand, counting down.
TGCCATTAGAAACTCGTAAAGCCGTATGTGATGCAGCCGTTAAAATCATGAAAAATGTAGGCTACGTTAATGCGGGTACTGTAGAATTCTTGGTAACTGCTGATGGCTCCTTCTATTTCATCGAAGTTAACCCTCGTATCCAAGTAGAACATACTGTAACAGAAATGATTACAGACATTGATATCGTTCATTCTCAAATCCGTATTGCTGAAGGTTATGACTTACATAGCCCAGAAGTAGGTATTCCGGCACAAGATGAAGTTCCTTGTAAAGGTACTGCAATCCAATGTCGTATCACTACAGAAGATCCTAAAAATAACTTCATGCCTGATACAGGTAAAATCTTGGCATATCGTAGCTCCGGTGGCTTTGGTATCCGCTTAGACTCTGGTAATGCTTTCACAGGTGCCGTAGTAACACCTTATTATGATTCCTTGCTTGTAAAAGCGACTGCATTCGGTCCTAACAACGAAGAAACTATTCGTAAAATGCTTCGTTGTTTAAAAGAATTCCGTATTCGTGGCGTTAAAACTAATATTCACTTCTTGATTAACGTTCTTGAAAATCCTGAATTCCAAAGCGGTAACTACACTGTTAACTTCATTGAAGACCATCCAGAATTGTTTGAATTAAAACCAGACCGCGATCGTGGTACTAAATTATTGCGTTACATTGCTGACGTAACAATCAATGGCTACTCTGGTGCAGGTCCTCAAGTGGTACCTGATTTTGAACCAATTCAAATGCCATCTGATTTAGATGTATCTCCAGCAGCTGGTACAAAACAAAAATTTGATGAATTAGGACCAGAAGGCTTCAGTAAATGGTTATCTGATCAAAAACAAGTATTCTTTACAGATACAACATGGCGTGATGCTCACCAATCCTTATTTGCTACACGTTTACGTACCATTGATATGGCACGCGTAGCTGGTCGTGCTGCAAAAGGTGTTCCTAACTTATTCTCCTTGGAATGTTGGGGTGGTGCTACATTCGACGTATCCTATCGTTTCTTACATGAAGATCCATGGGAACGCTTACGTATGTTCCGTCGCGAAGTGCCTAATACATTACTTCAAATGCTTATTCGTGGCGCTAATGCTGTAGGTTACACATCTTATCCAGATAATGTAGTTCGTCAATTTATCCAACGTGCTGCTGCTAATGGTATTGATGTATTCCGTGTATTCGATAGCTTAAATAGCCTTGATAATATGCATGTAGCTATTGATGAAGTTCGTGCACAAAACAAAATTGCTGAAGTAGCATTGTGCTATACAGGGGATATTCTTGATAGTAGCCGTCCTAAATACAATTTAGACTACTATGTAAATATGGCTAAAGAGCTTGAAAAAGCGGGCGCTAATATTATTGCTATCAAAGATATGGCTGGTTTATTGAAACCTCAAGCTGCTTATAATCTTGTATCTGCTTTAAAAGATGCTGTTACTGTACCGATTCATTTACATACACATGAAGGTTCTGGCAATGCTATCTACTCTTATGGTCGCGCTGTAGATGCTGGTGTAGACGTTATCGACTTAGCATACTCTGCATTTGCTAATGGTACATCTCAACCTAGCATGAACTCCATGTACTATGCATTGAGTGGACATGAACGTCAACCTGAAATGAACATTGATTACATGGAAGAAATGTCGCATTACTTTGGCAGCATTCGTCCTTACTACAAAGGTGTAGATAAAGCAGAAGCATATCCTAACACTGAAGTATATCAACATGAAATGCCAGGTGGCCAATATTCCAACTTGCAACAACAAGCTAAGATGGTAGGCCTTGGTGATCGTTGGGCTGATATTAAGAAAATGTACCACCAAGTAAATATGATGTTTGGTGATATCATCAAAGTAACGCCTTCCTCTAAAGTTGTAGGTGATATGACATTGTACATGGTACAAAATAACTTGACTGAAAAAGATATTTACGAAAAGGGCGATGTATTAGACTTCCCTCAATCCGTAGTTGAATTCTTTGAAGGTCGTCTTGGCACTCCATACCAAGGATTCCCTGAAGAGTTACAAAAAATTATCTTGAAAGGTGCAAAACCAATCACAGTTCGTCCAGGTGCAGTATTGCCTCCAACAGACTTTGAACATGTTCGCAATGAATTGAGTGAAATGGGTGCTCAAACAACTGATGAAGATATCAGTGCATACTGCTTGTACCCTAAGGTTTACCAAGATTACAATAAATTTAAAAAAGACTTTGGTAATGTATCTGTACTTGATACTCCAACATTCTTCTTCGGTATGAAACGGGGCGAAGAAATTCAAGTAACTATCGAAAAAGGTAAAACACTTATCATCAAAATGAACGGCTTATCTGAACCAGATGAAGATGGTAACCGTATCGTATTGTTCGAGTTCAATGGTCAACCTCGTGGTATTAAAGTTCATGATAAACATGCTAAGACTACTGGCGTTGTTCGTCGTAAAGCGGATGAATCTAACCCTGGTGAAATTGGTGCTACATTGTCTGGTTCCGTTGTTAAGATTCTCGTTAAAAATGGTCAATCTGTAGCTAAAGGTGAGCCATTGATCGTTACAGAAGCGATGAAGATGGAAACAACAATTACTGCTCCTATCGATGGTATCGTAGAAGAAATCCTAGTTCGTGAAGGTAGCCGCATCGAATCTGGCGACTGCTTGCTTCGCGTTGAAGATGCTCCTAAACGATAGATAGAATAGTAGATAAAATTAAAAATATTATTTCTAAAGTATTTCATAATATAAAATGCTCTAGAATAATGGAAGAATCCCTAGGAAATCCTAGGGATTCTTTGTATTTTAAAGGCTTTCATGGTACTATATATAGTAGAGAAAATGGGCGTATTATGCACTATTTTAGAGTGATTATTAAAAAAGGAGTAGTAACAGATGAGATGTCCTTATTGCCAACACACAGACACGAAGGTAACAGACTCTAGAACGACTGATGAAGGTAATAGTATTCGCCGTCGCCGCGAATGTATCAATTGTGGCCGTCGCTTTACTACCTATGAAATTATAGAAGAAGTACCACTTATGGTATTAAAGAAAAACGGACGTCGTGAATTATTTGATCGCGGTAAATTATTAAATGGCTTATTGCGTTCTTGTGATAAACGCACCGTACCAATGTCCGTGATGGAACAAGTGGTTAACGATGTAGAGCGCGATATTCGAAATGAAATCAATCAAGAGGTAACTACGGATCGCATTGGCGAACTTGTATTGCAACAATTAAAAGATATTGACCAAGTTGCATATGTTCGTTTTGCTAGCGTATATCGTAAGTTTGATAATATTGATAGCTTTATGGAAGAACTGAAAGCATTAAAGAAACTAGATGCTAAAAAACCAAAACGTAATTAATTACTAATATTACATGTGAGGCTTTATGATAGATTTACACTGCGATACGATAATGAAATTAATAGACCATCCTAGTAGTGGGGACCTGTATCGTAATACTTGGAAAATCGATATAGAAAAGTTGCAAAAGGCTCACAGCAAGGTGCAAGATTTTGCACTTTTTATCAATCTTGGTGAAACAAACGACCCTTATGGTCGTTATGAAGCGATGCGTAATTTATGTACATTACAAATTCAGCATTATGGAGAGCACATACAACATGTGCTCTCTTATCAAGATATAGAGTCTGTGTATGAGTCTGGTAAGATTGGAGCCCTCATGTCTATCGAAGAAGGCGGCGTACTAGGCGGCGATTTAGATAAACTAAGACAAGCTTATCAAGATGGTGTTCGACTTATTACGCTTACTTGGAATTATCCGAATGGACTGGGTGAGCCTCATTGTGGTGACCAGCATAAAAAATTAACACCGAAAGGTGTTGAATTTGTGGAGGCTATGCAAGATTTAGGAATTATCGTTGATTGCTCTCATTTAAATGATGCAGGTACAGAGCAATTAGGAGATATTTTAGATGTACCTTTCATAGCATCTCACTCGAATGCGCGCGAAGTTACAGCCCATACAAGAAACTTACCGGATAATCTAATTAAGCTGATTGCCAATAAGGGTGGCGTTATAGGCCTTAATTTTGCTCAATCTTTTTTAGGTACATCACCCATAAGTCGGATTGAAGATATCGTAAAACACGGCTTATATCTCATCAATAAGGGCGGGGAAGATGTTGTGGCATTAGGAACCGACTTTGATGGCATTAAGCCAGATACAGAAATTAAAGATGCTTCTGAAATGCATCGATTATATGATGCATTTAAAGAGGCCGGTTTATCTGTGGAGCAATGTGAGAAATTGTTCTGGAAAAATGCAGATAGACTATTAAAGGAGATTTTATAATGACTGATTTAAA
>NZ_CAJLUB010000077.1 GCF_905209685.1 uncultured Veillonella sp. | reverse complement strand
AGAAGTCTGGATTTTTAAACATGAGCTCACATCCCTTTCTTATCTTGTAACGTATGTAAGATTTCGTAGCAATTTGCACGAACGGAAATGAAGTCGTCTACGCCAGCTTCACGGTATACAGGCTCAAGGTCCTTAGGAGGCGCCCCTGCCAAAATAACTGTTACATTCGGCATAGTTTCTTTCAACTCTTTAGCGAGTGGTGGTACTAATTCTGGATATGTATCATCTGTGGAACAGATAACGACAACATCGGCACCACTTTCACGAGCAGCCTTCGCCGCATCAGCCGTTGTTTCATGGCCATCATTTTTAATAACTTCAAAAGCACCTACTTCGAAGAAGCCTGTGGAGAAGTCCGCACGAGGTTTATGTTGAGGGATTGGGCCCATATTAGCCAAGAATACCTTCACATTATCTTTCGTACGTTGTTTATACGCTTCCGTACGCATGCGAAGTGCTTCGAATTGTTCAGTCCAGCGATGTGCTGTAATTGGTTCGATTGTTTCAGAAGCAATATCGCCGGCATCTAAAGCCTTACGGATTTGGCGGATTGTCAATTTTTGTAATGCTCCCAGCTCAATAAGTCCAATCAACGCACCTGGTTCTGTTGTACTTGCTTCTAGAGTAGCCTGTGCTTTCACAACCGCATCAGCCTCTGCACCTGCCAAGTACTCATCAATTTGAGCAGCACGTTTTTGACGCAATGTTTCTTGATTTTCTGGTTTTGGATCAAGCAATTCTTCCGTCATATTCGCATACATGTTGTTACCAACAGCTACGTCCTTACGGAATGCAAGGTTCTTGAAACGTTCATCGAGGATGGCTTTCACTTGAGCTTGAGGATAGCCTTCTTTCAACGCTGCAATAATGCCGCCTTTAGCTTCGATGGTTTGGAACTCAGCCCAGATTTTTTCACAGAGTTCAGCAGCCAATGTTTCCACATACCAGGAACCGCCTACAGGGTCCACAGGTTGGCGCAACTCGAATTCAGTTTGCAACATAACTTGGATGTTACGGGCAATACGGCGAGAGAAATCATCCGCTTTGCGAATTGGTTGGTCAAATGGAGATACTTCAAGGCTGTTCAAACCGCCTACAACGCCAGAGAATGCTTGTGTCGTATTGCGCAACAAGTTTACATATGGGTCGTATACAGTTTTTGTGAAAGCAGATGTTCTGCCGTGTACATGAACAGCACGGTCCGCTTCTTCAGCACCGAAAGCTTCCATAATGCGAGCCCAAAGTACGCGCAAGGCACGTAATTTAGCAATTTCCATAAAGAAGTTAGCACCTAAGGAGAATGTGAACATCATGCTCTTAGCAATGGTGTGAATATCAATGTTGCGTTGTGCTAATTGACGCACGTAGCATACAGCCGTTGCCAATGCATAGGCAACCTCTTGCACATCGTTAGCGCCGCCATTAGCGTATACATCGCCGGATACGAGCACGGTTTTAAGCTCTGGCGCCTGTTCTTTAGCCCATACAACAGTATGTGCCATTTCATCAAAGGCTGTATCTAAGGAAATGTGCAAAGCACCGTCTTTCGCCAAAACACCGATAGGGTCGGCACCAACGAGACCTTTCAAGTCAGACGTTTGTTTTTTAGCGCCTTTCACTGTAGCCGCTAACATGCCAAGCAAGATGGCTGCAGAAGCACCAGTTTCAATGTACAAAGGATTTTCCTTCAAATTGAAGCGGTCAATCAATTGTTTGCAGTCATCCATGGTGGATACAGATGTACCACCAACGCCAACAGATGCGCCTACTTGCACATCTTGATCATGACGTGTTGCTTCATCTAGGCGGATGTTGTGAATGGTGCCACCTTTTACAATCTCGTATAAACTTGCATGATTAGCATCTTTAGGCAAAGAGTCATCTACATATTGGGATACACCCCAAGAGTCTTTAATATAACCACTTGCCTTAGTGCCACGTAGGAACTCACCTGCCCCAGGGTATACGCCCTTAGGAATTGCTTCTGCATGCAATGCAGGTGTGTAAATCGGCTGCAACGTAATACCTTCATAGGTTTTCGTGAACATCTTCTTATGGAAGTCGCCACCCTTTAACGCCTTTTCAACCTCTGCCTGCCATTGTTCATACGTAGGTTTCTCAAATTCATCAAAGGATACAGGAGCTAATAGATCGCGTTCAGCATCCTTTGAAGTCTTTTTGTCAGACATATATGTGCCTCCTTTTCAACTCGAAACCATACCGAGAAACAGCGCACCGTACCTACAATTGTTATGCTTATACACCACCAAAGCTTTCCTATCTATGGATCACATCAACCTCAAATCTGTGTCCATCAGTTTACTAACAATAAAGCCTGATGTATATGCTCAACAGTCACTTTCAAGGGCAATAAAAAACGTGCCACCCAAAAGTGACACGTAAGGTTCCTTGTTGAAAAGTATGCCAAAAAACACTGAAACCAGCATACCTCAATCCCCTTCCTATCGCTCGTAGGTACATAACGGTGATTATCAAATAGGCAGTTCTCCTGGCTCGGGCTCATCGCCTTGCTTTCGCCTTCCCAGATTGCTCCAGTGACATTTATGAAAGCAGGCTCGTCCTTACAGTGGCGGGACCGCATCGGCTTGTACCGATTTCTCTATTAAGTCTTGCGACACCTATTCTCTATATTCGTTGTTCTAAGTCCAATATAGTGTAAGATTATGCACAAAGTCAATGAACATAACAGTTAATCATAAGTATCAAATTTCAGGTTATAACTAATGCGTATTTAAAATGACAAAAACTCATCACTTTCAAATATACGTATTCATTGTCTGCAAATCGAGTTATAAATCGAGTACAAATCATCATAAGATCTAAGCCCACGCACAAACGCACCCACAATGCGTGATATAATGAATACAATCACAAGGAGGCATTATGGAGCATACAAGTAAAAAAGGTCTAATAACAGCCCTTAGTTGCTATATCATCTGGGGCTTACTCCCTCTCTATTGGGCATTATTAAACCATGTTTCACCATATAATATACTGGCACAGCGCATTATCTGGTCAGGCATTTGCATGGCCATCGTCGTATTTGGCCTACATTTTAAACAGTTCAAAAAGGACTTTCAATTACTAAAAGAACAGCGTTCACAACTATTACTACTGTTGATGGCATCAGTCATCATCAGCGTAAATTGGTTTACCTACATTTGGGCCATCGCCAACAACCAAGTTATGGACACGAGCCTTGGCTATTACATCAACCCACTCTTCAATGTGGTGTTAGGTGTCATCCTATTTAAAGAGGTTCTATCTGTACCAAAAAAGCTAAGTGTTCTCATCGCTACCATCGGCATCGCCTTGCTCACCTATCAAGTGGGATCCTTGCCGTTAGTGTCGATGATCCTCGCCGTTTCCTTTGGCCTCTATGGGGTCGTCAAAAAGAAACTACTCATCTCTCCCTTTACGAGCATCGCCTTTGAGGCTTGGCTATTAACACCGCTAGCCTTACTCTATACGACCATGATCGATAATACAGTATGGTCCTATTTCAGCACAGACTTGTATACGTCCATGCTACTCATAGCCTGCGGTCTAACAACATCGGTTCCATTGGTGCTATTCTCCTATGGCGCTCAACTATTGCCGCTCAACCTACTAGGCTTCCTGCAATATGTCTCCCCTACCATTGCCTTGTTGCTAGCTATTTTCTACTTTGGTGAAAGCTTTGGCACACCACAGATGATTGCCTTTGGTTGTATCTGGATAGCCTTAGTGTTGTTCTCATTATCAAATCAAATTACAACCATTAGAAAAATGTAGTTAAGTACAAGAGAGCGTTTGCTATCTGCATGCAATCTCACAAGAGATTTTAGCAACTATATCTAGCCTATAAATACATAAAAGCTGTATCAAATGATATCCTCATTCGATACAGCTTTTTATATATAATACTTACACTAAGTTACGCTTATATGATGCTCATACTTATATTAACTCATATATAACGTATCCGTCTTAAACCGTATTAACTCTATTGATCCAATTCATTCATATTGGTTGTATTCATATTGGAAATGTAACGGTTATAGGCCTCAACCATATGTTTATAATCGTTATCTTGTTTGGATCCCATATAGGTACGAATGGCACCAATCGTAGAGTTTACAGAGGTCTTAACAGGGTCATACTTAGGGCTAGAAATACCATTCGCTAAATCACCAATAGCTTGTAGCTCTTGATTGATCGCATTTACATCTGGTTCTTTTTCACTATCTAGCTTTTCTAGGACTGCAGTAAGTCGCAAAGAAACCTCTTGTGCAGCGGCTGCATTTTTCTTACCTGCATCGCGCAATTGTTGTAACCGTTGTTGCAATCGGTCCGTATTAATCTTATGCATTAAATTATCAAAGTCAGCATAAATAGGAATAAATTGTTCGTATAACTGAACATATTTAGGACCTAATTGTTGCTCCTTAGCATAGTTATCTGTAGTATACCCTTTAGATTTATAGTATGCATCAAGTTCTTCCGCAACCGGTGTAATTTCGTTCAATTTTGAAAGTAGCTTATCTAAAGGCTCCTTCATTTCATCATACGGAACACCTGCTTGCTTAGCCTCTTCTAATTCTTTTTGTAGCTGTTTAAAGTTCGGCGCATTAAATACAGTTAAATGCTGCCCCGCTTTTAACTCATTAAGAGTTGGTCTATTCGCATAATCAAACATTACAGCCATGCGATTAAATCGGCTTACGGCTTTTACATATTGATTAAATAACTGTACCTGATCCTGCTCAGACCGCTGCGCAATTTCCTTGCGACTCTGTTCAGTGCCCTGCCACAGCTCCGACATACTACAACCGCTCAACAATAAGGGGGATGTCAATGTAGCCGCACACAACACAGCCATTGCAATCCGTTTACCCAATGGTTTCATGATGAATTCTCTCCTTTCATCAATATACAACCCGATTTATATACCTTAATTATATACTAATATGATTTATATAAATAGAATTAATGCATATAAATCATATATCTATTTTGTCAAGTGACTAATAGAGTCAGGGGTGACCAATGGTCACCCCTGTTTTCCTTTATATACGGTTAGACTAGAAATGAAAAGACATAACTCATATCAATTGTTTTATACGTGTACACGTGTTACTATAAAAGGAGAGCATATGAAAGATAAAGATCTACTAAAACTGCTACTCAAAAACGGCTGGAAGGATGTACGGCAACGCGGCAATCATCATCGTTTGAAAAAGGATAATCAAGTTGAAGTGATTGCCGTACATGGAAAAGATGTACCTGTCGGCTTATTAAATGCAATTTTAAAACGTACAGGACTAAAATGAGGAGGATTTATGAAATTTATATACCCTGCTATAATCCATGATGATGCTGATGGTTTCTGGGCTGAGTTTCCAGACTTAGAATATACTAGCAGTACTGGCTCAACCCTAACAGAGCTCGTAACTAATGCGCAAGAAGCTATGGAGCTATATATTTTAGGTGCCTTAGAAGATGGAGAAAGATTACCTACACCTACATCTATTCGCAACTTACCTTGTACGGATACAACGTATCCTACATTAGTGCAAACAGATATTGATTTAGCTAAAAATAGTAAATCCGTAAAGAAAACCTTAACAATTCCTGCCTGGCTAAATGATCGAGCGCTAGCTAAAGGAATTAATTTTTCTCAACTTTTACAAGAAGCATTAGTAGAAAAAACAATGTAAATATAAATTTACATCATCAATTGCTCAGCAAAATTAGGACTATTGTCCACGCAATAACTGCTAAGGTGAGTAATATGATACAAAGCATCCACAGGATTGTTACGAAATAGAGCAATAATTTTAGTACATATAGCACATCAAACCATATGCTATGGCAATCTTCTAATCGCGCCATAAATTCGGAGAGATGGCGCACAAAAAATGGAACTTTCACATTAGGATTTAGCTTTTTCCAGTACAGCATAATATACGGTGTTACAAAACATCCTACAAATACTAAGTATGTAAGGAATAGAGGTGTTTCTATATTATGTTGGGACATAAACCCTGACCAGTCTACGACCATTAGACCACCAAGGTATAGAAAAACAAACCAATATATAAATCCTATCGCCTTTATAATAAGGCGAATCATCTGTTTCACAGCCATACCTATAATCCTACTAATGTTTTAAATCGCGCATTATTGTGAAAGCGTTCGAAATGGTCTTGTTCAGCAGCTACGGCTTTCACAGATGGATCAATTGTAATCGCTTTTTCAAGCCAATCAAGGGCCTTCGTATCATCCCCTTGGTCTGCATAAATGGTAGCAATACCGTACACAGACCAGGTGTTACGAGGGTCCTTTTCTAATACCTTTTCAAACCATTGTTTAGACTCATTTAATTGGCCTTGTAATTTGTACACCATGGCCATGTTGTAGTAATTCGCTACATTATTAGGATCTAAATCATATGATTTTTTAGTATCTACTAAACCTTTAGCGGTATCACCACTCAACGCCGTAGCGAAGCCACGGATGGAGTACGCCTCTGCATTATTAGGATTATCCTTAATAGAAGCTGATGCTTCCTCGATGGTTTTAGCATAATCGCCAGAGGATAGAGCCTGCTTAGCTGCCATTACATGAGCATCTTGGCCTTGATCTGTTTTAGCTTGTTCATTAGCTGTTGTAGGTTTAGTGTTTTCCTGAGTCTTAGTATCCGTGCCACAACCTAATAGGCTAAGCAAACATATACATAATAGAATATATTTCATACCATACCTCTATATTATCTATATATACAACCACATTATGTCGTATATATTCATTATTTAATATGATGACAATATGTAGTAGTAACTTATAATTTATTAAATACATTACAATTATACCAAAACTATATACAAAAAAGGACGAGCCGCAACTCGTCCTTTTTCGTTATATGGTAGGTAATGTTATAAATCTTATTTTTTTGCTTTAGAGCAACGGTCTAATAGGAATGCAACGCCTACGAATGGGATTCCACCGCTTTCACCAAGGCCAATTTCACATGTGGAACTGGAGCTTACGCCTAGTGTTGCGCCGTATTCAGCAATTTCACCAGCAAGGTCTTTTGTAGCAGCTTTGTTAAGTTCTGGTGTGAAGAAACCTTTTTGACCAGCAAAGCCGTCGCATGCGAAGGATTTAATGTTGAATACATGGTCTGTACATAGACGAGCCAAGTCTTCAATGTATTGGGATTTATTCAAAGATTTAATCTTACATTGTTTGTGTACGATTACGCGTTCATCGCATTTTTCAATATCGAGATGAGGTACTACGTATTTGCACAAGAATTCAGAAATATCGTTGATTTCTAAGTCTGGCATGTGTTTGAACGCATGGTTAAAGCATGCACTATGGTCAATCACAATTGGATATTTACCATTTTGAGATGCTTTCATCAATGCATCGTGCAAGTCCTTAACAGCACGTTCGTGAACGTCATCGTAGTTTTCAAAGCTCAAACCACAGCAGAGGTTTTCGATATGTTGAGGATAAATAATATCGATATGAGCCTTGTTGCAGAGGCTTTCTACAACTTGTTGTAAGCTGCGATCATCGTCATAACCTTGGTTTGGTTTGAATGCGCGGTTCGCACAAGTACTGAAGTATACAACCTTTTCAAAGTTAGTAGGTTTAATGCGGTTTTTCAATTTATAGCGATTAGCCTTAGGAGTTGTTTTAGGTACATATGGTGTAACACCTGTTACGCCATGTAAGCCTTCAGTAATCTTAGAAATCGCTTTTTGTGTAATGATAGAGCCTGCAATGCCTTCAAGACTTACACCAGCACGGCACATTTGAAGTGTTGTGGAGAAGTTATCGTAGATTTTCTTAGCCAATTCTGGTGCAGGTGGATCGATGCGGCGCATGGACAATGCGATTTGAGCAGTATCGATGCTGAGTGGGCAAAGACCTTTACACATAGAGCAAGCAGCACAAGTATCTACGCCGAAGTATTCGTAACCTTTTCTAAGTTCAGATGCCAATGTGAAGTTGCCTTCGTTTTCAAGGCGTTTAGTTTCACGCAACAATGCGATACGTTGACGTGGAGTCAATGTTAAGTTACGGCTTGGACAATGTTTTTCACAGAAACCGCATTCCATACAGATTGTGAAAGCATCATCGATAACGCATTGAGCTTTAAGATTTTTCTTGTACACATCTGGATCATCAGTAATCATAACATCAGGGTTCAAGATGCGTTCAGGGTCAAAGATGGCTTTGATGCGACGGTTGATTTCGTACGCTTTTTTACCCCATTCCATTTCAACGAATGGTGCTACCATGCGGCCTGTACCATGTTCAGCTTTCAAAGAACCACCGAAACCAGATACGCGTTCAGACATTTCTTTTACCAAGTCGCCGAAGTTCTTAGTATCTTTAGGGTCGCTGAAGTCAGGTGTAATGTTAAAGTGAACGTTACCAGACAAAGCATGACCGAAGATTACGCCACCGTCTACGAAATCGTATTTATGGAATAATTCAGTAAGCATTTCGATGCCCTTAGTGAAGTCTTCGATTTGGAAGC
>NZ_CAJLUB010000076.1 GCF_905209685.1 uncultured Veillonella sp. | reverse complement strand
AATTAGCTAGAAAATTATCACCTACGGGTATTATTGGTATAAATGCGATGGTAGCCGCCACACAATTTGCTGGCTTAGTTAAAACTGCCATCGAAGAGGGCATTGATCTTGTAGTAGCAGGTGCTGGTTTTTCAAGAGATATGTTCGCAATGGGCAAAGAGTCTGGTACGCCAATCGTACCAATCGTTTCGTCCGCAAAATTAGCTCGCATTTCTGAAGGTTTAGGTGCAGCAGCAGTAATCGTAGAAGGTTGTGAAGCTGGTGGTCACTTGGGTACAGACCGTTCTGCTCGAGAAATCGTTCCAGAGGTTGTAGCTGCCGTTAAAAATATTCCAGTTATTGGTGCTGGTGGTGTTCTTGATGGTCGTGACATCGTAGAAATGTTGAAATTAGGTGCTAGTGGCGTTCAAATGGGTAGCCGTTTTGCTGCTTCTGATGAATGTAATGCATCTGACGAATTGAAAAAAATGTATGTACGGGCTACTAACCCTGAGGACATTGTATTAATTCAAAGTCCTGTAGGTTTGCCTGGACAAGCAATTAAAAATAAATTTGCTGAATCTGTATTAGACGGTACTGTAGCACCTCCAACGGTGTGTGATAACTGTTTGAAACATTGTTCCCATAAATTCTGTATCATCCGTGCTCTTTCTCGTGCACAACAAGGTGATGTGGAAACAGGTTTGGTGTTCTCTGGCAATAATATGAGAAAAGTCGACAAGATTATGCCAGTTAAAGATATCTTTGCTCAACTACAACAGCAAGTAGCAGAGATTGATTAATTTAAAAGGGCTGTATAGCTATAAGAGGTGGAATAATTGGAAAAACGTGTAGTAATTACTGGCTTAGGGGCAGTGACTCCTGTAGGTATCGGTAAAGAGAACTTTTACAATGCGTTATTGGCAGGTCAATCTGGTATTGGGCCAATTACACGCTTTGATGCATCTGAATATGCAACACGTATTGCTGGTGAAGTAAAAGATTTTGATGTTACAAACTATGGCGTAGACAAGAAAGAAGCTCGTCGTATGGACCGTTCTGTAGAATTGGCTATCGGTGCTGCTGTTCTTGCTTGTGAAGATGCTGATCTTGATTTAGATAAACAAGATTTAGATCGTTGTGGTACTGTAGTAGGTACTGGTATTGGCGGTATCGACTCTATCCATGAAGTATATGAAACATTATTCGAAAAAGGTCCTGGCCGTGTAAGTCCATTTGCAGTTCCTATGATGATTGCAAACATGACATCTGCACGTGTATCCATCCGTCTTGGTCTTAAAGGTCCTGTTATTACAGATGTAACAGCTTGTACTTCTGGTACAAATGCTATTGGCGATGCTTTCCGTATCATCCAACGTGGTGATGCTGATATCATGTTTGCCGGTGGTACTGAAGCAGCTGTTTCTCCAGCTGCTGTAGCTGGTTTCGCAGCTATGAAAGCAATGTCTACACGCAATGATGAACCAACAAAAGCATCTCGTCCATTTGACCGCGATCGCGACGGTTTCGTAATGGGTGAAGGTTCTGGTATCGTTGTTCTTGAAGAATTAGAACACGCAAAAGCTCGTGGTGCTCATATCTACGCTGAAGTTGTAGGTTATGGTACTAATGGCGATGCTTACCACATTACTGCACCAGCTCCAGGTGGTGTACAAGCTCGTAAATGTATGGAATTGGCAATCAAAGATGCGGGTATCGATCCTAAAGACGTTAACTACATCAATGCTCATGGTACATCTACTGGTCTTAACGACAAAAATGAAACATTGGCTATTAAAGAATTATTCGGCGATCATGCTAAAAACATCGCTGTTAACTCTACAAAATCCATGACAGGTCACTTGTTAGGTGCTGCTGGTGCTATCGAAACTATCGTTATGGCGATGGCAATCGAAACTGGTAAAGTTCATCCTACAATCAACTGTGACAATCCTGATGAAGGTTTGGATCTAGACTATGTTCGCGAAGGTGCACGTGACCTTCAAGTTAAATGTGCTCTTTCCAACTCTTTCGGTTTTGGTGGTCATAACGGTACACTTTGCGTACGCCGTTATGAAGACTAATGGTAGCTGTTGAAGCGCATAAGAGTAAGATGACACAAGCTCGTGAAGAATCTCTTCATGGGCTTGTTGCTCGTTTAGACATACCTGTGTCAGATATATCCATTTTAGATTGTGCTTTTACACATACATCTTATGCGAATGAACATAAATCAAAGCATATTAATCACAATCAGCGATTAGAGTTTTTAGGCGATGCTGTTTTGGATCTTATTATTGGGGAATACCTATTTAAGACATATCCAGACATGGCTGAAGGTAATTTGACGAAAATCAAGGCCGCTACAGTGTGTGAGGACTCCTTAGCATCTGTAAGTCGTTCTTTACAACTGGGGCAATATTTATTGCTCGGTCATGGCGAACGAGCTTCTGGTGGTAATGATCGTAATTCTATTTTAGCGGATACCTTTGAGTCTCTCATCGGCGCTATCTATATTTCTACAGATTATCAAACGGCGATGAACTTCGTTTTAAAGCATCTCATTACTTATATCAAGCAAGCCTTAGAAGGCAAACGTGGCAAAGACTATAAAACTTTGTTACAAGAATATGTACAACGAGATGGTGATAAACATATCGTTTATCGCTTACTCAGCGAAAGTGGCCCTGACCATGCAAAAACATTCCATATGGTTGTAGAAATTGATGGTGTTACTTATGAGGCCGGCTCTGGTAAAAGTAAAAAAATTGCAGAACAACATGCGGCTCAATTAACATTAGAACAGTTAATGGCCAAATAGAAAAGCGCCTAATGGCGCTTTTTTCTGTATAATGGTATATAGAATAATCAATATATTTATTTAATGATTTTCATATATAAGATCTTATATCTTAATATATTAATGGCGTAGCTCAAGACCCAATACATGGATTTTAATGTATTAACATATAAGATTTGTAACTAATATGATTTTATATAAGAAGGGAGGGTGACTATGAAACCATTTGGAATGATACCTTTTTTTATACCTCATGTAGGGTGTCCTTATGTATGTACATTTTGTAATCAGTCTCGTATTACGGGTCAATCTGGAATTAGTCACCTAACGCCGGATTATATAAAAGAAACGATTACAGAGTATGTAGGTAGTAAACGAAACGACAAGTTCTGGGAGGTCGCCTTTTATGGTGGATCGTTTACAGCTATCCATACAGATTTACAACATCAATTACTAGCTCCAGCTTCTGAGATGCTTAAGAGAGGCATAATTGATGGTATACGCTGTTCTACACGGCCTGATGCTGTTGGTGCTGAAGCTATCTCATTATTACAAGGCTATGGTGTAAAAATAGTAGAACTTGGCGTACAGTCCATGAACGATCAAATTCTAGTTGATGCTAAACGTGGTCATACGGCCCAGCAGGTAATAGAAGCTGTTAGTCGATTAAAAAAACGAGGAATGACCGTAGGCGTACAACTTTTACCAGGACTAAAAGGTGAGAGTTGGGACACTATTATTGAGACAGCTGTTGCTGTATCTGAATTAATGCCTGATTTTGTACGAATCTATCCTGTTCTCGTTATAGAAAATACGGAGCTTGCTAATCAATATAGAGCTGGTGAATACAAACCATTAAGCACTGAGCAAGCTATTCAATATTGTGCGTTTTTAAAAGAATGGTTTGAAGAACATAATATTGAAGTTATACGCACTGGATTACAAAGTACGGATGAACTCGATTCAGGTGATAGCTTAGTGGCCGGTCCTTATGAGCCAGCTATGGGTGAGCTTGTAGTAAATGAACAGTATAAACAGCGCATTGAGAGATGTTTTGATGAACACTTTTCTGAGAGCTCTTTCGGAGACCAATATATTTATAATTTTTCACCATTAAGTAATCATTATAGTCATAAGGTTGAATGTAGGACTCATGCAAATAATACAGATAGAATGATGCAAAATAGGATAGTTATTTCGTATCCTAGAAGCCTTACATCTAAGGTACGAGGCCTTAAAAATCGCAATATTTTATATTTCCAAGAAACATATCCTCAATTTAGCATAGATTGGTGTGAAGATAGTACGAGAAATACTGTTCGTTGCTGTATTGATGGCCTACAATATGTGTTATAATAAAAGATATGATTATTCGGGGTTGTTAGTAGAAAGGAGGCAGTCATGCAATTACTTCGGTTGGAATTAAAGGGCTTTAAATCGTTTGCTGATAAAACGGTTGTAAAATTCTCACCAGGAATGACTGCCGTTATTGGACCTAACGGAAGTGGTAAAAGTAATATTACGGATGCTATGAAATGGGTTTTAGGGGAATCCAATGTTCGTAATTTACGTGGTCAAAAAGCAGAGGATATTATCTTCTCTGGTACGGAAAAGCGTAAGCCAATGAGTGCAGCTGAGGTTACTCTTGTATTCGACAATAGTGACCATCAACTAGATGTAGATATGGCTGAGGTAGCTATTACACGTCGTATTTATCGTACTGGTGAAAGTGAGTTCCTCATCAATAAACGCTCTTGTCGGTTAAAGGACATTCATCTATTACTAGCTGACACAGGTCTTGGTAAAGACTCTATGGCCATTATCGGTCAGAACAGAATTGATGCTATCTTGAACTCTAAGCCTGAAGAACGCCGATTGATCTTTGAAGATGTAGCAGGTATTTCTCGTTTTAAAATCAATAAAGAAGATGCATTGCGTCGTATTGCTAGCACAGACCGCAACATGGAACGCGTACGCGACGTTATGGCTACAATTGAAGAACAACTTGGACCTTTATCTGAAAAGGCTGAAAAGACTAAGAAATATATGACCTTAAGTCGTACAAAGCGCGACTATGATGGGGCGTTAGGCTTTCATAATTACAAGACATCAGATCGTCTGTTAACGCGTTTTGAAAACGATAATATTGCTTTTAAGGATGAAGAAATTGAGCTTCAAACGGAGTTGTCCAAATTAGAAGCTCGTCGTCATACATTGCAATCATCTTCCACTAAAGAGCAAGAACAGCTTAAATTGTGGGAAGCTCAGTATACGGAAAAGCAACGTGATGAAGAGCGTTTAGCAGGTCATTTACGTCTTTTAGAAGAACAATTAAAGACCGCTCACCGTGAATTAGATGAAACGTCTATGCGCATTAGCGAGCTCGAGGCTACTCAAAAGGGAGAAGAGCAGCAATTACGCATTTTAAATCAATTGATTCAAGATGAAAGTGCTCAACTAGTAGAGAAAGAATCTAAGCTAGAAGAGCTAGAATCTAATTATAATAAAGCTGTTGAAGATGTCGGTGCAGAACAAGCTAAGTTCCAATCCTTACAATCCAATCGAGAAGCATTTGAGCAACATCAATTAGAAATTGTGAGCGCTATTGAAACAGCAAAGGCTAGTATTCGTAGCTTAGAAGCTCGTAAGGCTGAATCCGCAAAGCAATGTGAAGTTTTAAAGGCTGAAATAGCTCAAGTAGATAGTGAACTACAAGCAGCTCGTACTGAATATGAAACACTGGGTCAGAAATTTACTGCTATTTCTGCACAACGACAAGCCCTCGTTGATGGTGGTAAAGAAGCAGCTATTCAAGCTCGTGAGGAACGCAAAGAGCTACAAAAACTTCGTACCCAAGAACAACGTGCAAAAGGCCGTTTAGAGCTCTTAGCGCAATGGGAAGAACAGCATGAAGGTTACTTAGAAGGAACTAAGAATATTCTTAATGGTAAGGGCGCTTGGCGTGAAAAGATTACGGGCGCCGTTGGTGATCTCTTTACAGTTGAGGACAAATATACGACAGCTATTGAAACGGCATTAGGCGGTAGTGTTAACCATGTTGTGACCACTACAGCTCGTGCTGCTGCAGAAGGTGTTAAGTATTTGAAATCTATCCAAGGTGGCCGTGTAACCTTCTTGCCGATGGATTCAGTAAAAGGTAAGCCTTATGATACGCCATCCTTACGTGAAAGTTGTGTTATAGGTACGGCTGTTGACTGTATCTCCTTTGATAATAAGTACGCTCATATCTTCCAATATTTATTGGGCCGTACGTTAGTCGTATCCTCTATGGATGAGGCTATTGGATTACAGAAGAAATATAATCAACAATTACGTATCGTAACCCTTACAGGGGAGCAATTTCAACCAGGTGGTTCTTTAACAGGTGGTGCTACAAAGCGTAAGCGTGCCTCCGTATTGAGCCGTAAGGAAGAGGCGGCTAGCCTTGAACATGAGCTCTTGCAAATTGAAGAACAAATTCGTTCCTTAACAGCTAGCTTGGAAAACCTTGAAAAACGGGTTGAAGAGGCTGAAAAAGAACGAGCTATCCTTGATGAAAGCTATCAACATACGAACTTACTCTATGTAGCGAGCGAAACAAAGGTACAAAATATACAAAATCAAATAGATCGTAAGAAACGTGTTCTTTCTGAAGAAGAGCAACGTTTAGTACAAATCGATATTGATTTAGCAACTACAACAGCTAATTTAAAAGACCAAGAAACAGCACTTGCTTCCTTACAAGAAAATCATGGTGTAGAGGGCAATCAAGGGGCCTTGATGGAGCGTTTAACTGTATTGCAAAAGATACAGCAAGAGGCGTATGAGGCTTTCACTGAAGCTCGCCTTACTTGTGATACATTGCGACAAACCATTAAGGAACGTGAAACTCAACGGGAACAACGCAATCAATCTATTGCTAGCATTGTAGATCGTCTAACGCCGTTGCGTAATTTGCTAATCAGCACTACACAGCGCTGTGAAGAGGAATTACCGAAGGCTAAAGCATTAGCAGAACAGGAGTTAGCTGCGGCTACAGCAGAAGTTGAACGTTTGCGTACTCTTCGTGATGAGGCTTATGATAAGACATCTACAGGTCGTGAGGAATTGGAATCTATCCTTAGCGAGCAAGACAGATTAAATCAACGCTACAAAGTGGTACAAAGTCGTCTTGTAGATATGGAAGGTAAAATTACTCGTCATCGCATGGATTGTGAACGCTTTGTAGAGGAGTTACAAGAGTTGGGCTTCACATTGGAAGATGCGCAAGCCCTTCGCATTGAAGGCTCTGTCAGCGATTGGAAGGATGAACAAGCTCGTTTGATGGCTGAAATTGCCGAGCTTGGTCCCGTCAATCCAAATGCCGTTGAGGAATATGAAGAAACTAAAGAACGCTATGATTTCTTAACTACACAATTGGCGGATTTAGATACGGCGAAGGAGCAATTGCAAGCGGTTATTGCGGAAATGGATAAAGCTATGAGTACACAGCTATACGATGTATTAGATGTGGTAGGCCGCAGATTCCAAGAGGTATTTAGCCAATTATTTGGTGGTGGTACAGCCCAAATTGTACTGACAGATCCAGATAATATCTTGACCGGTGGCATCGACTTTTACATTCAGCCACCAGGAAAAAAACGCCAACAATTGACCTTGTTGTCCGGTGGTGAACGGGCTCTTACAGTTATTGCTCTATTGTTCTCGTTCCTCGACTATCGTCCGGCCCCATTCTGTGTGCTTGACGAAGTTGACGCAGCCCTTGATGAAGCTAATGTAGAAAGATTTAGTTCTTACTTAAATCGGGTAAATAAAGAAACACAATTTATCGTAGTATCTCACCGTAAAAAAACTATGGAAGCTGCCGAAGTATTACAGGGGGTAACCATGGTTGAACGGGGCGTATCGCGATTATTAACAGTAGCATTTGAAGATGTGAAGGAGGATCTCGCATAATGGCATTCGGATTCTTTAATAAAATTAAAGAGGGCTTAGAAAAAACTCGTAAGTCCTTTGTAAAAAATGTAGAGACAGTTATCATTGGTTATGCAGAAATTGATGATGATTTCTTAGATGATTTAGAAGCAGTTATGCTTACTAGTGACCTTGGTCCTAAAACGACAGAATACTTGATGAAGGAAATTCGTCGTGGTGTAACAGAAGGTATTATCAACAATACTGGTGATGTAATGCCTTTTATGGAAGACCGCATCACAGAAATGCTAGTTGACCAAGAAGATGAAATTACACTTCACCATCCAGAGGTTATACTTGTTGTGGGTGTAAACGGCGTTGGTAAAACAACAACTATCGCTAAATTGGCTAACTACTATACTAAAGAAGGTAAAAAGGTTATTATCGCTGCAGGTGATACATTCCGTGCCGCTGCAGCTGACCAATTATCCATTTGGGCAGATCGCGTTGGTGTGCCTATCGTTAAACATAAAGAGGGTGCTGATCCTGCAGCTGTTGTATACGATGCAATGGAAGCAGCAAAAGCTCGTAATGCAGACCTCGTTATCGTCGATACAGCAGGTCGTCTACACACTAAAGTTAATCTTATGGAAGAGCTTAAAAAGATGGGCCGCGTAGCGAATAACCATGTAGAAGGGGCTCCGCATCAAACATTGCTCGTTCTCGACGGTACTACAGGTCAAAATGCTGTAAGCCAAGCTAAATTATTTGGTCAAGCAGTGCCAGTAAACGGCATTGTGGTGACTAAACTTGATGGTACAGCAAAAGGTGGTGTAGTTATCTCTATTAAAGAGGAACTAGGTGTACCAGTGCGCTGGATTGGCGTTGGCGAAGGCATGGATGACTTACGTCCATTTAATGCGAAAGAATTTGCTAATGCACTATTTAATAAAGGAATGATTCAAGGTGACAAATAAATATAACCGGGAA
>NZ_CAJLUB010000075.1 GCF_905209685.1 uncultured Veillonella sp. | reverse complement strand
GCAACACATGTGCTGCTAATATAAAACCTGCCACTGGTGGCACAAAACTACATGTACCAGGGCTTGTTGCTTCGCCTCGGAATTGTGGTTTTGTCGGTTTTTCTGTAGAAAATAAAACTAATTGCTTTTTTATGCCCCGTTTTTTGAGCTCCCGACGCATAACGCGCGCCAAAGGACATGTATGAGACTTATTGATATCAGCAATCATAAGTTTTTCAGGGTAAAAGCGATTGCCGCCGCCCATACAAGAAATAACAGGGATGCTTTCCCGTTGACACACCTCAATAATATTAAGTTTTGCCGTTACCATATCGATGGCATCGATTACATAATCAACGTTCAAGCTTTGAATAAATCCAGGGTAATTTTCCTCAGTATACATAATATCATGAGTTTCTATCACTACATCTGGATTAATAGAAAGTGCTCGTGCCTTTGCTACCTCTACCTTACGCTCTCCAATTGTGTCATGAGTCGTAATCATTTGGCGATTTAAGTTACTTGGTGCAATAGAGTCGCCATCGATAAGAACGATGCGTCCCACACCAGCTCGAACTAATACCTCAAGGGCACCGCCACCAACGCCGCCAACACCAAAGAGAGCCACAGACGTATCTTTTAAGGTTTTGATTTTATCAGGACCAACTAGCCACTCTAAACGAGTTAACATATATTCCATTAGTATTTACCTGCTGGAATAATTTCTGTCCAATACCCGTCTGGATCGGCAATAAAGTAAATGCCCATGTCAGCATTTTCATAAGCTACAACGCCCATCTCTTTATGCTTTTTAAGAGCTGCTTCGTAGTCATCTACATAAAACGCTAAATGGAATTCATTGTCCCCTAAATTATAAGGGCGATCCCAGTCGCGCAACCATGTAAGTTCTAGTTCATGCGCTGTGTATGGACTTTTTAAATATACAAGAGTGAAAGCACCACTTGGATCTTCCAAACGGCGAGATTCCTCAAGTAACAAGGCCTCTTTATAGAATGCTAAACTCTTATCAAGATCCTTAACATTTATATTATTATGAGCAAATGAAAACTTCATAGGACCTCCTTAATTAATTCCAGTATGTTTTTGTAGGAATTCTCCTCTTTTAATAGTATCACATTTGACAATTCTATAGCTAGTTAATAACAAATTTTGCCGTACTACCATCGTCACCACGTGTGACCTCTAAGTGGGCCGGTATACGAGTCTTTAATTCAGGTACATGGGAAATCATGCCGATAAGACGACCTGATGATTGTAATTTCACCAGTGTTTCCATGGCGAGTTCCAATGTATCAGGATCAAGTGTACCAAAGCCTTCGTCGATAAACATCGTATCCATATGAATACCACCTGCATAACTTTGGATAACATCCGCAAGACCTAAGGCAAGTGCCATAGAGGCCAAGAATGTTTCACCACCAGACAAGGTATTCGCAGGTCTTGATTGACCGGTGAAAGCATCCATAACTGCCAGATCGAGGCCTTGTTTGCCCCGTCCACCACCAGTATAGTCAGAACGTTCCAAGGAATAGCGATTACGACTCATCGTTTGAAGTCGTAAATTAGCTGCATATACGACTTCATCTAAAATAGCTCCCAATACATAGCGCTCAAAGGTTACATTTTTGAACCCTTGTTCACCGCCATTTGCCAAGTCATTTAGGCGACTTAAGAAAGTCACTTCCTCACGGGCTTCTCCCATAGCTTGTTCAAGTGTTTCTAGAGAAACTAGTGTCGTTTCAATATGTTTCGTTTCTCTATCCCAAGCCGCAAGAGAACCCACTAAATCATCACGCTGTTCTACTGCTGCATCATATACTTCATTGGAAACGGTATCACTTGGCTTCACTACAGATTGAGCATGCTTCAATGCCGCATCATATACAGCTTGAGCTTTATTGAAAGCCTCGTCCAATGCATGTAGTTCAGTTCTAAACGTATCTAAAGCCTTATAATCATCCAACGCATCTATAAAGTCATCTTCAGATAAAGAAATCGATTGCAATGATTCTACATAGTCTTTATTGAGTACATCAAGATTTTTTTTGTCTTCCTGCACTTGGGCAAATAAGGTTTCTAGACGTCCCCGTTTAGCATTGAGCACTTCTCTAGCAGAATCTAGATTTGCTTTACAAACTTTCACCTGTTCATCGTAGTCTGCAAGCTCAGATACCAATGATTCTATCTCTTTATGCCATGCAGCTACATCCGTAGTTGGCAAACTTTCAGAAAGAGCATCAATTTTAGCCTGTACCGTACTAATCTGAACCTCTAAATTGTGCAAGTTATCAAGTAATTCCTTATGAGCCGTCTCCAGTTTCGCTAGTGTATCTTTAGCCGCACTAAGGTCCCCCTCAGTATTAGCTATAGTGTTGCTCAGTTGTTCAGTGTCGCTACGCAA
This sequence comes from uncultured Veillonella sp., assembly GCF_905209685.1. Taxonomy (GTDB): domain Bacteria; phylum Bacillota; class Negativicutes; order Veillonellales; family Veillonellaceae; genus Veillonella. The sequence continues at coordinate 6,448 of NZ_CAJLUB010000075.1, read as the reverse complement.
GGTTGTAAGCTGTTCCATTTTGGATAACAAGTCATGTTGAATAGAAGCAAAAGCCTCTTCTGAAAAACTCTCAATAGATGACTTCAACTGAGAAACTTGGTCTTTAATTTGCTGATCTAACTCATGTAGACGAAGAGCTAACGTTTCTTTCTGACCAATTTCACTAGCTTGCTTTTGTAACTCAAGATCACGCACGGCACGAGCCTCTTTTATCTCCTCTTTCGTGGGATATAAGTCAGGCTTAGCTGCCAACTGTGGATGCTCTGTAGAGCCGCATACTGGACAAGGTTCGTTATCTTTCACTAAATGAACAAGTTCAAAGGCATGCCCTTCTGCCATCAAATGTTCTAACCGTTCAAGCTGTACCTTTGAATTCTTTACGGATTCATCAAGCGTAGCTAATGCCTTATCTTTAGCATCAATATCATTTTGAACCTTCTGTTTCTCAGCAACCAATTCAGAATATCGTTGCAAATGACTTAACTGTTCTTGGATACGAGAAATAGAGTCTAACGCTTTGCTATTACCTTGTAACTGCTGCCTGTCCGCAACTAACTTAGCCTCTAAATCAGCTACTGTCTTATGCTGTGCCTGTAACGCAGCTTCGCTTTTCTCACGGTTCTGTGTTACTGATTTACTCTTTAATGTACTCAGTTCCTTATTTAGCATTGCTAACTCATTAAACTTTTCTGATTGCTGTTCCATTTGGGCAAGCGTAGTTCGCTTAGCTTGCATAGTTTCAGCTTGAGCTTCTAATACTGCATGCGCCTCTATACATTTAGACTCATATTGAGTTGCACTGTCCACATTTTTTTCAGCCTCTGAAAGTGACATTTCCAAGGTTTTTAACACCGACTGTTTATCACTAACCTGTTTATATAGCTCAAAACTTGGCGTTAAAGAGGTAAGGAACTGTACCTTTTCACGTAAGCTAGCACGCTCCGCTTCTCTTGCTTTCACGAGGTCTAATTTAGAGGTGGCCTCTGCAAGAGATTGTTGTGCTTGGTTATATAAGGCCCACTCATTTCGCAACGTATTGAACTGCTCCACTACAATTACAGCTTTATCACGCTCAATAACAAGAGCATCTCGGTGTGGCTCTCTATGTTTCAAAAGATCTCGTACATGTTCAATGGTTAGTACTGGTGTATCTTCGTCATGTAGAATGGATTGCAGCAATGCATTCTGTTTTGTTAGATTTTCTTCAATGCCTGCTTTTGCGTCATCATAAGCAGCTTTTAGAGCATCTTGTAATCTTCGGTATAACTCAGTTCTAAAGAGTGTATGTAATAACTCCTCCCGTTCACTAGTAGATGCTACTAATAATTTTCTGAACTCCCCTTGCGGTAAAAGAACCACCTGTAAGAATTGATCCTTCCGAAAGCCTATGATTCGTTGAACTGTATCGCGAATAGCCGCTGCAGAGGTAGCGATAACTTTCCACTCCCCATCGTTCATTTCGTAAACAGTAGCACTAGCATTCTGCTCACGCATACCTGTACCACGTTTCTTTGCAACCATTTGCTTTGGCAATCGTTCAACACGATACTGAGCATCACCGATAGCAAAAGAAAAATCTACCCGCGTCATACGATCAGGTTCTGCAAAGTCACTGCGAATGGCATCTGTTTTACGCACCTCTCCACTAGGCTCACCATATAAGGCATACACCATGGCATCTAGTATAGATGTTTTACCTGCCCCCGTAGGACCAGAGATGAGGAACATAGAATGGTCTTGAAGCTCATTAAAGTCCAAGGTAACCGAATCGCGGTACGGACCAAAGGCTTCTATAGTTAAAGATATAGGCTTCATTTAGTCCTCCTTTAAAATTCGGTCCCATACAGAGTTGATGTATTGTTGTTCTCGCTCTGTTAATGGTTCTTTCCATACAGTTTCGGCAAATTGGTTAAACAATTCACGCTCGTTTAACTCTTTAAAGACTGCATCCCCCATGTCAGCCACAGGCGCTGCCACACGACCTGCTAGATCAATGGTCATACAGCGATGATAGACTTGGCGCAACTTAGCCATCCCATCCATAATAGGCATCGTATCTAGCAAACGGGCTTGCACATAATCATCTTTATGCTTAGCCTGTAATTTCTTATTGTTTAGCAGGTCTTCAAAATAGCCTTCCAATATCACAACATCGCGCTTCGCCTCTACAGGAATGGTACTAATATCAACCTTTCCCTTTGCATCCATGTCAATAATGGTGAAAGACTTCTTCTGCGTATGCTCATCAAAGGAATACTTTAAAGGTGATCCGCTATAGCGGATATAATCTGCCCCCATCCGTTGCGGGCCGTGCAAATGGCCAAGAGCTGTATAGTGAAAGTCCTTAAAAACTTGTGGGCTTACTTGTTCACTACCACCAATAGATAAGGTACGCTCAGATTCACATATTTCTCCGCCCATTACAAAGGCATGGCTAATGGCAATACTACGCATTCCCTTTGGCACTTGAGTTCGTAAATGGTTACTCCAAGCTTGATACATTTGGTCGTAATTATGTAGATTTAGAGTAGTCTCATTATTTCGGTCCAAATCTTGTGTTACTACGTCATTTGTTTCTACATCAGCTAAATTTGTATCTGCCATATCAACACTAGCAAACAAAGAATCCTCAATAATATCTACGGATGCTTTTTTAGATTTAGAACGCTTAGATTTTGCTTTAGTCTTAGTGTCTGCATCTATGGCATTCTCTAAACTTTGAATAGTTTGTAAAGAATTATTAGCAGAGCCTAGTCCTAATGCATCACCTATGCGACGAGTCTCGCTGAAAGGCATAGGGCAAATAGCCACCTTACCATCAGCGCCTTCAAACTCAAATGGTTGTAATGCGTGATGAGGGGAGCCCCAAATATGGATACCAGAACAACTTAACATAGAACGCCCCACCTCAAGACGTTCTGCGCCATCGTGATTACCGCTAACTACAAAGAGTGGTACCTTGTAGTCCATAGCAAGACGAGTAATAATTGAATCCCATAATTCAATGGCTTCAATGGGTGGCACTGCTCGATCAAAAATATCCCCTGCTAGCAATATGCCATCAATTTTTTCATCCTTCAAAATAGAAAAGAACTGATTCTCCAACACATGAGCTTGGTCTTCGGTTAAGTACTGACCATAAAAAATACGTCCTAAATGCCAATCGGCAGTATGTAAAAAACGCATTTTATCCCCCTTTCCAGCTCTCCCTATATCTTATGGAAATGTAGCTATATAAATTATTATATAACTAAAACTACGATTCAGCTTAATTATTGATTCTCTACAATAGAGCGCAACATAGCAATCTCTTTCGCATAGCCATCTAATTCATTTGGTGTTTCCAAATAGAACGGCAAATTCGTCAATTTAGGATGTGTCACAATGCGAGCTATAGCATCGATACCGATATGACCTTCCCCAATTTTTTCGTGCCGATCTTTATGAGCGCCCATCGGATTTTTAGAGTCGTTCAAATGAATCGCTTTCAAACGGTCTAATCCTACAATACGATCAAACTCGTCAATAACACCATCTAGATTATTGACAATATCGTAACCACCTTCGTGGATATGGCACGTATCTACACATACGCCCATGTACTCTTTTAATTTAACGCCGTCGATAATGCGTGCAATCTCTTCAAAGCGAGAACCAATTTCTGTGCCCTTCCCAGCCATGACTTCCAATAGAACGGTCGTTTTCATGCCAGGGAACAAAATTTCGTTCAAACATTCTACGATATATTCGATACCTTGATCTACACCTTGTTTTACATGGCTGCCAGGATGAAAGTTATACATTTGACCTGGTAAATATTCCATGCGCTCTAAATCTTCCATCATGGATTGTTTTGCAAAGGCGCGCAAGTCTTCCTTTGCAGCACATGGATTATACGTATATGGCGCATGAGCTAACAAGGTACCAAAGTTATGCTCTTTCATATATGCACCAAGACTATTCATATCCTCTATATCGAGAGCTCGCATACCACCACCGCGAGGATTACGGGTAAAGTATTGGAAGGTATTGCCACCAATTTTAGTAGCTTCCTTCCCCATATTTAAATAACCTTTGCTAATTGATAAATGACTGCCTATGACAAACATACTACTCCTTTATATTTATATAATTCTATAATTCTAACATACTTAATTCTGATAACTATTCTATTATGCTTACATCTATTCCAAAAGCCTAATGAATATAAGACATATATAACTAATATAACCCCTACCGTGAAGGAGCCCTTCGCGACAGGGGTTATGTATTAATGGCTTTCTTTTTTAGCACACTCAGGGCATACACCTTCAAAGGTAATATGTTGACCTGTGATTTGATACTCGCTACCTTGATCAGCAATGGTTTTGATAGCTTGTAAATCAATGCCCATCATATCCTCTACCTTGTTGCAACGAATGCAACGGATATGGGAATGAGCTTGTGTGTCCCAATCGTAATGAGCGCGCTCATCACCTACTTCTAAAATTTTTACAAGACCGATTTTTTCAAAAATCTCCATTGTCTTGTACACGGTTGCCAAGCTCATGCTTGGATGTTCAGGGCGCAACGTATGATACAACATCTCTGCTGTTGGATGATCATGATGACCACGCAAGGCATCATAAATCGCAATACGTTGTGGGGTTACTTTGAACCCTTGGCTACGCAGAATTTGTGCGATATCCATAATACTCTACTCTACCTTTCTCCACTTGGAAATCTATAAGGCATCGACCATTATCGGCCATTCACAAGAAATAATTATTATCTATTATAGCAGAATTCTCAACACTTATCAAGATAGATAGTATTAACTATTAAGTAATAAAAAATGTGGATTGCTCGAAAGCAATCCACATTCTATTAGTCTTTAAAGTAAGGTTTGAAACCTTCACCTTGATGACGAGGTTTTCTGTCACCACGTGGACGATCAGATCTACGATCATCTCTGCGGCGGTCATCACGACGTTCACCTCTGCGGTCATCGCGGCTGCGACGAGGGCGGTCATCGCGACGACGATCTCCGTCACGGCGGCGATCACCATCTCTACGACGGTCACCATCACGACGGCGGCGGTCACTACGGCCACCTTCGCGGCGACGGCGTACGCGTAATGGTTTTTCTTCTGTAATATTTACAGGAGTTGTATCTGGTTCTTTTGTTAACAATTTAAGAGCTGCTGCCAAAAGTGTTACGGAATCTGTATCATTCAACAATTCCTCTGCACTAGATTTGAATGGTGCTAATGCTTCTAAATTATCTGTCATTTCAACGAGACTTTCAATTGCCAAACGTTGTTGACCTTCAAGAACTTCACCTAAGGAAGGTGCACGACGGCGTGCGATTTTACGTTTTGTTAAACGCTCAATAGCATGTAAATGCTCCATTTCACGAGGGATAACGAACGTGAAAGCTTGACCAGCTTTACCGGCACGGCCTGTACGACCTACGCGGTGCGTGTAGCTTTCAGGATCTTGAGGCATATCGTAGTTATATACGTGAGATACGCCAGAAATATCAAGACCACGAGCTGCCACATCAGTAGCCACGAGAATATCGATGGTACCTTCGCGGAATTGACGAATTACGCTGTCCCGTTTTTGTTGAGACAAATCGCCATGAATACCTTCCGCCATGTAACCACGTTTCTTAAGACCTTCTGTTACTTCATCAACACGACGTTTTGTACGTGTGAAGATAATCGCAAGTTCAGGTGTTTGGATATCGAACAAGCGGCAAAGAACATCGAATTTTTGACGGTCTTGCACTTCGATATAATATTGTTCAATTAAGTCCATCGTAACTTGAGTCGGTTTCATACGAATCAATGTTGGCTCTGTCAAATATGTTTCAGCTAATTGTTGGATAGCTTTAGGCATAGTTGCAGAGAACAACAATGTTTGATGGTCTTCTGGGATAGCACCCAAGATTTTATTGATATCATCAACAAAGCCCATGTTTAACATTTCATCGGCTTCGTCCAATACCACAACTTTTACATGGTCAAAGTGGATAGAACCACGATCCATATGGTCCATCAATCGGCCTGGAGTGGCAACGATGATTTGTGGATTTTTTTTCAAGGCACGGAACTGACGATTAATATCTTGACCACCATAGATAGGTAGTGCTGTGATATTCGTGTATTGAGCCATTTTGTTAAGCTCTTCAGCTACTTGGATAGCTAATTCTCGTGTAGGGGATAAAATAACTACTTGAACGTGACGCTCATTCCCGTCTACGCGTTCCAATACAGGCAAGCCAAATGCTGCTGTCTTACCAGTACCTGTTTGAGCTTGACCGATCATGTCTTTACCGCTCATGGCTACTGGAATAGCTTCCTGTTGAATTGGCGTAGGCTCTTCAAAGCCCATATCGTTTAACGCTCTTAGAACAGGTTCGCTAATCATTAATTGTTCAAATTTTTCTAACATCTAAATGTGT
>NZ_CAJLUB010000074.1 GCF_905209685.1 uncultured Veillonella sp. | reverse complement strand
AAGCGACAATGGATGTAGTACAAATGGTATTAGCCGGTAAGGTTAATAAAGGTCTTGTAGCAGACTTAACAGATCTTGGTGGTAAAGCTGTTGGCCTTTGTGGCGTTGACGGTAATATGATTCAAGTTCATAAGCAAAATGATGAGCTTGGGTATGTAGGTTCTATTGATACTATTGATACAAGTATTATTGATGATGTTATCAGTAGAGGATATATTCCTGTAATTTCCTCCATTGGTATGGGGGCTGATGGCAAGACATACAATATCAATGCCGATACGGTGGCAGCAAAAATTGCAGGTGCTTTAAAGGCAGAAACAATGGTTGCCATGACCAATATTGATGGTGTGTTACGAGATGTACATAATCCTGAATCTCTCATTTCTAAAATTACCATGGCAGAGGCGGATCAATTAAAGGTAGATGGTGTTATTGCAGGTGGTATGATACCAAAAGTAGATTGCTGCTTAGAGGCCATCAAATCAGGAGCTCAAAAGGTATTTATTATCAATGGTGAAATCCCACATGCCATTCTTATCGAGCTATTGACTGATGAAGGTCTTGGCACAATGTTTGTAAAGTAATATAGTAGGTATAGCGATGGTAATCATTTATTACCATCGTTACCTTTCATATAGATAGACGACGGCAAGGCCGTACGTTTGGAGGATGTAATGAGTAATACAATCGATTTTGAACAACAAGATAAAGAATATATAGCCAATACGTATGGCCGGTTTAATGTATGTTTTGAAAAAGGTAAAGGTTCTCTTTTATGGGATGTAGATGGTAAAGAATACATCGATCTTGGCTCCGGTATTGGTGTAACAGCATTTGGTGTAGATGACGATGAATGGACAGAGGCGGTAACAAAGCAATGTCATGCGTTGAATCATATCTCTAATTTATACTATTCTTTACCACAAATTGAATTGGCAAAACAACTATGTGCCAAAACAGGAATGAAGAAGGTATTCTTCTCCAACTCTGGTGCAGAATCTAATGAATGTGCCATCAAGGCTGCTCGTAAATATAGTCATGACAAATACGGTGACGGTCGTCATGTCATCGTTACGTTAGTAAACAGTTTCCACGGTCGTACTATTACTACCTTGTCTGCTACAGGCCAAGATGTATTCCATCAACATTTCTTCCCATTTACAGAAGGCTTTATTCATACACCAGCTAATGATATTGATGCGGCATTAAAAGCGCTTGATAATCCTGCTGTTTGCGCCATCATGATGGAACCTATTCAAGGTGAAGGTGGTGTTATGCCACTAGATAAAGAGTTCGTACAAGCGGTAACAAAATATGCTCATGAACATGATCAACTTGTGTTAATCGATGAAGTACAAACTGGTAATGGCCGTACTGGTAGTTTATATGCATACCAACAATTCGGTATTGAACCAGATGTAGTATCTACTGCAAAAGGTTTAGCGGGTGGTCTCCCTATGGGCGCTACCTTATTCAATGAAAAGATGCAATATGTGTTAAATGCAGGTGCACATGCTACAACCTTTGGTGGTAATCCAATCTGTGCGGCCGCAGGTAACACGATTATTAGTCGTTTAACACCAGAATTCTTAGATTCTGTGAAAGCAAAAGGGGACTATGTAAAAGCTGCTTTAGCTGGTAAACCTGGTATCCTTGGTGTAAGCGGTATGGGCCTCATGCTTGGTATTGAAACTACAGTAGATCCAAAAGCAGTTATCGCAAAATGTCTTGAAAAGGGCGTTGTATGTTTATCTGCGAAAAATAAAGTACGTCTTTTACCAGCTCTTAATATCCCTCAAGAACAATTGGAGAAAGCGATTACTATTGTAGCTGAAGCGATTGAAGAGTTAGCTGCAAAATAATATTACGCATAACTTTCATAAAGATTATTTAAAATAGTTGCGTAACCGTATTACTATTGAAATAAATCGATGAATATATAGACTTTAATTCTTATTCGTGTTACCCTAGAAGAAATAGTCTATATTGGAGGAGTAAATATGAATACAGAATCCTTACGTAACGAAGTATTGGTTCCTGCAGTAGCAAAAACATTAGATATTGCTACAAAAGCAAAACCTACAAAAGAAGAACTTTTCACAACAGCAAAAATTACAGCTGCTGTGGCAGTTGCAACAGCTGTTGTATCCTTAGCGGTACAAGCAGTATTACGCAACCGATAAGAAACGGAGAAAACGACATGGCGTGGCCTGTCGTTTTCTTTTACTTTTACCCTGTTATTCCCCTTGAACAAGGGATTTTATAAGGAGGCGATACCATGCATAGTCGCGATTTAATTGAACAATATAAAGGCTACGTTCAAGATTGGCGTAGATATTTCCATAAACATCCAGAGCTGAGCAATGAAGAGTTTGAAACAACAAAGACGCTCGCTAAAGAATTAGAATCTATGGGCGTAGAGGTTCATGTAGATACTGAGCGTGGCATCGGCTTAGTTGGTATTATCCATGGCGATAAACCTGGTAAGGCCATCGCATTGCGTGCTGATATTGATGCTTTACCTGTTCATGAACATAATACAGTAGACTACAAATCTGAAACTGAAGGCAAAATGCACGCTTGTGGTCATGATGGTCATATGGCTATCTTGCTAGGCGCTGCTAAGATGTTAATGTCTATGAAAGAGCGCATCGAAGGCGATGTGTATTTAGCATTCCAACCTGCTGAAGAAACGGGTGCAGGGGCGCCAGATTTCGTTAAATTTGGTGATTGGTATGATAAAATCGATGCTATCTTTGGTGGCCATGTATGGATTGACTTACCAGCAGGCCTCATCTCCGTAGAGGAAGGTCCTCGCATGGCTGCAAGTAGCCAGATTACCATTAATATAAAGGGTAAACAAGGTCATGGTGCACAGCCACATCAAGCGATTGATGCCATTGTAGTAGCTAGTGCTATCGTTATGAACTTGCAAACCGTAGTGTCTCGTAATGTGAGTGCCTTAGATTCTCTTGTGCTCACTATTGGTAATATTCACTCTGGATCTGAATGGAATGTTATTCCTGGTGAAGCTAAAATGGGGGGGACCATTAGATTCTTTGATCCAGACCAAGAAGAGTATTACGTAGAATCCATACGCCGCGTAGTAGAACATACGGCTGAAGCCTATGGGGCAACTGCTACATTAGAATATGTAAAAAAAGTACCGCCTACTATTAATGATCCTGAATCTAGCGAATTAGCGGAACGCGTTGTTATTGATACATTAGGTAAAGATAAGCTTTCTAAAATGCGTAAAGTAATGCCAGGGGAAGATTTTGCATGGTATTTACAAGATAAACCAGGATGCTTTGCTTTTATTGGTATTCAAAATCCTGAAATAGAGGCTACCTACGATCATCATAATAATAGATTTAATATGGATGATACAGTACTATCAGCCGCATCAGCAGTATATGCTGAATATGCTATTGCATGGTTGAAAGAACATAAATAAAGGAATATAAGTAATAAACAGCACCGTTATTTTGAAAATAACGGTGCTGTTTCATTGTATTTTTATTTATATTTTCCGTATAGTATAGGTATAATATAGGTATAAGCTGGATGTGATACAAGTATAATTCAAGTATAGTATTTGTGATATAAATCCGCTGTCAGTCTAATATATTCTCTATGAGAGGTAGTTATGAATATAGTTATATGTCTCATCATAATTGCTATTACAGGCTTTTTATTGATGAAGCGCTATCAACCACAGCCTATTTTGATCGGCTTGGGCATTCTTATGATGTTCATCGCATATGAGGCTAATTGGATTGATGCCATATTAGTGGGTGACCAATCCACAGGTGTTCTCATATTTGATGCCATGGATATCGTAAGAATAACGACATCAAATAACATAGTTAATTTGGGCCTTATGATTATGACTTGTGCAGGGTATGCAAAATATATGGAATATATTGGGGCAGGAACGAGACTCGCCCATACACTTATCCGTCCTTTATATCGACTAAATCGTCCGTATATTGTGTTAGCTCTTATGTTTCTACTCAATATGGGCCTATCCATTTGTGTACCTAATCCGTTGAGCCTTGCTCTTCTTATGATGGTCACCATGTATCCTGTATTACTCCGTCTTGGCGTGAGCCCAGTAGGGGCGGCAGCCGTTATAGCTACAGGACACCTTATGGATGTAGGGCCTGGGGCTGTATCTACCTTATTGATTGCCAAGGTATTAAATATACCTGTACCAAACTACTTTGTGGGGTACCAATTACGAATTTATTTCTTGGTTGCTATTGTGACTGCCATAGCACACTTTTGGTGGCAGAGATATCGAGATCGAATTGATGGCCCTATGGATGTAAATGATCTTGAAAGTATTCCTGAAGCTCCTATTGGACCTAAGCTATATATGATATTCCCATTATTACCATTGTGTTTTATCTTAGACTTTAGTCAATATGGTTTTCCTGGTGTGAAGATGAATGTCACCCTTGCTATGATGCTTGCCTTTGGTATTGCTCTATTAGCTGAATTAATTCGTCATCGAAATTTGAGAACAGTACTTAAGAGTACGACGATTTTCTTTGAAGGTATGGGGAACCAGTTCTCCTATGCAGTGACTCTTATTATAGGGGGACAAATCTTTGCACAAGGTTTAGTTAGCCTCGGCCTTATTGATTCATTAGTTGGTGCGCTACAAACATTATCTCTTAACTCTATTGGGCTTACCTCTGTTCTTGGAGGCGGTATGTTAGGCTTAAGTATGGTAACAGGTAGCAATGTAGCTCCATTATTTACATTAGTGCCATTAGTACCTAATATTGTATCTAACCTTAGCCTTGATCCCAAAACAACCATGTTGGTAATGCAAAATGGCGCTAGCCTTGGTTTGTTCCTCAGCCCAATCAGCCCTGTAATGGTCGGCGTAGCAGGTGTGGCCCATATTAAATCCGTAGATTTACTTAAACGCACAGCCGTGCCAGTTCTTGTGGCATTACTTACGAGTTGCGTAGGAATATGGATACTTTTTTAATTTTAATTTAAATTTACAAAACCCTCTTTACATGTTTCGTAAAGAGGGTTATTATATTCCAATAATAAATCATATGTAATTAAAATGGTTTCCTGCTAAGGTACAAGTTTTAGTGCGTTGCGGATAAAAAGGGCCTTTCTTCGCCGGACGGTTCTAGAAGCCAGAAAGGATGTAATGAGCGATCAAGTTTCTATTTCAACAGCAAATATTCGTGGTGCCTTTGGGGGCTTCTTTATCCCAGGTATGTATACAGCCTTGTGGGCTGGTTTTGTACCATATTTAAAAGCAAAGCTTAGTATCGGTGAAGATGTATTGGGTTCTATGATTTTAGTGCTCGGTGTAGGTTCTTGTTTGTCCATGGCCATAGCTGGTAAGCTAGTAGAGAACTTTGGATGCAAGAAAGTCGTTTTATTAGCTAGCTTTATTGGCATGTTATCTCTTGCTATTGTTACGATGTGCTCTACAATTGCTACGACCACAGCCGCTTTATTCTTCTTTGGTATAGGTGTAGGTCTTAGTGGTGCATCCGCTAATTTACAAGCTATCTTGACCGAAAAGGTGAGTAAAAAGCACTTGATGGGGGCTTATCACGGTGGATGGAGTTTAGGCGGTTTTGCCGGTGCTGGTGTTTTGTTGGTGCTTTTAAAAATATTATCTTTACCTGTTAATGCTAGTATTTGGGGACTTCTCATCGTATTATTCATTGCCATGGTCGTGGTTAGCCAATTTATGTTAACCTTTGGTAGTGATCCAAATACAAAGGTTACTAAAAAATCTAAAAGCCCACTATCTTTCCATCCGATAGCTATTATCTTTGGTCTCTTGTCCTTTGTATCTTACTTGGTTGAAGGCGCAGTAGGGGATTGGAGTGCATTATACTTATTCGAAGATAAAGGTATTGTTATCGAAGAGGCCGTTATGGGCGTTATGCTCTTTAATGGTACTATGTGTATTGGTCGTTTGCTTGGTAATACAATTGGTAAACATTTAACCTCTAAACAAGTTGTAATTGGTGGTTATTTGTTAGGTGCTATTGCAATGGGCCTTATTGTATTCCTACCAGGTTATGGCTCCATGTACACATACTTATTACTTGGTATTTCTTTAGCCATGGTAGTACCAAACTTATTCTCTGCTATGGGGGAACAAAATGTTATTCCTATGACACAAGCTGTGGCTACATCTACCATGCTTGGTTATATGGGGATTTTGATGGGACCAGCGTTGATTGGTTTCATTGCTCATGGCACAAGTCTTACAGTGGCATTTATCGTACTGACTGCATTACTTGTTGTTAGTGCTGGTATTGGTAAATACGCTTATATGTTAATGGAAAAATCAAAAGAAGCTGAAGCTTAAATAATAGCCCCAAAGACGAAATGTCTTTGGGGCTATTTTTATGAAATATGGTAATATTATTACGAATATGTTGTAGATCACATTGATTACATACAAAAAAGCCACAGGATTTATCCTGTGGCTTTTACATGTAATATTGTATTAACGGTCACCGTTGAAGATGGAGTTTTTAACAAGTACATAGTCTACTTTGCGGATTGCTTGTAGAGTAGTACCACCAGCGTAAGAAATAGCAGATTGCAAATCTTGTTCCATTTCAACTAATGTATCAAAGATAGAACCTTTAGAATCGATGAAGATTTTTTTACCTTCTACGTTTTTGCGTTCACCTTTTTGGAACTCAGAAGCAGAACCAAAGTATTCTTTTACTGCTTTGCCGTCAACGATTTTTTCTTCCCCTGGAGATTCTTCATGACCAGCGAATAGGGAACCAATCATAACCATAGTAGCACCAAAGCGGATAGATTTAGCAATGTCGCCATGATCGCGGATACCACCGTCAGCAATGATAGGTTTAGTAGCTGCTTTTGCACACCAGCGAACCGCAGCCAATTGCCAACCACCTGTACCGAAGCCAGTTTTTAATTTAGTGATACAAACTTTACCAGGACCGATACCAACTTTAGTTGCATCTGCACCAGCATTTTCAAGTTCACGAACTGCTTCTGGTGTACCTACGTTACCAGCGATAACAAATGTACCAGGCAAGTTCTTTTTGATGTATTGAATCATATCGATTACTGCGTTGGAGTGACCATGAGCAATATCGATTGTAATGTATTCAGGTGTTAAGTTTGCTTTTTTGAATTCATCAACTAAAGCAAATTCTTCTGGTTTTACACCAATGGAAATAGAAGAATATAAGTTGAGGTCGTGCATGCGTTTTACAAAGTCCATACGACGTTCTGGTTGGAAACGATGCATGATATAGAAATAACCTTCACGAGCTAATTTTTCTGCCAATTCTTCGTCGATAATAGTTTGCATATTTGCAGGAACTACTGGTAAACGGAATGTGCGGTTACCTAATTTAACATGTGTATCACATTCGCTGCGGCTAGTTACGATACATTTATTAGGAATCAATTGCACGTCTTCATAATCAAAGATGTTCGTTGTGTTAATCATATTTTCTATATCTCCTTCGAGTATTACAAATTGAACCTGTACCATTATACAAGAGAAGCGTAAAATTTTCAATACGTTCCGAATATTTTGTTTGGACTCAGATACGAACTGTAGTACAATACAAGTAGATTGTATAAATAATATATTCTTTAATATATATGGTAAAGAGGAGGTTGATTGACATGGATCAGTCTAAAACCCGCATGCTTGCAGAAGCAGGTGTAGCTATTGCAATTGCTCAAGTATTATCGTTTGTTACGATTTTCCATATGCCTCAGGGGGGATCTATTAAGGCTGCGTCTCTAGTGCCGCTCATGATTTATGCCTATCGATGGGGTGGAGCTCGCGGTATTTTTGCTGGCGTCGTATACGGTATCTTGCATTTCATTTTAGGCTTTAAATCATCTGTACACTATTTAAGTATTATATTAGATTATCTAGTAGCTTATGGTGTTATTGGCGTTTGCGGTTATTTCAAAGATTCTATTTCTGGCCTTATCACAGGTTCTATTGTAGGTATCGCATTGCGTTGGGCCGCATCTGTTATGAGCGGTGCCGTTGTGTTTGCTAGCTATGCCCCACAAGGGCAAAATCCATGGATCTACTCCATGATTTATAATGCGTCTTATATGGTGCCTGATGGCATTTTAAATATTGTTGTTTTACTATTCATATACCAAGGTGTTAAACGAGGGTTAGGACGTCGTGAATAAATTAGGATTAATCATTTTAGCGGGGGGCTTGAGTTCTCGAATGGGGCAACCTAAGGCGTTATTGTCCTGGATTAATGGTGAAAGCCTCATATCTCATGCACTTCGTAAAGGATTAGATGCAGATGTAGCCGATATTCTTATCTCTATCGGTGATGATGAACAGTTAGGGCATGCCATTCAGACACATATTATTGATACATTATCGAACAATGAAAAAGAAAAAGTTTCTATTGTTCGGGATTCTATTGAGCGTTGTGGTCCGCTAGGAGGCCTTTATAGTGCACTAGCCGTTGGAACTAGTCCTGCTTATGCAGTGATGGCTGTAGATATGCCATTTATGTCTATGGACCTATATTATGAGTGGTTATATCAAGTGAACCATAATAATTGGACTGCCATTGTTCCTACGGGGGCTACTGGCAGGCCAGAACCAATGGCAGGGATTTATAGACCACACATTGTATCATTACTCCCAACGATTCTGGCAGGTGAAGATGTGTCTTTGCATCATGCCCTTGATACAATTGGTCATGTTGAAACTATCGATGCCAGTGACTATAGCTGGGAGTTAAGCAATGTAAATCATTTTGATGATTACCAATGGGCTCGTGCTTTAGCAGAAAATGAGTTTCGTCGAGTTCCACTTATCAGTG
>NZ_CAJLUB010000073.1 GCF_905209685.1 uncultured Veillonella sp. | reverse complement strand
ACATCCAATTACAACTCCAGAAGCTGACATGAAAGCTATCTTGGGCTAATCGGATCCATTAATCTGTTAACCACAGTCCTACTTCCCCTCTCTTTTATGATTTAGGACTGTTGTTATAAATAACGCACCTTAGGTTCGCCTAAGGTGCGTTTTTTATTATTTTGTGAAAGCTATCTCTTAGTGGCTGTATATTGATGGGGCCCAGTTTTGTATCTACAACTTAATTAAAAAGGAAAGACTATACTTCTTTGCTCCTCGTGACCTGATGTCGCTGCATAAGTATAGTCTTTCCTTTTTATAACTGTAGATAGGAAGGCGTCCCATCAATATACTAATCCTAAGATATCTTTCAGATAAATAGTGCTGGGGAGGGGAATGATTTGAGCATAAATGTAGTCCTTTGTGTGTGTACAAAAATACCGCTAATGTGCATATGGACATTAATAAATATTGATTGTTATACTATAGGTAAAGTAAGATTTTTTCACATTGTTGATGTGTATATAGAGGCGTGTATGAATAGTATTTTTGATATTATAGGACCTGTTATGATCGGTCCGTCTAGTTCGCACACAGCGGGTGCTGCGCGGCTAGGTAAGATGGCGCGGTGCATTTTCCGTTCCACACCTAAAAAGGTAGATTTAACCTTATATGGATCTTTTGCAAAGACCTATAAAGGTCATGGTACAGATCGTGCTTTGATTGGCGGTCTATTGGGGTTCAAAGAGGATGATACGAATATTCGTGTTGCTCATAAATTGGCTGAGAAAGAGGGCATGGAGTACAACTTTATCGAGTCTCCTCTCGATGTAGGTCATCCGAATGTGGTTCGTTTTGACATGTACGACGAACATAATCGTCATATGACTGTTATTGGTCGTTCTCTTGGTGGTGGTCAAATTATGATTACCGAAGTAGATGGCAATGATATGTCTATTACAGGCGATGAGTTTACTCTTGTCGTATTCCATGAGGATAGACCTGGTGCCATTTCTCTTGTGAGCCAAGCATTGAGTGAGTCCGATATTAATATTGCTACGATGCGTGTATTCCGTAAGGGTAAGCATAAGGACGCAGTAATGGTTATTACTACGGATACGGTAGTAAATCCTATTACCGTTCAGTTTATGCGTGAGTTCCCAGGCATCCAAGATGTGATGACCTTTGAAGCGTTATAGGAGGGCGAATGATGAGTTATGCATACGATACAATTGCAGATATTATTCGCTTAGCAGAGGAAAATAATATTTCCTTCGGTGACGTAGTACTGCGTTATGAGTTAGAAAATTATGACCGCAGTGAAGAAGCGGTTATTCGTGAAATAGAGCATCGGTTAGATATTTTTGAAGGCTCTATTCAAGATGGTATAGATTATGCGGAGAAAACGGCCTCTGGTATGTCCGGTGGTCAGGCGGCACAGCTTAACGATCAAACTCCAAGATTTATGAGTGATATTGCGTATAAGGCAATGACCTATGCTATTGCTGTAAACGAAGCGAATGCTAAAATGTTCCGCATTGTTGCTTGTCCTACTGCAGGATCTTGTGGTGTTATGCCTGGTGCGGTGAAAGCAGTAGCGGACCATTACAAGCTAGATAGAGCAACTATGGTAAAGGGCTTCTTGGCTGCCTCTGGCATTGGCAATGTCGTAGCGAATCGCGCTTGTGTGGCCGGTGCCGTTGGCGGATGCCAAGCAGAAATTGGTACGGCCGCTTGTATGGCTGCCGGTGCCATTGTAGAAATGATGGGTGGTACGCCTCGTCAAGTCGGCCATGCTATTGCATTGTGCATGAAAAACTTATTAGGCCTTGCCTGTGATCCAGTAGCAGGACTTGTAGAGGTACCGTGCGTTAAACGTAATGGTTTCTATGCAGTTCATGCCATTACTGCATCTGAATTAGCTTTGATGAATATTGAAAGTCAAATTCCACCAGATGAAGTTATTGAAGCAATGAATAATATCGGTCGCGCTATGCCAGCAGCATTGCGTGAAACAAGCGATGGCGGCCTTGCGGTAACACCGACGGGTACAGCTATTGCAGAACGAGTGCAATCCTTATAGGATTGCACTTTTTTCATGCTTTCATTTGTAGTAAAATAAAGGTTAGACTAGTTCAGAAAGGAGTGTGCATGATGGAACAAGCCAATCGAATATTGACTGTATTAGAAGAAGCAGGTTATGAAGCCTATATCATTGGCGGAGCAGTGCGTGATATTTTGATGCATCAAAAGCCTCATGACTTTGATATTGTGACGTCTGCACGCCCTGATACGGTAATTGAAGTCCTACGCGGTCAAGATATTCAAACGACAGACTTAGTAGGAAAATCCTTTGGTGTAGTAGTAGCTACACTAGAAGGAAAGCAATATGAAATTGCAACGTATCGCACTGAACGATATGGAGCGGATAGTCATCGACCAGAAGAAATCGCTTATGCCGATACCTTGGAGGAAGACGTGTTGCGTCGCGACTTTACGGTCAATGGCATGGCGATGAATCGTTTTGGTGAGGTCATAGACCTAGTAGGGGGACGTCGAGATATCAAGCATAAGACATTGCGAACCATTGGGAATGCACAGCAACGCTTTGAAGAAGACGCATTGCGATTATTTAGAGCATGCCGCTTTGTGGCAAAGCTAGATTTCTTACCTACCGAAGATTTATTAGAAGCTATGCCAAAGGCATTTCATCGTGTGCCTGGGTTATCTCTTGAGAGAGTCCGTAGTGAACTGGACCGACTCATGTTAGAGCCCGCTGTGGCTAAGGGCCTTGATGTATTAGTACAATCTCGCTTGGCCGAGTGCTCTTGTCGCGTTGTAGAAAATGGCGTCGCTCGTGAAGTGCCTATTTTACCAGAGCTATACCATCTTGTGAATTTACCACAAGAAAAAGACTTTCACGAATTTGATGGTTGGTATCATACATTAGCCGTTGTATCTCATACAGAACCAGATTTAACATTACGTTGGGGTGCACTGTTACACGATGTAGCAAAGGGGATGCCTACGGTGCGTGCTGTGGTGAATGGTCGCCTCACAGATCGTGGCCACGATACATTAGGGGCTGAAATGACAGAAACATTACTTACTCGTTTAGGTTACCCTAAGAGTTTTGTGCGCCGTGTAGCTTGGATTGTAAAAAATCATATGCGCTTTCACTATTTTGTACAAAATGGGGAAGCTAATGAGAAAAAGTGGATCCGTAAAGAGGCTCGCAGCGGTGAGTTTCGAGATAGTCAAATTATGCGAATTGCATGGGAGCAATTATCTAAGGTTTGTGCTGCCGATGTATTAGGCTGTGGGAAGCCTTATGCATCGACTGATGGCACCTTAGCCTTTGGTGAATGTATGGCAGATCTTAGCCTAGAGATGCCTATCCATACAAAGGATTTAAATTATGACGAACGAGTTATTAAGCTTGCAGGGAAAAAAGTGGGGGAAGGATTGCAGTATTTATTAGGTCAGGTACAAAATGGGGTGATTCCCAATGAACCAGATGCATTATATGATGCATTAGACCATAAGTTACGCCGTCCAGTGGAGAAATGATGAAGTTATTAAATAAAGCGTTATTACGCATGAGTGATTGGAGTCGCACTACGTGGTGCCTTGCCATACTCATGACCGTTGCCTTCGTCCTTATCGGGCGTTTAGCACAGTTACAGGTCTTTGATACCTTTGACCTAGAGAAGAAAAACTTATTACAAGTTCAAGTAGATAGAAAATTACAATCGCCGCGTGGTACAATCTATGACCGTAATGGCAAGCCTTTGGCGATGAGTGTAGTTACAAAATCTTTATATGCGGATCCAAAGATGATTAAACAGTCTCCTCAAGAGATTGCGGATCTCATCTCACCGTATGTAACGATGTCAAAAGAGAATATTGTGAAAGCTTTGCAAGAGGATACCGCCTTTGTCTGGTTGAATCGTATGATGGATGCAGATAAATCAAAAGGGGTACAACAAGTTATTAAGGATAATAATATTGCAGGCCTTAATTTCGTTGAAGAATCTAAGCGCTATTATCCAAATGGTGTCTTAGCGGCACAAGTATTAGGCTTTGTCGGTACTGATGATAAAGGTCTTGATGGTCTAGAAATGGTTCTTGATGACGAATTAAAGGGGGGCGTACAACAAGAAATTGTAGCTACTGATAATAAAGGGAATGCCATCTTTGGTTCCGTACTATCTAAATTTTTACCAGATAAGGGTAAAAGTGTAACCTTAACCATCGATGCAACAATTCAATTTATTGCAGAACGCGCTCTTGATAAGGCAATGGTTGATACAGGAGCTAAGCATGCCAGCGTTATCGTTATGGATCCAAAGAACGGTGAAATATTAGCGATGGCCAATCGTCCAAGTTACGATCCTAATAACTACAACCAAAGTGGTGAAGAGGCTTTCAAAAATATTGCGGTTACCAATTTATATGAACCAGGCTCTACATTCAAACCTATCATTGCATCTGCAGCTCTTGCAGCAGGCAAATGGAAGTTAGACACTGTGTATAACGATAAAGGGGCCTTCGCTGCCAATGGACATATCATTAGAAACTGGAATGGTGAGGGATATGGTCCTGTTCGTTTGCTAGATATTTTGAAGTACTCTATTAATACTGGTATGGCTGAAATTGGTACATTAACAGGGGCAGATATTCTCTCGAAATATGTACGTGATTATGGCTTTGGTTCTGAAACAGGTATTGAATTGCCTGGTGAAGGAGCAGGTATTTTGTATAATCCAGAGGATATGAGTAAGCTAGATGTTGCTACTATGTCCATCGGTCAAGGTATTGCAGTTACACCATTACAAATGGTTAGAGTCTTTGGTGCACTTTCTAATGGTGGGGCTATGATGAAACCACATATCATCAAGTCTTATAGTAACTCTCAAGGCGATGTAACAAGTACGACTGAAACATCTGTTGTGGGACAACCAGTTCCGGCGGAAACCGCTAAAACCATTGTAGATATTCTAGAAAAAGAAGTATCCGAAGGTGGCGGTACAAAAGCGATGGTAGAAGGTTATCACTTCGGCGGTAAAACTGGTACGGCGCAAAAACTAGATACCAAACATGGCGGTTATCTCGACGGACAATACATTGCGTCCTTTATTGGCTTTGGCCCTGTAGAGGATCCCAAATTTGTAGTTCTTGTCGTTATTGATGACCCACAAAAGGGTTCTTTTTATGGTAGTCAAATTGCAGCCCCTGTATTTAAGGACATCGTATCTCAACTTGTACGGTATTACCAAATGAGTCCGTATGTTAAAGAAAGTACACCAGTAGCTGTTAAAGCTGCTAATACATTACCTGAACCAAAACCGGGAAGTGATGGTTCTGTTACATTGCCTAACTTTACTGGTTTTACCTATGGTGAAGTACGTGATTGGTTACATAAGGCGGGACTTGCCTTTAAACCGGATGGAACTGGTACGGCTACATCTCAAGATGAAAGTAGCGGTACAACTGTTCAGGCTGGTACAGCAATTACTGTTCATTTCCGTAGATAAAACGAATTCGGTCATAATTAGAAATTATAGACAGTTCGTTATATAATAGAATAAGAGACTTAGGTGCCTCTCCGGAGGCACCTTATTTTATAGATAGTTTGAATGAATGGAGATACACATGATCGAATTACGCGGTAAAGCAGTAGCAGATGCTCACAAGGCGATTTTACAAGAAAAAGTTGCAGCAGTAGGGGACTCTGTAATTACTATGGCAGTATTACTCGTTGGTGAAGACCACGGTGCTCATATGTATGCTACATTTATGGAAAAGACAGCAAAGAATTTTGGCTATGGCTTTGTATTAAAACAATTACCTGAAACGGCTACACAGGATGAAGTGGTGACAGCATTGCAAGAATTAAATAATGATGCGGCTGTTCATGGAATTTTACCGTTAATGCCGATGCCTAAACACATTGATACAGAGGCTCTTATCGATATGCTAGATCCTAAAAAAGATATCGATGGTTTAACTACGTATAATATTGGCCTTGTAACTGCAGGCAAAGGGGGCTTTGCCCCTTGTACTGCTAAGGCGTGTATGGCAATTTTAAACCACTACGATATTCCTGTAGAGGGGAAACATGTGGTAGTAATCGGTCGTAGCCAAGTTATTGGCAAACCAGTAGCTCTTATGACCCTTGGTGCACATGGTACTGTTACAATGTGTCATTCTAGAACCCCTGATTTGGCAGAACAAGTAAAACGTGGCGATATCGTTATTGCTGCAGCTGGTCGTGCGCATATGATTACAGCAGATATGATTAAGCCAGGTGCTGTTGTTATCGATGTAGGCATTAATGAACTAGAAGGTAAGACGGTAGGCGATGTTGATTATGAAGCGGTAAAAGATATTGCATCAGCTATTACGCCTGTACCTGGTGGTGTAGGCTCTGTAACGACTACAATGATGCTTGAAGCTGTATATGAGGCATACCATGCATGAGATGTCTATAGCAGAAGGTATACTTGATGTGGCCCTCGATACGTTACGACAACACGATGCATCTGTGATTCATTCCGTTCAACTCGATTTGGGTCTTATGAGTGGCGTGGAACCAGATTCCCTTCTTTTTTGTTGGGAAGCGGTTACAAAGGGGACCGCAGCAGAAGGCTCACGTATAGAAATTAACACCATTCCTATTGAAGGAAAGTGCTTGGATTGTGATAAAACATTTCCGGTAGAAAATTATAAGTTTATCTGTCCCTATTGTGACAGTCATTTCGTACAAACCATTGGTGGCCGCGAACTACAAGTGACCTCCATGGATATCGATTGATAGAAAGGTTAGGACATGCAAGTTCAAGTTAAAACTAATGTATTGGCAAAAAATGATGCCATTGCAGAGTCCTTACAACAGTTGTTTAAGGAAAAAAATATTTTTGTATTTAATCTATTAGGTTCTCCAGGGGCTGGTAAAACATCTCTGTTAGAGGCAACTTTACATGATTTGAAAAAAGATTACCGCCTTGCTGTTATTGAAGGTGATTTATTTACTGCTAAGGATGCGGAACGAATTCATGAATTAGGCGTTCCTGTTATTCAAATCAACACAGTGGGAGGTTGCCATCTTGATGCACAAATGATTCAAGATGCACTAGGTGATTTAAATCTTGATGAACTGGATATGATCATTATCGAGAATGTAGGTAACCTTGTATGCCCTGCAGAATTTGAGATTGGTGAAAGCATGAAGGTAACTGTATTATCTGTTACGGAAGGTGAAGATAAGCCTCTTAAATATCCATTAATCTTTAAAGAGTCAAAGGCTATCCTCATTAATAAGATAGATTTGTTGCCTTATGTGCCTTTTAAAAAAGATAAGGCTATACAAGACATACGTAATTTAAATCCAACAGGAGAGATTTTTGAAGTAAGTTGCACGGCCCATAATGGGCTAGAGCCATGGTTGACATGGTTGCGTGCGCAATTGGAGAGTAATCGATGAATCATTCTATTAAGAGCCGTATCGTAGCGGCACTTTTAGTTGGCCTATCTGCTACAACGGTAGGGTATGCGGCAGAACCGGCTATTTCCACAGTGAAACCGACGGCTGTAGAAGCTACAGAGGATACAAATGATGCGGCAGCTACTGCTGCACCTGTAGAAACGGTGGAACCTGATGCGGCTAATTCTGTTGCGTATATAGATAATGCACCGATTAAAGCCGTTAAAATTGATACAAAAATAAAGAAGGAAAACACAAAAACCGGTTGGTTGGCCGAACAAATGGCAGTTACCGAGTTTGGTGATTCCATACAATTTTGGCAAGCAGCTAGCGAAAATGAAGGATCCTTGCCTAGTGTAACGCAAAATAATTTGGCGGATATCGGCAAGTCCTATACGGCTAATAATTTACCAGCGTTAGGGTCTGAAGATGATTATGCCATTGATGGGTACCGCTTAGGTGATCAGTTTGTAGCACCTAAAGATGTAGAAAAAACGGTAGTGCGTGATAACTTTACGACGTACTATATGAAAGATTTGGAGGTAACCGTATATACGGGACCTACTCAAGAACGATTGATAAACAATCAATTGCGAGGTCAAGGGGCTACCTATTTCTTTGAGCCAAATACTATTACTAATATTCATAGTACGAAAAAAGGCGCCCGTACTGTACGCGATATCGGTGTTGGTAGTACGCGCATGGAATTGGTATTTGCTTATGGCAGTCCTAATGCGATGTGGCGTGACTTGAAAAATGAAAGCTATATTTTCCTTTATGAAGGTCATTCCGAAAATTCATTGTCTCGAAAAAAGGACTTTAACGGCTCGATAGAGAATACAAATAATAATAGCCAACAACAATCTATGTTAGGACAACAGAAAGAATATATTGCTTTCACCATCAAACAAAGCAATGTAGAAGCTGTTGATATGATTAGTGGTCAAGTATGGCCAAGATTTGGATTGCCTAAAGCTCCAGTATATGATTTCGAAGCTGGCAAATTAACTGCTGATGATTTTGTATTGCGTGGCTATAAATTGAATGATCATTTTGTTAATGATCCAAATAATGACTGGAAACATCAAGGCATGTTGTTTGGTTCCACCTTTATTGGATATAACGAATATGGTGTGAGTGTTGATAAAAAAAATCTTATTAATCGCGTATTGTTGAACATTTACACACCTACCCGTCGCGGCATTGCGATGGGCGATACTAAGTATCTATTGCTCTTTGTGTATGGTATGCCAACTCGTATCGTTGAATCTACAACAAATGCGGGTACGTCTACCGTATATGAATATAAAAATCCAGCGGCAAGCGATTCATATTTACAGTTTGCCCTAGATGATAAAAACCAATATATCAAATCCGTTATGTTATCTGACCGTCCAGTTAA
>NZ_CAJLUB010000072.1 GCF_905209685.1 uncultured Veillonella sp. | reverse complement strand
ATCATCATAGCCAGCCTCAGCAGTACGTTCACCTACAACATCGTTAAAGGAGAATACTGCACCAGGTTTAATCAATGTACCATTGATTTTATCAGATGCGAGTTGAATATTATGTGTTCTGCTTTCATTATTTGGATCAAAATCTGTACTAAAGGATGCTAGAACGGTATTTAATGGTTTTAAATCAGAATCAGTAACCTTAATAGTATTTTTTGTGGTAAATACCATAGATAGAGATGTGATGCTTTCTCCAGATTGTAATTGATCCTTAAGGTTTTGTAAGGTTGCATCAATATCAATGCGTTTACCTTCTTTAGCAGGATGGAATACAACTTGACCCTTCTCAATAGTTAGATATGCATCATGACCTGGAGTATCAATTGATTTGGCAAGTTCTGTAAGGTAGGTTTTACTTTTTACCTCGTCTAGCTTATATTGTGGTTGAAAATGTTGGCCATAATATAAGGCATTAAATCTATGTGCAAGCAAGGTCCACCAATCATCTTCATACCCATATGTAGAAATAGCTTTCACTACAGCCTCTGTATCTACCTGAATACCTAAATCATGATACGTAGCCTGTTGTTTTTTATTATTCCCCATATCAATGGATATAGTCTGTTGTGGTATTTTACTATTTAGTTCTTGTATTTGAGCTTGTAATTCACTCTTTGGTGTATTAGATAAATCAGTATCATTGTAAAATACGCCATACGATATATTTTCTGTTGGGATGTATGAGCAGCCGCTCGTACTCAGCAGGACAAGCATAGTCCCTAATATTATATATTTTTTACTCATTGTATTATAAACTCTCCCAAATTAGTCATTATATTCTCTAATTATAGCATATAAGTACCTATTCTATGGTACAATTATATTGATATTTTTAGGGGTAAGGGTGAATTATGTCAGAGTCTAAGGAACAACAAAAACATTTCTATTTGCGCAATAATGATGCGCTTATGAATAGTACCAAGTTGTCTATGAAAGCCAAACAAAGTATATTGCTGTCTAAGGCTGAAAATACTGTGGATGCTTACGAATCGGATTGGGACGATTTCGTAGATTGGTGTACCTATCAAAAGGTATCTTATTTTCCGGCTACACCAGAAACTATAGTGAACTATATTAATGATCTTGCTGATTATGCTAAGGCAAATACGATTTCTCGTCGTATTAGCGCTATATCTGAGAATTATAATGCGTCTGGCCATCGGGATAATCCATGTATGGCACCTATCGTAAAACAAGCGTTACGGGGCATTAGACGTTTAAAAGGTACATTCCAACAAGGTAAGACACCAGTCCTATTAGAGGATATTGAAGATATTTTAGATTGTATGACCAAGCTAGATGTACCTGAATTACAACTATTACGTGATAAAGCTATTCTTTTAATCGGATTTATGGGTGCTTTTCGGCGTAGCGAAATTGCGGCTATTACAGTAGAACATCTTCAATTCTCTCCACAAGGTGTTGAGATCTTTGTACCATCATCTAAAGCTGACCAAGAAGGTCAAGGTGCTGTAGTGGCGATTCCGCATCTATCTGGTTCTCCTTTAGACGCAGTTCGTGCCTTACAGCAATGGTTACGTGCATCTGGTATAACAGATGGTCCTGTATTTAGAGGTTTTACTAAAAATATGTCGTTACGTAAAACAGCTATATCAGATAAGATGATTGCCGAAATCGTAAAGAAATATATTTCTCTTATCGGTCTTGATCCTGCCATGTATGGAGCCCATAGCTTGCGTCATGGCTTTGCAACGACTGCTGCAGCTTATGGTGTGGAAGAACGTAATATTATGAGACAAACACGCCACCATAGCGTAAATATGGTTCGTCGTTATATTAATGAAGCGAACAAGTTTGTAGACAATCCTATCTCAACAATCTTTGAAAAGCGATTTAGATAAAAACTATAAATCAGTTGATTTAGATAATAACTATAAATCGGTTAATAACATACATGAAACAACAAAAAGCAGCTATCTCTATTGAGTAGCTGCTTTTTTGTGTGGGTTACACCCATATATATTTAGTTTTGAGCCACATAGTCCAAAGCTCTAACTGGACTATCAGTTTTATGTGCTGGTACCTTTAAAACTGTACCAGGTACCAGTGTACCAGAATCACTGATATTGTTAAGTTCTTTCATGGCATATACCATTTCACGAACATCCATATCTTTATGAGCTGTGCGAGCTGCAATATCCCACATTGTATCGCCTACTTGTACTTTTACTTCGCGTACTGCATGTGTATTTGCATCTGTTACAGGGTTTGTCATATTATAACCAAATAATACTGTTAAGCACATTCCTAGCATCATTAATATATTTTTCATCTCATACCTCACATTTATATCGAACATAATATCTGAGAACATTTGTTTGTTTATATGCATATGATAGCACACGAACGAATGTTCGGTCAAGAGTTTTAGAACAAATGTTTGCAAAAACTTTTAAAATTGCCTATAATAAGTATGTAAGTTAGTAATTATCTTACTTTTTTATTATATAGTACGACATGTGTTATTTTTTACGCATATAAATATTGACATTAGATTGAGATTATATTGACTTTGGAGGTTCATCGTGAGACGCCCTGCTACAGATATTAATACTAAACAGCGCCGTATATTAGATTTTATTAAAGATTCACTACATAATGAATATCGTTGCCCTACTGTTCGTGAAATCTGTACACATGTAGGGCTTAGTTCTACATCTACTGTACAATCTCATTTGAATGCTCTAGAAAAGTTTGGTTATATTAAACGAGATCCTAATAAAAACCGTGCTATTACTGTATTAGAGGATACAAAACCTTCTATTTCTGTAGATGGTAATGAAACTTCCAGTTCTGATAACTTTGAATTTTTAGGTGCCGGCCTTAAACAAGTTCCTCTCATTGGTACTGTTCAAGCTGGTATGCCTATTACCGCTGTAGAAAATTTAGAGTCTACCCTTACATTGCCTGTTCAATTGACTGGGGATTCTGATTGCTTCTTACTTCGCGTTCAAGGCGAATCTATGATGAACATTGGTATGTATGAAGGTGATATGCTTATTGTACGCCATCAAAATACTGCTAATAATGGTGATGTTGTTGTAGCTCGTATAGATGATGAAGCTACAGTAAAACGTTTTTATAAAGAAAATGGACATATTCGTTTACAACCTGAAAATGATGATTTTGATCCTATTATTGTAGATGATTGTCATATTGAAGGCCTAGTAATTGGTCTTGTACGCGATAGAATTTAATAAAAAACGGCTACATATTATATTGTAGCCGTTTTATTTTTATATTAGTTCTCTATTAAGTTTTAACAATCTATATACAGATACAAAAAACAGTAGCTACATATGATAGCTACTGTTTTTTGTATCTCTATATTTTATTTTACATATTCAGCTAAAGCTTTATCAATGTATGCTGCTTCTTCAGGACTAGGATCACACATCGGTAAATTAAATACACCAGCAGGTAAGCCAATTTTACGAGCTGCATATTTAACAGGAATTGGGTTTGTAGTGATAAACATGGCTTTAATGATATCCGCTAAGCTTTGATGAATACGAAGTGCTTCGTGATTATGACCTGATTCATAAGCTTGAATCATAGCATTCATATCTTTGCCAGCCAAATGGGACACTACGGATACTACACCACAAGCACCTACTGATAACATTGGTAATGTAAGTCCATCATCCCCACTGTATACCATGAAGTCTTCTCCTGGCATTAAGCGTTTGATTTCAGATGCAATCATAAGATTGCCACTAGCTTCTTTAATAGCACATACATGTGGATATTCACTATGTAATTGAGCTAGTGTTGTAGGAAAAATTCCTGTTCCAACACGGCTTGGTACATTATATACCATGATTGGAAGTGTAGTAGCCTCTGCAATAGCTTTAAAGTGTAAATATTGGCCTTGTTGATTTGGCTTATTGTAGTAAGGTACTACAACCAATAAACCATCAATTCCATCAATTTTAGAAACTTCTTTCACAAATTCTACAGAAGATTTTGTGTCATTTGAACCTACGTTAGCAATAATAGAACCTTTATGACCACATTCTTTAGCAATAGCTGTAAATAATGCTAATTTATCCTCTTTAGACATGGATGGATTTTCCCCAGTTGTACCACATACAACGAGGCCATCAGAGCCATTATCTAACAAATGATTAGCAATAGCTACACTATTTTCTATGTTTAAGGATCCATCATTATTAAATGATGTAATCATAGCCGTTAATACTCGACCAAAGGTTTTCATATCTGTCCTCCCCTTGATAGATTAAAATGCTTGTTTTTCTACCAAGTACTCAGCAATTTGCAACGCATTAAGTGCTGCACCTTTACGAATTTGGTCCCCTACAATCCAGAAATTCATACCTTTGTCGTTATATAAGTCTTTACGAATACGGCCGATTTCACAGTCGTTTTGATTAGATGTATATAATGGCATTGGGTAAATTTGTTCTGCAGGATTATCTTTTACTTGTAAACCAGGGAATTTCTCACATGCTGCTTTGAAAGCTTCTACAGAAACTGGTTCTGCTGTTTCTACTAAAACAGATTCAGAGTGGGAACGATACACTGGAACACGTACAGTAGTTGGTACAACTTGAATTGTGTCGTCGTGAAGAATTTTTTGTGTTTCATGAACCATTTTCATTTCTTCTTTTGTGTAATCATTGTCCAAGAACACATCAATTTGTGGCAATAGGTTAAATGCTACAGGATAATGTTTAGGTGCAGAACCTGTTGGCAATAAGTTTGCAGTCATTTCTTCGCCGGCTGTATATTGTTTTACTTGGTTTTCAAGTTCTTCAATACCTTCTTTACCTGCACCAGATACTGCTTGATATGTACTTACAACAATGCGTTTAATTGGAGAAATATCATGAAGTGGTTTCAAACCTAAGCTCATAATAATAGTGGAGCAGTTAGGATTAGCAATGATACCTTTATGTTTTAAAATATCTTCTGGATTTACTTCAGGTACTACAAGAGGTACTTCAGGATCCATACGGAATGCACTAGAGTTATCAATAACGATAGCGCCTCTTTTAGCTGCTTCTGGTGCTAATGTTTTAGAAATAGAACCACCTGCAAATAGAGCGATATCAATATTTTCAAAAGATTCAGGTTTAGCTTCCTCTACTACATATGTTTTACCATTAACGGTAAGTTCAGTACCTGCAGAACGAGCAGATGCTAACAATTTAAGATTTTCATATGGGAAATTACGCTCTTCAATAAGTGTAATAAATTCAGCACCTACTGCACCAGTAGCACCAAGAATTGCAACATTAGGTTTTTTCATTACTATATCTCCTTGCTCTTATATTATAAATAATGCTCTAAGCCGTATGTTAAACCAGTTTTAGTACTAATTTTTTTACATGCTAATACTACGCCTGGCATAAAGGAAAGACGACTTAAACTATCGTGACGAATCGTTAAGGTTTCATCATAGCCACCAAATAGTACTTCTTGGTGAGCTACGTAACCAGGTAAGCGAACACTGTGGATGGTTACGTCATCAACCTTAGCGCCACGAGCACCTGGTAAACTTTCACGAGTTAAATCTTCTGCTGCAGTTGCATTCGCAGCTTGTTTAGCTTCGTTAGTTAATTTAGCTGTTAAAATAGATGTACCAGATGGAGCATCATATTTATGGTTATGATGTAATTCAATAATTTCTACATTAGGGAAATATGGAGCCAATTCAGCAGAAACCTTCATCATCATAACTGCACCAAGAGAGAAATTAGGTGCTACAAGGCAATTGGCATTATTCTTACGACCAATAGCATCTAATTCGTCGCGTTGTTCCGCTGTTAAACCAGTAGTACCAATAACTACATGAATTCCTGCAGATAACATCTTTTTAGCATTTTCATAGATGACAGCAGGATTTGTAAAATCCACAATCACATCAGGTTTATTTGTATCAAGTACCTCATCGATGGAGGCATTCATTGTAATACCTAATTGTTCGATGCCCGCTACGGTGCCTACATCTTGACCTGCTTTTGTAGGATCGATACCACCTACTAATGTTAATTCAGGATCATTATGTACTGCTTTGACTACTTCGCGGCCCATTTTACCGCCAGCGCCATTTACCATTACTCGAATCATATATACCTCCAAAAAAGCCAGTGGATGCATCCACTGGCCTTATAGTTTATATAGCTTATAACTTTTACTAAAAGCTCAATGATAGCACTCCACCAATTCAAATTGATGACAGTCATCTATCTATTAAATAGACAACCAGAACGATGAGTCGCAATCATCGAACTTCGGCAAGCATCCCTTTTATCATGGATCAATGCATGCCTACTCCTCATGATTACTCTTTATACTCGCACCTCTATCAACATATTCACTTAATACTATTAGTATAAGTAATTATGCGATTTTAGTCAATTAAAATGGTCAATTAGTTCTTTAGCTGCTGCTAATGCAGTGGAAGACATGCCTCGACCAGACATCATAGAAGCAATTTGTGTAACTCGTTCCTCTTCATTAAGTACCGACAATGTTGAAACAGTACGATCATCTTGCTCAATTTTAGCCAAATGGTAATGTTGCTTTGCAATACTTGCTGTTTGAGGTAAATGAGTAATACAGAATACTTGATTAGTCTTAGAGAGATGTAGGATCTTTTCAGCAACCTTTAAAGCTATATCTCCACTAATACCAACATCAATTTCATCAAATACCATTGTCTTGAACGTATCACTACGGAAGACAGATTTGAAGGCTAATGCAATGCGAGCTAATTCGCCACCAGATGCTACCTTGTGAAGTGGTAACAATTCTTCCCCCTTATTGGCGGAGAATAGTAGTTCAATAGATTTTGCACCTAAAGCTGATAAGCCGTCCCCATCCTCTATATGGAATTGAATCTCTCCTTTTGGCATGCCTAGGTCTACTAATTCCTGATGTAGAGCGTTAGCAATGATGTTTGCATTTTTTAGACGTATGTCACGTAAAACTGTTAAAGCTTCTTCTGCGACCTTTTTCGCCTCTTCAAGACGAGCTTCTAATTCATCTTGTGCAAATACAAGGCCTTCTAGTTCCTCTAAACGAGCTTGTGCCTTTTCTTCGTATGCCAGAATTTCTTCTACAGTTTCACCATATTTTTTCTTTAAGCCGTAAATAGTTGTATCTCTATCTTGGCAATACTTATAGCGTTCTTCGTCATAGCTAATAGTATCTCTATAACGATCTAACGATTGAGCCGCCTCTTCCAGTTGGAAATAAGCAGAATCAACCATTTCAGATACTTCTTTCAGTTCACCATCATATTTTACAAGGTCATTAACCTCTACCTTAATAGAGTTGATCGTGTCTAGTAATGGTTGGCGACCATTATAAAAGGCATCATAACAAGAACCTAATACCTTATCAATATGTTCAAAACTATCGAGTCGTTTTAATTCCTCTGCAATAGAAACATCTTCACCGATTGTAAGTCCTGCTTCTTCAATCTCATCGATTTGGTATCGTAGCATATCGAGCTCTCGCGCTCGTTCAGACATATTTTCTTGTAAATGATCTACATCTTGTTTGGCTTGCTTATATATTTTATAGGCATCTAAATATGTCTTGTAAGCCTTCTGTCCCTCTTTATTATAGGTATCTAAATATTCATGATGGGTATCGGCATCTAACAATCGTTGATTACTATATTGACCATGAATATCAGCTAAATGTTGACCAATTTCTTTTAATGCTTTTAATGGTATAGGTTGATCATTAGCTAAGATGGTAGATTTACCGTTGCGGTTAAATGACCGAGAGAGAATTAACTCCCCTTCCTCAACCATAATATTTTTAGATTCTAATAGTTCTTGTATACTTTGGTGATCGGCAATATCAAATATTCCATCTATAACAAAACTATCTTTACCATGACGAATGAACTCGCTGCTTGCGCGCTCTCCTAAAAGGATACTAAAGGCATCCATTAATATGGATTTCCCTGCCCCAGTTTCGCCGGTAAAGATAGTTATGCCATCATTAAATGAAATATTCATTTGCTCAATCAACGCAAAGTTGCGAATGCTCATTTGCGTTAACATCTATTTAGTCCTTCATTAAATCTTGAATTTTCGCCAAAATTGCTGGAACTTCAGCTTCAGATTTTGCAATTAACAAAATTGTATCATCACCAGCTAATGTACCAATAATTTCAGACCATTTTGCATGGTCAATAGAAAATGCTACGGATTGAGCTGAACCAGGAATTGTATGTAATACAACTTGATTTAAGCTATGATCTACCTTAATTAGAGAATCTTGGAATAATCGATTGATTCGACTACGAGATAGAACTACATTTTCTTCTGGAGATAATGCATATCGATAGTGTCCATCGCCTGTAGGAATTTTGATTAACATCAATTCCTTAATATCACGAGAAACAGTAGCTTGCGTTACCTCAATACCTTCTTCTAATAAGGCCGCTGCTAATTCCTCCTGAGTTTCAATCGCCTTGGACTGAACGATTTCTTTAATTTTGTTATAGCGATAGCGTTTCATTTTGAACTCCCTTTTTTAAAACTTGCACATAAAAGAGAATAGTATCTTTCTGCTATTATTATACCATATATTCATAATTAATATATGGTATAAATCGCATATCTCATACTAGTTATGCATATTATATTTATATTTAAAAAAATGTTAACATTCTATAGATTAAGGGCGTACAAACACATAGCCTATAAGCTTCATCTATTTATACGAAATTAATAATTTAAAACTAGAATAATATGCATGTATAAATAAAAGCCCCTATAAAGGGGCTTTTACATGTTTCTTATGAGTTTTATTCATAATGAATAAAGATATATTTCGTTTTATCGTTTTTGCAATATAAATAACTCAGGTGGATTATGTATTTGGTTCATCGGATGCCAATGG
>NZ_CAJLUB010000071.1 GCF_905209685.1 uncultured Veillonella sp. | reverse complement strand
AACATTGCAGACGGTAAATCCGTTACAATGCAAGCTGGTAAAAACTTAACTGTTACTCAAACTAACGACGGTGCAGGTAATACAGAGGTTGCATACGCTCTTGATAAAGACCTTAAAGATCTTGATAGTGTAACAACTAAAGAAGTTAAACTTGGCGACAAAAACGACAACATCTCCATTAAGAAAGATGGCGACCGTATCACTTATAGCACTGATGGTGGCACAACTGTTAAGAAAGTAGCTAATCTTGATGATGAAAAACACATCAAACCTGGTAGCTATGCTGTACAAAACGACGGTAGCGTAACTATGACTTACGTTGATGGAAATGGTAAACCAGTTAATGGCGAAGAAGCTAAAATTACTGGCATCGCTAAAAACGATCTTTCCAACATCACTGATGCTGGTAAGAAAGTAATCACTGGTCTTGGTTCTAAAGTTGAAGCTGGTGACAACGTAACTGTTACTGATACAACTGATGCAACTACAGGTCAAAAAACTTACACTGTAAATGCTAAATTAGCAAAAATTGAAAACGGTAAAAATACTACTAAGACTGGCACTGGTACAGACGCTGATCCATACAAAATCAACGTTGAAGGTGACTTAACGGATATCAACTCTATCACAAATGGCGCTGGTTCTGGTAAACTCACATTCGGTCCTAACGAAACAGTAACAGTTGGTGGTACTAACCCTATCACATTGAATGCTAAAACTGGTAATATCGGTGGTTTGACTAATAAAACTTTCGATCCTACGAATATTGTATCTGGTCAAGCAGCTACAGAAGATCAATTGAAATCTGTACATGATTCCTTGAAAGCTTCTGAATTGCACATTGCTCCTACAGCAGTTAAAGCTGGTAGTACTGAAGCTAAAGGCGGTGTAGTAAGCGGTACTGAAAACGTATACAAATACGATGCAGGTACTAAGAAAGTTACATTGACTTATAACGATGGCAATGGTAAAGCTGTAACTGATACTAAAGCAGTTATCGACTTCTCCGACTTGAACATTCCTGCAGCTGGTAATAACTACAGCTTCAAAACAAATGCAACTGGTAACCTTGAAGACGGTTCCAATGCAACTGAAACTGAAGTAGCAAGTGGCAAAACTGTAAACTTCGGTGCAGGTAAAAACTTGACTGTAAAACAAGAAATCGGTAAAGATGGTAACCAAACTTACACTTATGCATTAAACAAAGACTTAACTAACTTAGATAAAGTTGTTGTTAATGGTAAAGATGGTCAACCTGGTAAAGATGGTGTAACAATCACTGGTCCTCAAGGCGCAGCAGGAACAGATGGTAACAACGGTAAAGTTGGTATCTCTGGTAAAGACGGTAAAGACGCAGTATCTATCTCCGGTAAAGATGGCGTAGGTCACATTGGTTTGACTGGCCCTGCTGGTAAAGATGGTAAAAATGCAACTGCTGATATTACTGTAAAAGACGGTGTTCCTGGTGTTGATGGTCAACCTGGTGAAACTATGACTCGTATCGTATACCAAGACAAAGACGGTAACGAACACGAAGTAGCAACTCACGATGATGGCATGAAGTTCGCTGGTGACGACGGTCAAACTGATGCAACTAAAGTTATTAAGAAACATCTTAACAACGTAGTAGATATCGTTGGTGGTGCTGATAAAGCTAAATTGACTGATAACAACATCGGTGTAAATAACGACAATGGCAAATTGAAAGTTCAATTGTCTAAAGACCTTGATCTTACTAAAGATGGTTCCGTGAAAATTGGCGATACTAAAGTTAACAACGATGGCTTGACTATCACTGGTGGCCCATCTGTAACTAAGACTGGTATTAACGCTGGTGATAAGAAAATCACAGGTGTTAAAGCTGGTGAAAACGATACAGATGCAGTAAACGTTAAACAATTGAAAGATAAAGTTACAACTGTTGAATCTTCTGATGGCACTATCTCCGTAACTGATAAAAATGATCCTACATCTGCAACTTATGATGCAGCTAAAGGTCACCAATATGACATCAAGATTAATAACCAAGGTGTTGTAAACAATGCTCAAATTCCAGTGGTATACACTAAACAAGATGGCACTAAAGTTTACAAACAACCAGATGGTACTTTCAACACAGCTAAAGATGGTTCTGGTACTGTCGTAGCTCCTAATGAAGTAATCGCTTCCATGAATAGTGCTGGTGACTCCACTACAGCTCCTACTAAGTTGAACAACGTTGGTTCTTCCATCGCTGATAAAGCTGGTAATACATTCTTAGATAAGATTGATGCAGCTGCTGGTGACAACAATACTAAGAACGGTGCGGTAAACGTAACTGACCTTAAAAATACAGCTGACGCATTGATTGAAAAAGGCTTGAAATTCGACGCTAACTCTGGCGGTGTGAAAACTAATAAACTTGGTTCCACTGTGAAAATCCAAGGTGAAGGTACAAAAGCTGATACTGAATACAGCGGTGAAAATGTTAAGACTATCATTGGTCAAGATGCAGATGGTAACACAACTATCGACGTTAAACTTGATAAAAACCTTAAAGCTGACAGCGTAGTTGTTGGTAAAGATGGTAAAGACGGCGTTGATGGTAAGATCGGTGTTAACGGTAAAGACGGCGCATCTGTTGTACTCAACGGTAAAGATGGCTCTATCGGCTTGACTGGTCCTAAGGGTGCTGACGGTAAAGATGGCGCAAGTGCTAAGATTTCCGTTAAAGACGGCGTTCCTGGTGTTGACGGCCAACCTGGTGATAAATTGACTCGTATCGTATACGAAGACAAAGATGGCAACACACATGAAGTTGCAACTCACGATGATGGCATGAAGTTCGCTGGTGACAACGGTCAAACTAACCAAGATACTAACCCTAACGTTATTAAGAAACATCTTAACAACGTAGTAGATATCGTTGGTGGTGCAGATAGCTCTAAATTGACTGACAACAACATTGGTGTAAATGCTGATGGCGGTAAATTGAAAGTTCAATTGGCTAAAGACATTGATCTTACTAAAGATGGTTCCGTAAAAATCGGTGACACTACTGTTAACAACGATGGTTTAACTATCACTGGTGGCCCATCTGTTAAGAAAGATGGCATCAATGCTGGCGATAAGAAAATCACAGGCGTTAAAGCTGGTGAAGCTGATACAGATGCAGTAAACGTTAAACAATTGAAAGATAAAGTTACAACTGTTGAATCTTCTGATGGCACTATCTCCGTAACTGATAAAAATGATCCTACATCTGCAACTTATGATGCAGCTAAAGGTCACCAATATGACATCAAGATTAATAACCAAGGTGTTGTAAACAATGCTCAAATTCCAGTGGTATACACTAAACAAGATGGCACTAAAGTTTACAAACAACCAGATGGTACTTTCAACACAGCTAAAGATGGTTCTGGTACTGTCGTAGCTCCTAATGAAGTAATCGCTTCCATGAATAGTGCTGGTGACTCCACTACAGCTCCTACTAAGTTGAACAACGTTGGTTCTTCCATCGCTGATAAAGCTGGTAATACATTCTTAGATAAGATTGATGCTGCTGCTGGTGACAACAATACTAAGAACGGTGCTGTAAAC
Source organism: uncultured Veillonella sp. (assembly GCF_905209685.1). Lineage (GTDB taxonomy): Bacteria > Bacillota > Negativicutes > Veillonellales > Veillonellaceae > Veillonella. The sequence continues at coordinate 5,415 of NZ_CAJLUB010000071.1, read as the reverse complement.
GTTACTGACCTTAAAAATGCTGCTGATGCAATCGGCAACAAAGGTTTGAACTTCGGTGCTCAATCTGGCAATGACATCCACAAAAACTTGGGTGAAAAACTTGAAATCGTAGGCGAAGGCACTAAAGCTGATGACAACTACAGCGCATCCAACATCAAAACTATGACTAAAGATGGTAAAGTTGTAATCGGTCTAGATAAAGATCTTAACGGCTTGAACTCCATTAGCGTTCCTGGTAAAAATGGCGTTGATGGTAAAGATGGTGTATCCATCTCCGGTAAAGACGGTGCTAACGGTATCGACGGGAAAGTTTCCATCGGTAAAGATGGTAAAGACGCTGTATCCATCGCTGGTAAAGACGGCGTAGGTCATATCGGCTTAACTGGTCCTCAAGGCCCTGCTGGTGCAGATGGTACTGGTGTAGATATCTCTACAGATCACGGTTCCAAAACTCTTGTTAAACCAGAAGCTAACAATGGCGACAAATCTGAACGTATCGTATACGTACCAAAAGATAAAGATGGTAACCCATTGAAAGATACTGATGGCAACCCAATCAAACGTGAAGTAGCAACTATGGACGATGGTTTGAAATTCACAGGTAACAACACTGGTACTGAAAACAAACATGCGTTGAATACGCTTGTTAAAGTTCAAGGTGAAGGTGTGACTGCGGCTCAATCCACTGCATTCCAATCCGCTGCTGGTAACATCAACGTAGTAGCTGATGGTAACGATACATTAACAGTTAAATTGAACAAAGACCTTAAAGGTATCAACTCCATCAAGAATAGCGACAATGGTCCTGCATTGAACTTCAACGCTGGTGACCTTTCCGTAACTGGTGGTAACCTCAACATGGGTGGTAATAAAATTACTAACCTTGGTAAAGGTACTAACGATACAGATGCGGTTAACTTGAAACAATTGAAAGATTCCCGCACAATCGTTAAATCTACAGATGGTACTGTAGGTGTTCAAGAATCTGAAACTACAGATGGCGCTAAAGTGTACGACTTGACTACTGGTGCAAGCCCTCGTTTCGATGAATTGACAGACGAAATCGGTCGTGTAGGTGCACAAGGTGCAGCTCTTGCAGCATTGAAACCTATCCAATACGATCCATTAGAACCAACTCAAATCATGGCTGGTTATGGTAACTACCGTGGTAACTCTGCTATTGCAATGGGCGTTGCTCATTACAAAAACGAGTCCACAATGATGCATGCAGGCTTAGCTTGGGCAGGTGGTTCCCGTCACATGATGGCAAACGCTGGTGTAACTTGGAAAGTTGGCAACCGTGATAGCGAAGCTGCTGTAGCAGATCGTTACCGCAAAGGCCCTATCAGCTCTGCTTATGCAATGCAACAAGAAATGGCTTCCGTTAAAGCACAAAACGCTGGATTAAAAACAGAAGTATCTGATTTGAAAGCTGAAAACGAACAAATGAAAGCTCAAATTGCTGCTATGATGGCAAAACTTGGTATGTAATCATTTGTGAGTGTAAGAACTGAATGAACAAAGGAAGGTATGCGCTACCTAGTGTAGCGCTTACCCCTCCCTATTGTTTATAAAAGCAGTGCTTTTAAATATGAACGTGTAAACGCGTGAGAGATACTTTCACCATAATCTAACGATAGAAAAGAGGAATATAGAATGAAAAAATCTACATTACTTGCTTGTGCAGCGGCTCTTGTTATTTCTACAGGCGTTGTAGGTGCACAATCCGCTCCAACATATGACGATAATTTGATCTTACCTAATCCTGTATCTGCTCCAGCATTGGGCAATGTAGTATTGGTACCTGTGGCTAGTCCACAAACAGTGTCTGCTGTTCATGACTATGTGAAAGCTTGGCAAAATGCGGAAATCAACATCGCAAAAGCTAAAGTAAAATACGAAAACCATGAACGTATGACTAAAGCTGAAAAAATCTGGTTACATTCCTATGATAAACACAACTACGCTGACTACTTCCGTACACACTCTATCGGTCGTGTACATGGTCAAGAAGTGTTCTTGAACTGGAATGGCGAAAACCGTAATAAAAACGAATACGAATATTTCGAAATGCCTAAATACAATGAAAAAGATGGCTTCACTAACAGCTATGGTTACAATGTATTGCGTGGCATGGTAGATCAAATCAACGAAATCGTTCAAAAACAAAAAGAAGTTGGCGGTCCTATGACTGACGACGAAGCTCAAGCATTGGAAGATGCTATTTTGGACGTAATGGCTAAAGAACAAGAACATGTATCTAACGAAGAACTTCGTCACTACATGAATGAAACAATCTGGTTCGCAGCTAAACAAACAGTTAAAAATAAAGCTAGTGAAGAACCTAAAATGGAAGATGAACACACTGTAGATCTTCGCGAAGCAATCAATCGTCCAGCTAACCAAGAAACTAAAAAAGTAGACTTGCGCGCTGCGATTCAATAATAAGGTTTGTAAATTTAACTATAAATCATTAATATACTGAGAGCTCGGCATAAACGATATACAATGAATTAGGAAGATGATGTGTGACGCACAGTGTATATAATGAACAACTACATATGGCCCTCATACGGCGATTGTTTGAGGGCCTTGATGTACCCTGGCCCCCGACTAGGGCACACAATCCTTATGCAAAACGACGCCATCCGAAAGGATGGCGTTGTTTTTTTGCGTTTATGGATTGTTTTCTATACTTATATGCCCCAATAATTGTACAAATGTAAACAATTATAAAATAATAGACCGATTATATTAACTACCTTTTTCTACACATTTATGAAGAAACGCTTGTTTGCTGTATTTAAACTTCATCTAATTTAGAATGTTTATATATATAAGATGAAGATGATCTTGTATAAGATATTCAAATATAATGTAAATATAAACTGGAGTAACCCATTTTATACTCTTATATATATAATGTATTATATTATATATAATGCTATTATAAAGAAAACCCTTATTTTATGCGTATGTGGAGATAATTCCTCATATCTAGAAAATTCGGTTTATCTTGTTTAGAAATATAAAATTTATTTTAATTATTTCAGGAATTTCTATTTACAATTAGTTTATAAATTGTTATTATATTAATATCTTAATGAATAGTATGTGAACGTGTGTCATAAACCATTCATGAAACAAAAAATGTATGAATAAGGCATTTAGTGTTTTCTTTATAAGAGAGAAAGGGGTTCATAGTTTCTATGAATAAGGTTTTTAAAGTCGTTTATAGCAAATCTAAAGGCTGCTATGTAGTAGTACCTGAAACTGCTAAAAATAATAACGGCAAGAAAAAAGTATTGGCTAGTGTATTAGCTGGCTTGGCTGTAGCTGGTGCTATGGGTGGTGTTGCTCCTCTAGAAGCACAAGCAGGTTATGATACTAGTGGTAGTCATGTAAATATTTGGGCTGATACTTATCCAAAAAGTAATGGTCAAAACTATAACGTTGGGCAAAACTCCATCGTTGTAGGTTACCAAAATACTACGGATGATGTAGCTGGTCATGATGGCAAAGTAGCTATTGGTGCAAAAAATACATCAACTAATAATGCGACTACTGCTGTAGGTAATAGAAATACGGCTACAGGTGGTGCGGCAACAGCTGTTGGTGCTGGTAATACTGCATCTGGCAATGGTTCTGTTGCTGTTGGTAATGTAAATAATGCTGATGCTAAGGCTGCTGTTGCTATTGGTACCTACAATAATGTTAATTACACCAAAGGCTCTTGGGAAACAACGCCTAAAAAAGCAGGTGAATATTCTACTGTAGTAGGTAATTACTCTAGTGCCACTGGTACTAGCGCTTCTGCTATGGGTGTATATACTAATGCTACTGGTGCAGGTTCTTTTGCTGCTGGTTACAACAATAATGCAAAGGGCCAAAACTCAGTTGCCATTGGTTCTGAAAATACATCCCACGTGGCAGACACTGTAACTTTGGGTCAATTTAATAATGCTAAAACAATGGGTGGTATCTCCATCGGTAAAAATAACTTGACTGACTCCACAAATGGTGGCAGAAACTTTGCAGCGACTGCAGATGAAAACTCTCAAATCGCCATCGGTCGTGATAATGAAGCGACTCATTTAGATACAATTGCTATCGGTCGTGAAACTAAAGCATCCGGTTCTGGTGCTACTGTAATTGGTGCACGTGCAGAAGCTTCTGGTAATAATGCTATCGCTATCGGTCAAAGTGGTAAAGATTCTCCTAAAGTAATTGCTAAGGGTGTAAACTCTATTGCTATCGGTATGCAATCTCAAACTGAAGGTGAATCTGGTGTAGCATTAGGTGCTGGTACTCGTGCAAATGGTCAATATGGCGTTGCAGTAGGTCATATTGCTAAAGCAAATGTGACTAGAGCAACAGCTCTAGGTGATGAAACGAATGCTAATATTGCAGAAGGTGTAGCATTAGGTGCTTCTTCTGTTACAACTACAGATAAAGGTGTTGTAGGTTACAACCCATCCGATCCTCATGAACGTAAATATAATCCTTTAACTGGTAATGTAAAAACAGCTACTACAGCTGCTGTATCTATCGGTAATGGTAGCACTTTAACTCGTCAATTGACTGGCCTTGCTGCAGGTACTGCAGACACTGACGCTGTTAACGTGGCTCAATTGAAAAACGTTGGCGTTGCTGTAACTGGTAACACTGGTAAGAGTGATTTCTTAACTGATGGCGGTAAATTAAACGTAATCGGTACAGGTCGTGTATCTACTGTAGCGGCTCATGACGGTGCGAAAGACTCCAAAATCACTGTAGGCTTTGATGACAAAGGCATGGTGAAAGCTGGTAAAAACGTTACTGTTGATGAAAAAACAGTTGATGGCCGTACTACATACACAATTAACGCTGCTGATACTGCTGCTAAATATGACTTCTTAACAAATGCTACAGCTAACGGTGGTAAACTTGACGGTGAAGCAACACCTACAAAAGTTCAAAGCGGTACTACAGTTAACTACGCAGCTGGTAAGAACTTAACAGTTAAACAAGATATTGAAACATCTCTTGGCCAACAAACATATACATATTCCTTGAATAAGGATCTTAAAGAAATTACATCCATCACTAACAATGGTGGTCCTACAATGCACTTTGGTGGTGACAACATCAGTATCACTGGTGGTAACTTGGATCTTGGTGATCACAACATCACTAACCTTAAATCTGGTGGCGACACAATCAACAACGCAGCTAATATTGGCGACGTAACTCGTATTTCCAAAGCTAATGACTTGCATGTAGCTCCTACAGCAGGCACTAATAACAATGTGGCTGAATACACTGTAGACGCTAACAAAAAGGTTACATTGACTTACCAAGATGGTAATGGTAAAACTGTTAACGGCCCTAAAGCAGTTATCGACTTGAGCGGTTTGAAAACTGGCGACATGAGCT
>NZ_CAJLUB010000070.1 GCF_905209685.1 uncultured Veillonella sp. | reverse complement strand
ACGCCGAAAGTACTTGGCTGGAGACGGCCTGGGAGGATAGGAAGCCGCTGATTAAGCTAAAGGCACACCTGAGGGTGTGTCTTTTTTTTGTGTTTGGCTTCCTATCCTCCCAGGGTACCTGGTAAGCAGGGCAGTAGAAGATGGAGAAGCGAAGCGACGACAGATTCACTGCATCGCTTAGTTCGGAGCGTAAGATGGACATGTAGCGTAGCTACATAGGTCCATCCACAGCGACGAACACCCAGTATCCTGGAGCTAAGAACCGTACATAAGAACTCGCTGATTAAGCATTCTGCGGCTAGTGGTAGAATCCAACTAATCCATACGGTAACGCGGCACTTTGTGCCAATGTTACCGAACCGTACATTAGTTGAGTAGCTCCAAATTTATGTAAATAAACTACATCTAACCGATACTACGGTACTTAGCACCAATGGTATCGCACTGCAAACCAGTTGAGTAACTTCAAATATATGTAAATAACGAGCCCTATAATTTTGATTTACAAGTTTATAGTTTTTTTTACGTCTACTTTTGCATATTACTAATAAATATTTTCATTCATAAATTAATATGAATATCTTGTGAGGGATTTTCTTGATAATACTAGGTATGTGTGATATTCTCATTATATGCTTAAGTGGATTGGAGTGATTAGTTTATATGTATAAATATGGCAAGAGCTGTATTAAAAAATTATTATATTTTCTCGCAATATGTATTGCAATTTTAGCTATCTCATTTGGCGTTATGTGGGGGCTGTCTACTGATTATAAGATCTATGGTGTACCAGTTCTTAATTACCATCAAGTAAATGATGAAAAGCATTCTGCATTAACACTTCATGTGGATCAGTTTAGAGAACAAATGGAATATCTGCATAATCAGGGATACAACACGATTACATTAGACCAATTATATGATTATTTAGAAAATGGTACTGAATTACCGAATAAGCCAATTGTTATTACCTTTGATGATGGCTATGTTGATAACTACAATAATGTATTGCCTATTTTAAAGGAATACAATATGAAGGCTACCTTGTTTATGATTAGTGATGCTGCTAATACGCCTGGTTTTGTTTCTACAGAACAAATGCATAAAATGGAAGCAGCTGGCTTCGATATTCAAGGTCATACTAATCATCATAAGATCTTAACAAAAATTGACCCTACTGAGTTGCCAGATGCTCTGCTTGGAGGGAAGACTTCATTAGAGGGGATTTTAGGTGAGCCCATTGAATATTTAGCATATCCTGGTGGGTTTAACGATATGCTCGTTCAATATGTAACTAAACAGTCTGGTTATAAAATGGCTTTCACAGTACAACCAGGTACAGTACAGCCAGGAGATAATCTATATGCCTTAAATCGATTGGCTATATTCCAAGGTGATACACCATATCTATCGTTCTGGATGCGCCTACATTGTGCACCATTTATTCACTACACATGGGCATTACGTGATTTTTTACGCGATAATGGATGGCCGAGATTAGCATCTATTATTCCGTTATTCTAGGAGGAACTATGTCTTACGAAGTTGTAGCAAGACCTTTACGCGTTGCTGTTTTAACAGTTTCTGATACTCGTACCTTTGAAACCGATAAAGGCGGTAATAAAGTACAAGAGTTTTTAGAACAAGCAGACCATATTGTGGCAGATCGTAAAATTGTTATTGATGATTACGATGAAATTAGAAATGCTATGATCCCATGGTGTAATGATGAAAATATTGATGTTATCATTTCTACAGGTGGCACTGGCATTGCTAAGCGAGATGTGACAATTGAAGCTGCGAATAGCCTCTATGAGAAACATATTCCTGGATTTGGTGAAATCTTTAGATATTTGTCCTATACAGAGGATATTGGTACTAAGGCGATGGCGTCTCGTGCTGAAGCAGGGGTCAACAATAACACCTTGATGTTCTCTGTGCCAGGCTCTGTAGGTGCCGTTACATTAGCTATGAGTAAACTTATCATTCCTGAAATGGCCCATCTCGTTCGAGAAATTACAAAATAATATATTTAGACTGCTCATTCGTGGGCAGTCTTTTTTTGATAATAGAATTCATAATGCTATTTAAGGGACATAAAAATATTCAGATAATACCATATTAATGGGCATAAAATCTATATATGCTAATTCTCAATATATAAAACAATACCATTGCAGTATTGTTTTATTTCGATTATACTAGATTTAGTAATACGTTTGTCCGAGTGCACGAGAAAGGAGACCTTATGAAGTTAAATCAGGCCACGGATTATGCATTTCGCATGGTCTTGCATATGGCGCTATTACCTTCGGGAACGAAGATAACTGGCTCTGTATTGGCTGAGCAGGAATTGATTCCAGAACGATTCTTGCTCAAGATTATGCGTAGTCTCATTGCAGCTGGGATTATGAAATCCTTTCGCGGTGTAGATGGTGGGTTTGCCCTCAATCGAGACCCTCAAGAGATTTCATTGCTCGATGTAATTAGAGCGGTAGAAGGGGATGCGTATTTACAACGGTGTTTATATGATGTAGGTTCTTGCTCTAAGTCTTGTATGGGGCATTGTGCTATCAATGAGGCTATGGGGACGATTCAGGACCAATTAATTACTCAGTTGGAGCAGGTTAACTTTAAAACTCTTGCTCAACGTGAGCAGTTGATTGAGGCTGAAGCGTTGCCATATTCACAAGCGCAATGATACAAGGTTTTTAGTAAAAGCTCATCAAGTGATGTAGGTATTTTATTCTAAGGAGGAAAACACATGTTTGAAGCTGTAGATTTAGCTCGATTACAATTTGCGCTAACATCTATCTATCACTGGTTGTTTGTGCCGTTCACACTAGGCATGACAGTGACTGTAGCTATCTTAGAGTGGACATATGTGTCTACTGGTAAAGAAGTATACAAAAAAATGGCAAAATTCTGGGGCAAATTGTTCCTAATTAACTTTGCTATGGGTGTGGTAACTGGTATTGTTCAGGAATTCCATTTCGGTATGAACTGGGCAGAATATTCTCGTTTTATGGGTGACATTTTCGGCGCTCCATTGGCCCTTGAAGCATTAATGGCATTTTTCTTGGAATCTACATTCATGGGTGTATGGATCTTTGGCTGGGATCGTTTAAATAAAACTGTTCATGCCCTTGTAGCTACGTTGGTAGCATTAGGTACAAACCTATCTGCATTCTGGATTCTCGTAGCGAACTCCTTCATGCAACATCCTGTAGGTTATGTAATTCGCAATGGCCGTGCAGAAATGGACAATTTCTTAACAATTGTTCAAAACGGCTATGTACCAGGCCAATTCTTCCATATCGTGTTGAATGGTTTATTAACAGCAGGCGTAATTATCATGTCTATCAGTGCATGGCACTTATTGCGCAACAATGCGACAGACTTCTACCGTCGTTCCGCTAAATGGGGCATGGTTATTGCTCTTGTATTCGGTACTTTAGGCGCTTTGGCAGGTCATCATCAAGGTCAATACATTACAAAAGTACAACCTATGAAAATGGCTGCGATGGAAGCATTGTGGGAAACACAAGATCCAGCTCCATTCTCTTTGGTAGCTAACATTGATACTAAAGCACAAAAAAATACGGGCGCACTTGAAATCCCTGGTGGTTTGTCCTTCTTGACTCAAAACTCCTTTACTTCTGGTAAAGTAGAAGGTATCAAAGATCTTCAAGCTAAATCCGAGGCTCAATATGGTCCTGGTAACTATATTCCAGATGTTCCAGCAATCTTCTGGACATTCCGTATCATGGTTGCAGCTGGTTCCATTATGTTACTCGTTGCATTCGTAGGTCTTATCCTTAATGCAAAAGATAAATTGGTTGGTAATCGCACATTCTTGAAAATTATGTTCTGGACATTGCCATTGCCATTCATTGCTCATTCCACAGGTTGGTTTGTAGCAGAAGCAGGTCGTCAACCATGGCTTGTATATGGCTTGCAATTAACTGCAGACGGTGCATCTAAAGCCGTTACAGCTCCAGAAATTATGACTACTATCATCGGCTTTACAGTTGTGTACATCGTAGCAGCTATTGCAGCTCTCTACCTTGCTGTAGAACACATCAAAAAAGGTCCAGATGGTAACCCATCTCACGATGTAGTTGAAAAAGAGGAGGCGAGATTATGGAATTAATTTTTAATAACCTTGAAGTGGTATGGTTTATTTTAATTACTGTACTATTCGCTGGCTTCTTCTTATTAGAAGGTTTTGACTATGGTACTGGTATTTTATTACCATTCATCGGTAAAACTGACGTTGAACGTCGTCAAATGATCAATGCCTTGGGCCCTGTTTGGGATGGTAACGAGGTATGGATGATTACTGCAGGTGGTGCATTATTTGCATCCTTCCCTCATGTATATGCTACATTGTTTAGTGGTTTCTATTTAGCGTTATTCTTAATGCTTGCGGCTCTTATTATCCGCGGTGTATCTTTTGAATTCCGCTCCAAGAGCCCTAACTTGTTATGGCGTAAAACTTTTGACTACTGCATCTTCTTTGGTTCCTTGATTCCTGCATTATTGTGGGGCGTTACAGTTGGTAACTTGATTCAAGGTACTCCAATCGATGCAAGCATGACCTATGTAGGCACATTCTTTGATTTATTAAGCCCATACACAGTACTTTGCGGTATTGCGTTTATCTTGGTATTCACATACCATGGTGGCTTATTCACTTCTATCAAAACAGCTGGTGCTGTTTCCGAACGCGCTCGCGCAGCTTCTTTGGTAGTTGGTGTTCCTACTGCAATCGGTGCTTTAGTATTGGTTGCTGCTACATATGTATGTACAGATTTGTTCAACTCTGTATTAGCAATCGTGTGCTTCGCATTAGCAATCGTGTTCTTCCTCATTTCTTGGGGTGCTGCACGTACTCGTAATACAAAATGGGGCTTTGTATTTAGCTCCTTAACTGTTATTTCTGTAACGGCTGCTTACTTTGCAGGTTTGTTCCCTCGCATCATGGTTTCTTCTTTGAATCCTGACTGGAGCTTAACTATTGCAAATGCAGGTAACTCTACTTACACATTGACATTGATGACTTGTGTAGCCTTCGTATTTGTGCCAATTGTATTGGCTTACCAAATCTGGGTATACTGGACATTCCGTCATCGTGTATCTGAAAAAGACTTACACTATTAATAGAATAGCTTTATAACTCTAGTGAGTTATAAAATTTAAGTCTCAATGTGAGGCGTGTCGTAGCGGCACGCCTCTTTTTTGTGGTAAGATGAATATAATATTGATAAATTTAGATTCATTTGTTCGTATATATTGGATTCTAAAATTCATATGATTTTTTATATTAACTATATTTACCATAGGGGATACTATGATACAGCGTACCGCCTTTAAAGCGTTGCTAGAACATAAAGGTCAGCTTTTATTACTAGGATTAACTTGTTTAGTTGAAAGTCTATCTATTGTTGGGCAAGCTTGGTTCTTTGGAACCTTAATTAATAATTTTATTTTTTCTGAAAATACCTTACACGATGAAAGGTATACCATTATCTATTTAGGGATTGCTATTATTGTGAGATTACTAGCACATTATGTGCAAGAATCTGTAGCCAACCGATTGGGAAGTGCGGTAAAAGCAACCTTTAGAAAACGAGCTTTAGCACATATGTTTAAGCTAGGTGTTCAACATAAGGAGCGCCACGGCGATGTAATCCATATGCTTACAGATGGATTAGAGCAAGTAGATGCTTACGTAGCTCGATATATTCCGCAAATTTTATATGCTATTATGATTCCTCTTATTATGGGCATTGCTATTGTAGATACATTGCCTATTATTGGCATCATACTAATTGTTACAGTACCATTAATTCCATTCTTTATGATCTTAATCGGCAAGCAAGCAGATCGCCTCAATAAAGAACAGTGGGAACGTATGAGTTTTTTGTCTGGGCATTTCCTCGATGTATTGCAAGGTATCACCACATTAAAACTTTTTGGCCGTGCGAAGGATCAAATCAAGGTCATTGGTCGTTTATCTGAAGAGTTTAAAGACTCTACTTTGCGTGTGTTGCGCGTGGCATTCTTATCTGCATTGGTTCTTGAACTTGTAAGTACTATTAGTACGGCATTGATTGCTGTATACCTGGGCTTAACATTATTGGATGGTGAAATTCCATTCTTTTCAGCCTTCTTTATTTTGTTATTAGCACCAGAGTTTTATACGCCATTTAGACAACTGGGGGCTGCATTCCATACGGGAATGGCAGGGAAGACCTCCATTTTAAAATACGAAGAGTTTATGAATCGTCAGCCATCGTTACCTGTAGGTGGACAATCTAAACTTCAAGGACCTATACAAGCTATTGAAATTAAGGATTTAACCTTTACCTATGAAGATAGTGAAAATGGGGTACAACATATTTCATTAGAGGCTAAACGCAATTCTCCGATTATGCTTGTTGGTGAAAGTGGAGCCGGGAAATCTACAATCGCTCATATTATTGGAGGCTTTTTAACTGCTCCTAAAGGTACTGTTGCCATCGATGGTCTTGATGTTTGTGACATCGATATTGAGTGGTGGCGTCAACAAATTACTTATGTATCCCAGCATCCTCATATCATGAAAGGAACATTACGCGATGTATTATCCTTTGGAATGAATGTAAGTGATGAAGAGATTATAGCGGCATGTAAAGAAGTACAGCTACTGGATGTGATCAATAGACAACAAGAAGGTCTTGATACGGTTATTGGTGAAGGTGGCTTAGGTCTTAGTGGTGGCGAACGTCAACGGGTGGCGTTAGCACGTGCTTTCTTACGAAAAGGGCAAGTGTTAATTCTCGATGAGGTAACGGCACATCTTGATGTAAAAACAGAATCTATCATAAGTAGTGCTATCCAACGTTTGATGGAGAATAAAATTGTTATTATTATTGGCCATCGCCTACAAACGATGCACTGGGCTTCTACGTTATACGTTTTAAAACAGGGGCGCATTATTCAACAAGGTTCTTATGAAGAGCTTATTGCGGTAGATGGATATTTTAAAGACCTGGTCATCTCTGGTTTAGGCGAATTTTCTTCAACTATTGAAGAGCAGTTGCAAACAGGGAAATCATTTGATATTCAAGATAGAGATGACCTAGATTATTCAATTCCTGTTGATAAAAAAGGTGCTTATGTACGCGGAAACGATACACATACATCTGAAGTGTCAACGTCTACTATGGGCTTACAAGGATGGCGTTTATTATTCTCTGTATTAAGTCCTGCAAAGTGGTCTTTAGTATTAGCTTTGATTTTTACATTTTTAACGGTATTCATGAATGTAGGGCTTTTAACTGTGTCTGCATGGTTATTGGCTTCAGCTGCATTGCAACCAGGCCTTACTTATTTGAGCCTTGCCATTGTAGGGGTTCGATTCTTCGGCGTTAGCCGTGCCGTATGTCGCTATTTTGAGCGCTATACATCTCATCGGATGGCATTCCAAGGATTATATGGTTTACGTGTATGGTTCTATGCTCATTTGGAACCATTAGCACCAGCTATTCTTAAACGCTTTGGTGCGGGGGATATGTTAGGCCGTATTATGGGGGATATAGAAGTATTACAATTCTTCTATTTGCGCACATTAATTCCTCCTGTAGCAGCCATTGCTTTAACTGTTTTAGTAGCCTATGGCGTTTCTACGATTGATAGCACTTTGGTTACGCCTATAGTTTTGTCGTCCCTAGTATTAGGTTTGGTATTGCCTTTAGTTGTATATGCTCATAATAAACAATCATTGACTGAGATTGGACCTCAACAAGGGGAGTATAAATCACTATTAAGTGATACTATGGATAGCTTAGAGGATGTCATTAGCTATGGCAATGAAGATTTAGTCTATCATCGTATTCAACATATGATGCATATTGTTGATACTAATAAGGGTGTTATTGAGCGTGGCATGAACTTAGGGAATACGCTGTTCCTAGGTGGTGTGCAAATTACTGTTGTTATTGTAGCCATATTGGCTGCTAATGCTTTGACCGGCGCTTGGGCTAGTGTTATGGTAGCGGTTGCTGCCATTGGTACACAAGCTTGGTTTGAGGCGTTACAACCTATGATTGCTGCCGTTCATCATGGTGCTGAAAGCAAGGTAGCTACGAGTCGTCTCATGGCACTCGCCAATGAGCCAATGCCTGTGGTAGACCCGAAGGCACCAAAACCATTCAATGCTAATCGAGATATTACCTTTACCGATGTATCTTTTGGTTATAATAAAGAGCGTTGTATTTATGAACATCTTAGATTAGACATTAAGCAAGGTCAATCAGTTGCCATCGTTGGTGCTAGTGGCTCTGGTAAGACTACATTATTTAATATGCTTGAGCGTTTATATGATTATGGTGGTTCCATTCATGTAGGTGACGTAGAATTAAAGGATATTTCTATAGATACATGGCGTAATGCGTTGGGAACTATTACACAAGATACGTATATCTTCCATGCGTCCTTTGAGGATAATATTCGACTAGCAAGGCCGGATGCTTCAGCAGCTGATTTAGAGTGTGCTATCGATCGTGCTTCCTTGCGCTCTGTAGTGGATAGATTGCCAGTAGGTCTTAATACGATTGTTGGTAGTGGTGGTCATGGCTTAAGTGGTGGTGAACGTCAAAGGGTTGCATTAGCTCGATTATTCTTGCGAAATCCACAAATCGTTTTATTGGATGAACCATTGGAAGGTTTAGATCAAGTAACAAGAAAGGCTTTACATCGTGATTTGATGGAATATGTAAAGGATAAAACATGCTTATACATTACACATCAGTTAGAAGGATTAGAGCAAATGGACCGTATCTTATTTATGGATAAAGGTCAAATTATAGAAGATGGAACTTATGAAGAGTTAATTGCGCTTCGTGGTCATTTCTACGAATATTGCTACCTATCTATGGCAAGTATTCAATAAAAATAAATATCAGTTAAATTATCTATTATAGCTATTAACTTATAATAGGCTAAATATTAAACTACAGTAATAAAGCCCCTTTTACTATGATATGTACCCATTTTCCTGGACACATATTATTTACTAGCCTAAACACATGGAT
>NZ_CAJLUB010000069.1 GCF_905209685.1 uncultured Veillonella sp. | reverse complement strand
CACAACTTAACGAAGAACAACAAAAATCTGCTGGCGTAACACCAGATATGATCCGTGTATCCATCGGCCTTGAAAATATCGATGACATCATCGAAGACTTGGCACAAGCTTTGGATAAAGCATAATTTCTTACTTCCATTGTGGAAATACTATAGATCAAACTTTCAGAACATACAAATGACATTCTTGAGCATGACCTCGCTTAAGAAATAGAACACAAACTATCAGACCTATAAAACTTATACAAAAGACCTCCCTTCGTGGGAGGTCTTTTTGTGTTGAAGAATGTATCCTAGTTAATTGTAAATTAGATTGTTGGGTTATGGTAGACATCTATAAATATATAGTAATATCTGGAGGATAGAAGATAGAGGATAGGGAATAGAAAAAAGACCTTGGATTCAACGATCCAAGGTCTTTTAAAGGGAGTATAGTGTGTATAATGTTCGGTCTGTGGTGTGTGAGCACAGACCTTTTACCTATTGTGTGAGATAGGGTTTTGAGAGAGCCCTTTGTGAGTCATAGGGGGCTCTCTAAGTTTGTGTGTTAGTTTGTGTTAGAGAGTGTATCCAGTGGATACTGTGTGTATAGTATGTGTGTTATATGTGTAGTGTGTCATCTAAGTGGGTTAGGATAGGGTTCACTTGATGAATTAAAATCTTAGTATTTTGTGCTTTTTACTTTAGCGCTTAACACTTTACCGTTCATGCCGTCAACTTTTACTTCAGCTTTTTTGCCGCCGCCAGTTGTCATATCGAATTCGTATACAGCACGACCGTTTTCACGTTCAACAGTCCATTCTACAGTTTGGAAGTCAGAACCAACTTTTTCCATAGCTTTAGTTTCAGCTACTTCAGGGATGATGATGTTTTGAACGTTAATAGTTTTGTTAGCTTTAGCATAGCCTTTTACTTCTTTACCAACAATTTGGCCAGTTGCTTCATCAACTTTAAGTTCTACTGCACGGTTGTTGTAGTAACCTTCTACTTCATAGTAAGGGTTGTGTTTAGCATCGTAAGAAATAGATTTTACAGTAGCGCCAGGGAAGTTTTGTTGGAATACTGTAACAGCGCCCATGTAATCAACAGAATAGTTAGCTTGAGCGGATGGAGCTACGCTACCAACGCCTTTCCAGTTACTATTGTTGTTATAAGCATGGTTGCTAGCTGCGCCAACTACACCTGCTAATAATACTGTACTAACGCCAAATGCACATAATACCTTTGATACTTTCTTAACATTTTTCATAATGAATGCCTCCTAATATAAGGTACTTTTATATACTGTTTTGTGAAAGTAGATTTTACTCAATCTACTTACGTATAATTTAATGTTGCTACATGAATATAAAATGAAATTTAAAGTTTTTTGTATGAAGATGAGTATATCTTTTAGTTATTATGAACGATTGATAATAACTATAATATATAGTCAAAAAAACAAAATACTTGGAATTGCTGTATATATAGTATTAGACTATATAGTTAACTAAAAGTCAATATACATAGTTGACAATTAAAAATACAAGTGATTTAATTTAGGTAGTTAGTAGTTTGTTGATGTGTTATCAATGGAGGTATACCATGAGTTCCACAGTATCGAAACAAGGTCGCATTACCACCCGTCAGTTAACGATGACAGCACTTTTTGTAGCATTAATTGCTGTAGGTGCTTTCATACGGGTACCATTACCTAATTGTCCATTTACATTACAAATCTTATTTACTACCCTCGCAGGCATTGTGTTAGGTAGTCGATTAGGTGCTGCTAGTGTTGGTATTTACATTGTATTAGGCTTAATTGGGGTACCGATTTTTACATCTGGTGGTGGTCCTGGTTACATTTTACAACCCACCTTTGGTTATTTAATTGGTTTTATGGTAGGTGCTTATGCAGTGGGCCGTATTGCAGAGACTATGGAAACATTGTCCTTTAAGCGACTATTAGCAGGATCTATATTAAATCTATTTATCGTGTATGGCCTTGGAATGATTTATCTATACTTCATTATGAATTTGTACTTAGGTAAACCAATTGGGGTAGAGGCCGTTATTATTACATGCTTCTTGATTCCCGTAGGTCCAGACATCTTCCTTTGTGCCGTTGCTGCATCTCTTGGCAAACGAATTGTTAAAGAGTTACATCGATAATATAGTCCTAATATAATACTATTATATGTTTACTAAATATATGTTTATTAAAACCGAGGCATTAGGCCTCGGTTTTTGTTTATTGTTTATATATTTATTTAAGCCTCTTTAAGGCTATCGATTTAAGATTGTTTGTTTAAGGATATACATAACCTAAAATAGGTTCTGCTGATTTTATTTTTGTAATTTCTACGTATGGTTGTTGACGACCGTGGAAATCTCGTGTAGATACTTTGCCTTCGATAGAAACCCATTGTTCATTGGCTAAACTATCGCCATCTGGTTTATAGGCGGTCATGCCAATCGGTGCCACGTCAGCAATACAGCAGGACATAGCCATACGAGAGATGGTAAATTCATTAGATTTTAGCGTGTTATCATCGCGGTTTACATAGCCTGTCATATATACTGTGTAGTCTTTGTATTGGTCTACATTAGATCCAACCTTTACGATTGTTTGATAGAAATTATCTGAATTTAACACAATTTCTTTTTTATCTTTAGAAATGCCAGGCTCTTTGCTTTCACTATTAACAGTAATCACCTCGCCGATGGCATCATTTGTAAAGTCGAAGTTGTTTGTATCATCATTGATGCGTGCAGCACCTTGAACACTAGTTGTAGGCACAAGGACAGGGGGAACGATGAGCAATACTACGGGAATAATGATAGGTACGATAGAGCGCCAGTTGTGTTTATAATAGCGCGATGGAGCCCAAATAACCGTAGCCAATCCGCCTAATATGAGAGCTACACTGCTAATGCCTAGCAGTAGTTCATATCGTGGTGCGATATAGTTCAAATAACGACCGGTTACGATTAGGTATACACAGCAGATACCTAAGGTGAGGTAAAGTAAGCCTTTCACAATGGAAAAGCGATCTTTAAGTCCTAATTTCATAGAATCATCTCCTTTTATATTCATGAAGAACTGAAATAGTAATGACTAAACATTAGCTTAAAAAGAATTGAAAACCTAATGCGGCTAAATAGGATATAACAACAATTGTTAAGCCTAGACGAAGAATAAATGATGTAGGCATATATTGTTTTAAAATATATACATTTTTAATATCGAGCATAGGTCCTAAGATGAGGAAACCCATGACTGAGCTCATAGGGAACAGAGTGCTCAAGGATTTGCCTATAATAGCATCTGATGTAGAGCAAACAGAGAAGAAGAACGCCAATAATAGCAGAATTGGGATGGACCACACATCAGGTAATGTGATACCGGCATTGATGAGCCAAGGCTTTCCATACACTTGTACTACGGATAGTACACAAGCTGCAATGGAGAAATAGAATAAGAGCTGGGAGAACTCTTTTTCCATATGAATTAGTAATCTTCTTTTATTGATATGTTTACTTTTCGATGCTTCTAAGACGATTTCTTCATAACTTAGGTTCTGTGCCGTTTTAGCTTTCATCATAGACGTAGATGGTGGTATAAAACGGAATGATAAGGCTACCAATAAAGCTACGCCAAGGCCAAGTATGATACGCCATACGGAGATCATTGGATTATCTGGGAAGGCATACCAGGTGGATAGAATAGTAATCGGATTGATGATTGGGCTGGCGAGCATAAATAGGATGGCTACAGATAATGGTACGCCTCTATCTGTAAGTGCTTTAAATAATGGAATAATAGCACAGTCGCAAACTGGTAAGGCTAAACCACTAACCATAGCGGCACCATAGCTCTTCCAAGAATGATTTCCTAATAGTTTTAGCAGTATTCTTTGTGGTACGAAATAGCGAATGACTGTTGATCCAATGGTTCCTAATAATAGGAACGGGATAGCCTCGATAATGAGGCCTGTAATGATGGCAAAACATTGATGAATAGAGTAAGGAATGTCATGACGGAATGCAGTGACTAATAGTATGTAGGCTGTAATGCCGATAACTAATAGATTTGGTATGAGTCCCCACGTAGAATTGCGGCATAATTCTGCTACCTTTTCTGGCGCTGGCGCAGTTACAATCTTGGCGTCACTGTTATAGGTCCGTAATAAGGCGTGATGTGTATCGGTTTCTGTGATGATACAATCGGCACTATATAATTGGCTTGTTACATCATTACCTAAACCAGGCAAAATGGATGCAACGAATTGGTCTGTACAAAGATATAATACCTTTTCGATTTGTAATAGATGGCGCAGCTTATCACTATATAGCAAGGCTTCTAGTTGGTGAAAGCTGATCATACCGTTCCATTCAATCCATATTTCTTTAGGCTTTACCTTGTCGATATAGCTTGCGATTTCATTAGCTATAGAACTATATGTGTGGGGTTCATTAGGCGTAATTGCACTAAGCCTATCAGGATTGAGTTGTAATCCTTCTTTGATGAGTGATACAGTACCTTCTTCGGCGCTGATACATGCTGTGCCACCAAGCTTTTTACGATATTGTAGTTGTTCATTTATGAAAGTACTTTTACCAGAACCGATGAATCCGGTAACGATATAAACAGGTATCATGATTGACACACTTCGTTATGTACCATTGGCACATTAAAATCTGTACCAATAACAACTAAGCTATAGTCCGTGGACTCACTAGGGGATAGGGAACAGTAATGGGTACCGTATTGCAACTCATGAGGTCCTTCGGCGGTCGGTACAATCCCTTTAGCACGGAGTACGGTATCTGGCATACCTTCTAAGATGGTTTTCCATTGAACTAATGTGAGCGTACGCAAGTCTTTAAAGGTATGGCTCATAAATAGATGTTCGTCATGTAGAGAGTGGTCATCATGACAATGATAGAGACGTTTGATATAGTCTCGTAACGCAATGGTGCTCCATGCTTCTTCGTGAATTGGAGTATTTGGTGCTAACTCGTGAATCATACGTTTTGTAATGCTTGTTTGTTGGATATCTTCGGTATGACTTAAGAAGATGGCATCACTATTTGTGATTTGATCTTTAAAGAAGAGGCCAAAGTTTTTGATAAACATAGGTGCTTGCATGGCATCTACGGTGGTTACCGATGCATGAACATAGGCGGATTTTGCAATCTCTTCATCCTCGCATGTATGGATGATTTCGCTTAATTTGCTGACCCCTGATGGTTCAATATAGATGGTATCTACATCGTAATTTTGCAGAATGTCGAGCAGTGCTTGTTGGAAATTTCCTTGCAAGCTACAGCAAATACAGCCAGATGTAACTTCACGAATGGTAGCCCCTGTTTTTGCAAGATTTGCTGCATCGAGGCTGGTTTCACCAAAATCATTTTCTATAATTAAAATTTTATCTGTAGATTTATGTTCTTTTAGTATGTGTTGTAAAAATGTTGTTTTTCCAGACCCTAGAAATCCGGATATGATAACAATAGGGATCATACGTACCTCCTGAGTAATGTAAACACAGTATACACCTATAGGATAACACAGAAAATACACCCTAGGGTATATGCATAGTTATGAAAGTACTATTTTTCTTAAAATTCTCATTAAATATATTGGTTATATACCTTATATGAGTATAGTGACAGATGTATTTAATATTCATAATTAATTGTGAAAAGTATTGTATATATCGATTCACGTATATATGAAGAGATACTCCTCTATGAATAAATATTAATTTTAAATTTGGGGAGAAGAATATAAAAAAATCCCTCCTATAGAAGACTCAGTCGAGGGAGAGTTGACTGAACTCCTTATAGGAGGGTGAGAAGAGAATTCGTTATATAAATCTCTAGTTAGATTACCTTTAGTATACCAAATTATACATAAAGTATATAGTCAATATTACTATTTTATGTTTATTGTAACTTAGCTAATAAAGCTTTTAGATATACATATACATTTTCAACAGATGGTAAATGAACGCGTTCCATTGGTGTATGTGGACTTACGATAGTAGGACCAAAGCTGATCATTTGTGTATTTGGTAGTACACCTTTTAACAAGCCACATTCGAGACCGGCATGAATTGCGTTGACATTCGCTGGTGTATCAAACATTTCGTTATGTAAGGAAATAGCTTGCTCTTCAAGTTTTGATCCTTTGTCATATTCCCATGCTGGATAGCCACCAGTGCGTTCTGCAGATACGCCAAGTGTTTTTGCAAGAAGAAGCATTTTCTTTGCTAAGAATTCAAGGCTGTTACTGTTAGAACTACGAATAGAGATGAGTACTTCAATAGTATGTTCATTTTCGCGTACGATTGCGATGTTGTCAGAAGTTTCTACAAGATTTGGGATAGATTTGCTTACAGAATGAACACCATCTTGTGCAAGATAGATGTAAGTAATGAGGGCTTCTGTTGTATCATCCGCATAGACTACATCAGGTGTTGCGACATCTTCTACGACAAATTTAAGACCTGGATCTTGGATACCATACTCATGGAGATATTGTTTCTCTTGATATTCAATTAAAGTTTTGATGGCTTCTACATCTTCAGCGCGTACGGATAATGTAGCTACTGCTTTAGAAGGAATGGCATTATGTTTTACACCGCCTTCAAAGGATGCTAAGCATACAGGATATTGTTGTTGAATGTCATAGAGCACGCGTGTTAATACTTGGTTAGCATTAGCACGTTGTTCGCAGATTTCGATACCAGAGTGACCGCCTTTAAGGCCTGTTACGGTAAGGGATAAGCCTGCATCATAACCAGGTTGGTTGTTTTCACGCAATAAAGGAATGTTTACATGAACGTGGCAACCACCAGCACAGCTAACAGTAAAATCGTGTTCTACTTCTGTATCGAGGTTGAGCAAGTAATCACCACTTACTTGGCCTTCTTTAATAGCGAAAGCGCCATCCATACCAGTTTCTTCATTCGTAGTGAACAATAATTGCATAGGGCCATGTTGTTGGCTATCATCCTCAAGGATAGCAAGCATCATCGCACCACCCATGCCGTTATCCGCACCTAATGTAGTGTGGTCTGCATGCATCCATTCGCCTTCGATGATATTGGCAATTGGGTCTTTAGTGAAGTCATGGTTAGAGTCGTGATCACGAACACATACCATGTCGATATGACCTTGTAGGATGATAGAAGGTCGATTTTCATAACCTGGAGATGCAGGTTTTTTGATGACTACATTATATTGGTCGTCTTGATGAACCTCTAAACCTAAGTTTTTAGCGAAGTTTACGATATAGTCGCTAATGCCTTTTTCGTTGCCAGATTCACGAGGAATTTGGCTCATTTCTTTAAATATTTCTAATACGCGTTTTGCTTGAACGATTGATTCCATAATGGTTCCTTTCATTCTGATGTAAATAATAGATATATATTGGTTGATTACACTGAATACGTAGTAATTTTATTAGTATACGAATTAATACTAATAATTGGATTTGTTTCAGTGATAACTTTCATCGACATATATATGGAATATATAAATAATTAGTATATATATAGTTATATCACAAGAATGATTATTAGGATAGTAATGCAAGCATTAGCACATGTAGAGACTAGCTATATAGGAATAATAATGTATAATGAGGTTATACGATTAACGATTTTACAAATCCATTAGATTTTAGAAGGTTGGTGAACCGATGCAACACGACAGTCGCAATATTAGTATGCTTATGGATTTTTATGAGATGACCATGGCACACGGCTATTTTACGCAACACGAAAACACGGATCGCGTCGCGTTTGATGTATTCTTTAGACGCAATCCAGACAAGGGTGGCTTTGCCATTTTTGGTGGTCTTGAACAAATCGTTGAGTACATTTTAAATTTACACTTTGATGAACGTGATATTGATTTTTTACGGGCCCAAGGTATTTTTAGTGAGGAGTTTTTAAACTATCTAAAAGATTTCTCCTTTACTGGTGATGTATATGCATTCCCAGAGGGTTCTATTATTTACCCCAATGAACCGGTTATAACTATCGTAGCGCCTCTCATAGATGCACAAATCGTAGAAACTGCAGTGCTAACTATGATGAACCATCAGTCCCTTATCTCCACAAAGGCCAATCGTATTGTACGCGCCGCAGATGGTCGCGTTGTAGCTGATTTTGGTGCCCGTCGAGCTCATAATGTGGATGCCGCTGTATATGGTGCGAGAGCAGCCTATATCGGTGGGGTGCAGTCTACGGCAACTGTTTTAGCAGGCCAACAATTTGGCATCCCTGTGAGCGGTACGATGGCTCATAGTTGGGTTATGTATCATGATTCAGAATACGAAGCTTTTAAAGCTTACGCTGAAGTCTATCCAGATGGAGCTGTATTCCTCGTTGATACCTATGATGTTCTAAACTCTGGTGTACCTAATGCAATTAAAGTAGCTAAAGATGTATTAGAACCTATGGGAAAACGTTTAAAAGGGATTCGCCTTGATTCTGGTGACCTGGCGTACTTAGCTAAAAAAGCACGCCGCATGCTTGATAAAGCAGGCTTAGAAGATTGTAAAATTATGGCTTCCAACAGCCTTGATGAATATACGATTACATCCTTGTTAATCCAAGGCGGGCCTATCGATATCTTCGGGGTAGGTGAAAGACTGATTACCTCTAAGAGCGATCCTGTATTTGGTGCAGTTTACAAGATTGCTGGGGTTGAAAAAAATGGCGTATGGGAGCCTCGTATTAAGATTTCCGAATCTGTTGAAAAGATTACGAACCCAGGCTTTAAAAAGGTGTACCGCGTGTACAATGAGAAAGGTCGTGCCATTGCAGATTTATTAACATTGTTAGAAGAGGTACCAGATACAACCGAACCATATCGTTATATTGATCCAGAACAACCGTGGCGTGAATTGTACTTTGAAAACTGTACTTTCAAAGAAATGAAACAACTCATTATTAAGGATGGAAAATTACTAGTAGAATTACCAACTTTAGATGAGCTTCGTCAATATGTTAAAGACCAATTAGAAACTGAAATTTGGCCTGAAGAACAACGTTTTGAAAATCCACATCGTCATTACCTTGATATGAGTCCAGGATACTATCAAATGA